>NZ_JBSGDT010000009.1:2166-241844 GCF_053602515.1 Amycolatopsis sp. NPDC004368 | reverse complement strand
CCGGTTGGGGTCCCCCCGACCTACCGCCGGTTTACGGCCGGTACGGGGGCTACACCGCCGGATTGGCCGGCGGTGTCGACCGGTTCACCTCACCGGGTGGCCGCGACGGCCCGTTCGATGAGGTTGACGACGATCCCCGGGTTGGTCACCTGTGCGGCGTGGGGGGTGTCGGCCTCGACGATGTGGGAGTGGGCGCGGGTGGCCATGAAGCGCTCGGCGGCCGGGGGAATCAAGTGGTCGGCGTCGGAGACGAGGGTCCACGAGGGGATCGTCTTCCAACCCGGCTCGCCTTCGAGGCGCTCGCCCAGGGCCGTCGAGGCGACGGGGTTCTGCGTGGCGGCGAGTTCCGCGGCGGCGGCCACGGAGACGCGGTTGCTGAAGAACAGGTCCCGGTACTGGGCCGCCTTCGCGTACAGCTCGATCTCGGGCTTGTCGCCGGGTGCGAGGTAGGGGACGGGGCTGAGGGCGGTGGGAGGCACCGCGGTGGGATCGGTGCTGATGTGGCTGCCCGGGAATTGCCCGGTCAGAGCCGTGACGTTCTCATGCGTGTCCGGCTCGAAGGCCGAGATGTAGACCAGAGCCTTGACGTTGGGGTTGCCCGTGGCGGCACCGGTGATGACGGCTCCGCCGTAGGACTGCCCGACCAGGACGATCGGGCCCTGGATGGTCTTGAGGTAGGAAGCCAGCAACGCGGAATCCCCGGAGAGGCTGCGCAGGGCCGTCGGCGGGGCGACGACCGGGTAGCCGGCGGCCTGCAGGGGCTTGATCACACCGCCCCAACTGGCCGAGTCCGACCAGGCTCCGTTGACGAGGACGATCGTCGGTTTCGGAGCCTTGACCGGGTGCGAGAGCGCGGCGGGCGCGCTCTCGTGGGACGGCGCGGCCGAGGCGAGCGTGGTCACGCCGGCGGCGAGGGCGATCCCGGTCACGCCGAGCACGACGGAGCGGAAAACACGACGGTTGGGCACGGTTTCTCCTTGGTTGACCGAAGTTGTCACAGCTGTCCGCAGACAGGTCCGCCTGCGGGGGTTCGTGGTGGTGGGTCCGCCGATGTCACACCCGGGCGGGGGCGTGCTCCTCGGCCCAGTTCAGCGCGTAGTCGGCGACTTCCTGCCAACCGTCCTGCCCGATGATGAAGTGCGAGCGCCCGGCGAACTCGTGGTACTCGGTGACGGCCGCGGACTTGCGGGAGAGCCGCCAATTGGCCCTGTTCACCTTGGGCGGCACGATGTGGTCGGCCTGCCCCGCGATGAACAGGAGCGGGGCCTGGTGCTTGCGGAAATCGACCCGGGTCGCGGCTCGGGGGTTGAAGTTGGCGAACGCGCCCTGGAAGAGCACGCGCGCCGAGCCCGGCACGGCGTACCGCTCGTAGCGCGCAGCGGACTCGTCCTCGGTGAGCGTGTTGGTCACGGCGTAGTGGAACTGCTCCGGCGTCAGCGAGACCGCCTTGTTCTTGTTGGCCGGATTCCCGAGGACGGGCCAGGTCGACTTGAGGGTCGACAGCGGCAGCGGCAGGACGCCCTTGACCGCGGCCGAGTCGATGGCGACGCCGACGCGGCCCAGCCCGCGGTCGAGCAGGATCTGGACGACCGTGCCGCCGAACGAGTGGCCCATGATGATCGGCGGCCGGTCCAGCCCGCGGATGACGTACTCGTAGTGGTCGACCACCTCGCGAAGGCCGACTCCCCCGATCCCCGCGGGGTCACGCCGAAGCTCCTCCACCTCGCGGTCGAGCCCCGGCCAGGCCGGCGTGAGCACCCGGTAGCCGCGAGCTTCGTAGTGGTGTTTCCACCCCTCCCAGCTACGCGGGTTCACCCAGAGACCGTGGACGAGCACGATCGTGTCGGCCTCGTCGGCGGAGAAATCGTTCATGCGGACCTTCCCTTGGCACACGACGGTTTGATCGCTGGAGCAGACGCTCCGCTGAAATCGCCGCGATACGGGTCGAGCACGCGTCCCGCGGCGGGTTCTCAGGATCCGCCGCCGCGCTGCCTGCCTGCTTCTGTCAGATGGCCACGGGGTTCGGCGCCGTCGGGTCGAGCCGAGCAGTCGTTCGACCGGTTTCGGCGTTTGCGCGGATCAGCTGCGGTCGTCCGGGGCCTCGGGGCAGTCGGCTGACTCGAACCGGGCACGACAGAATGCCGCCCCACAGCGGTGGAATCAGTGTGGTCGTGAGTGGACAGTGAACTCCGGACAGCGAGCTGCGGTCTACGGCAGTCGGATGACGGTGAACGAAGCGCTCCGCGGCCCAGCGTGGGGTCAGGAGGGTTCGGCGGGGCAGAACGCTCCGTGGGTGGCTCGCTCGCCGGTGACGAGGTAGTCGGTCACGGTGTCGTTGCCGCACTTGTTCGCGGCTTCGAGGTAGGCCGTGTGCCCGCCCTGGTCGATGGTGACCATGCGGGCGCGCCGGCCGAGCGCTTCTTGCATCCGCAGGGCGTCGGGCAACGGCGTTGCGGGGTCGCGCAGGTTTTCCACGATCAGGACGTCGGAGGGGCCGTGGTCGGTGATGCGCACCGGTGGCTCCGCCGAGGCCGGCCAGAACGCGCACGGGCGGATGTTCGCGGTGAACGCCCCGTACATCGGGTAGCGGACCCGGTCGAGGGCGACGTTGCGCTGGTACGTCTGCACCGAGGCGGGCCACCGCGAGTCGCTGCAGACGACCGCGAGGTGACTGGCGGGGAAGTTGTCGTTGTAGGTGCCGGGTGCGCTGCCGGGCGCGTCGGGCTGGTTGGTGTCGGGCTGGTTGGTGTCGACGCTGTGCCAGAGCGCGGCCAGGTCGGGGAACTCGCTGTCCTGCCGGAGCAGCCCGGCCGTCGCGGCGCGGAACGTGGTGCCGTCGAGCCCTTGGGCCGGCGTCTTGTCGAGGCGCGCAGCGAGGACGAAGTACTTCGCGGTGACCGCCGCGGGTGTGCTGCCGAGGCCGTAGGTCTCGGAGCGCGCGGCGGCGAACCTCGCGAAGTCCGGGAACCGCAACTGGAACCCGAGAGCCTGGTCCCGCAGGGCGTCGACGGTGTAACCCTCCGGCGGAAGGCTGCTGTCGAGCACGATGCGGTCGCTGCGGCCGGGGTGGAGCGTGGTGTACACCGCGCCCAGGTAGGTGCCGTACGACGTGCCGTAGTAGGAAATCCTGTCCTCGCCCAGCGCGGCGCGGATCCGGTCCATGTCCCGGGCGGTGTTCGCCGTGGTGACGAACGGCAGCACGGACGCGCTCGGCGAACCGGCGCACTGCGCCGCGAACGCCTTCGCGGCCACGGCCTGCTTCGCCACCTCCGCCGAGTCCCGCGGATACGGCGGGTTGACCGCGAGGTTCCCCTGCTCCGCAGTGAACCCGCAGGTCACCGGGGTGCTCTGCCCAACCCCTCGTGGATCGAAGCCGATGATGTCGTAGCTGTCGCGGACCTGCTGGGGGAAGGGCAGCAGATTCGGCACCGAGAGACCGGGCAGACCGGGGCCGCCGGGATTGAGCAGCAGCACGCCGCGGCGTTTTGCAGGAGCAGTACTCGCCAGCCTCGACACGGCGATCTCGATCTTCCGCCCCGCCGGGTTGCGGTAGTCCAGCGGCACGGTCACCCGGGTGCACTGCAGACCGGCTTCGTGGACCGGGTCGGGACACCCACCCCACTGCAGCGCGGGCTGGCGCGCCGCGGCGGCCGGGACCGCGGCCACCGCCGCCACCGTCAGCGCCGCCAGCGCGGCGGGCAAGATCCTGCGCATGATCCCTCCTCGGGCTCCCCCACGGCGGTGCACCCGCGGACCGCTCCTCGTCGCATCCGACATGCCCCCGGCGGCACAACCGGAAACCCCGGGTGCCGTTCACCGGGACCCGATCATCCCCCCGTGCCCGGGGCATTCGACGCCGTTCCGACCAGCGCGGCCGAGCTGCTCTTGCCGAACCTCGACCGCGCGCTCGCATCGGCCGGGTGCGAGCGCACCCACGGCGTCAACCTGATCCCGGTTCGTCACCGCGCCGGTCCACCAGTGGCGCGGCCGGATCTTTCAGCCGGCCCCGCGAACCTCAGGCTTCGGTGACCTTCCCGTCCGCCACCTCGAACCGCCGCGTCACCGACACCGCGTCAAGCATCCGCCGGTCGTGCGTCACCAGCAGCAGCGTGCCGGAGTAACGGTCCAAAGCGGACTCGAGCTGTTCGATCGCCGGCAGGTCGAGGTGGTTCGTGGGCTCGTCCAGCACGAGGAGGTTCACCCCGCGCGCCTGCAACAAAGCCAGCGCCGCACGCGTCCGTTCCCCCGGCGACAGCGTGGCCGCGGGCCGCAGCACGTGCGCTGCCTTCAGGCCGAACTTCGCCAGCAGCGTGCGTACGTCGGCGTCCGGCAGTTCGGGCACCTCGCGCGCGAAGGCCTCGGCCAGCGGCACGTCGCCGAGGAACAGGCGGCGGGCCTGGTCGACCTCGCCGACGACGACGCCGGAGCCGAGGGTGGCGTGGCCTTCGTCGAGCGGCAACCGGCCGAGCAGGGCGGCGAGCAGGGTGGACTTCCCCGCGCCATTGGCACCGGTGATGGCGACCTTGTCCGCCCAGTCCACCTGCAGGTCGACCGGACCGAGCGTGAACGGGCCGCGCCGCACGACGGCACCGCGCAGCGTCGCGACGACCGCGCCCGCCCGGGGGGCCGCCGCGATCTCCATGCGCAGCTCCCACTCCTTGCGCGGTTCCTCCACGACCTCGAGCCGCTCGATCAGACGCTCGGTCTGGCGGGCTTTCGACGCCTGCTTCTCCGTGGCCTCGCTGCGGAACTTGCGGCCGACCTTGTCGTTGTCGGTCTGCTTGCGCCGCGCGTTCTTCACGCCCTTTTCCATCCACGAACGCTGCATCTGCCCGCGCTCCTCGAGCGCCTGCTTCGTCGTGGCGTACTCCTCGTAGTCCTCGCGCGCGTGGCGCCGCGCGACCGCGCGTTCCTCCAAATAGGACTCGTACCCGCCGCCGTAGGAATTCACCTGCTGCTGCGCCAGGTCGAGCTCCACGACGCGGTCCACCGTGCGGGCAAGGAACTCGCGGTCGTGGCTCACGAGCACCGTGCCGGCGCGCAGGCCGGTGACGAACTTTTCGAGGCGGGTCAGGCCGTCGAGGTCGAGGTCGTTGGTGGGCTCGTCGAGCAGGAAGATGTCGTAGCGGCTCAGCAGCAGCGACGCGAGCCCGGCGCGCGCCGCCTGCCCACCCGAGAGCGACACCATCGGCTGGTCGAGGTCCACAGCCAGCCCCAGTTCGGCCGCCACCTCGCCGGCGCGGTCGTCGAGGTCGGCGCCACCGAGGGCGAGCCAGCGGTCGAGCGCCGTGGCGTACGTGTCGTCGGCGCCGGGCGCGCCTTCGGTCAGCGCTTCGGTGGCGGCGTCGAGCTCGCGCTGCGCGTCGGCGACCCCGGTGCGGCGCGCGAGGAACTGCCGCACCGACTCCCCCGGCCGGCGCTCGGGCTCCTGGGGGAGGTGACCCACCGTGGCCGTCGGCGGGTTGATCCGGATTTCCCCCGACTCGGGTGGCTGCAGGCCCGCGAGGGTGCGCAGCAGCGTGGACTTGCCGGCGCCGTTGACGCCGACGAGCCCGACGACGTCGCCGGGGGCCACGACCAGGTCGAGGCCGGAGAACAGGATGCGGTCGCCGTGGCCGGCGGCCAGGCCCTTCGCGACAAGTGTTGCGCTCATTTCACCGGTGATTCTACGGGTGCCGCCCGCGCCGTCCCGCGTGCTCCCAGTGTGTCGAGTGTCGTCGCAGTCACTCATCGTGGGTAGCCTGGCCAGGTTCTCCACCACGAGCAGTGAGGTCGGTGAAAGCGATGGCGGAACCCGCCACGTCGGTCACGCTCGGCCAGCGGGCGAAGCAGCGGGAACCCCGCGCGGCGGCGCCCCGGCCGACGGTCAGCAGGCGCCGCGAGGTCAGCCACGCGAGCGCCCGGTCCCTGTTGATGACCGTGCTGGGCGAGTACGTGCTGCCCCGCGACCGTCCCGTGTGGACGTCCATGCTCGTCGAAGCGCTGGGCATGCTCGACATCGAGGAGAAGTCGGCGCGCCAGGCACTGGCGCGCTCGGCGGCCGAGGGCTGGCTGGTGTCCGAACGCGTCGGGCGGCGCGTGCGCTGGTCGCTCACCCCGCCGGGCCGGCGGCTGCTCACCGAGGGGGCCGAGCGGATCTACGCGTTCGGCCGCGAGGCGGTCGCGTGGGAGGGCCGCTGGCTGATGCTGATCGTGTCGGTGCCCGAGGCCAAGCGCGACCTGCGCCACCGGTTGCGCACGCGGCTGACCTGGGCGGGTTTCGGCTCGCCCGTGGCGGGCGTGTGGGTGAGCCCCGACCCGAGCCGGCAGCACGAGGCGCAGCAGATCGTGGCGGAGCTGCAGCTCGACGCACAGGCGATGTCGTTCACCGCCGCGTACGGCGAGGTCGGTGAGCAGGAGACCATGGTCGAGCGGTCGTGGGACCTCTCGGAGCTCACCGATCGTTACGAGGACTTCATCGACCGCTTCACCGGCCTGCGCCCGGCCGGCGACCCCGCCGTGCTGCGCGCGCAGACCGAACTCGTGCACGAGTGGCGCCGCTTCCCGTTCCTCGACCCGCGGCTGCCGGCCGAGCTGCTGCCCGCCGAGTGGAGCGGGCGCAAGGCGAGCGAGCTGTTCCACCGCAAGCACGTGGAGTGGCGCCCGGCCGCGCAGGCGTACTGGGACAAGCTGCTGGACAACGAGGAGAAGGCATGACCCGGCTCGACCGCTCCGACGGCCTCGCGGTACTGACGATCGACGCACCGCCGCTCAACCTCTACACGACGTCCCTGCAACACGATCTGCTCACCGCGATCGCGTCGGTGGAGACCGACCCCGCCCGCGCCCTCCTCATTCGCGCCGAGGGCCGCGTGGTCAGCGGCGGCGTCGACGTCGCCCTCTTCGACGCCCAGGGCTCACCCGCCGAGGCGAAGGTCTTCTTCGACGGTCTGCTCGAGGTACCCGACCGCATCGCCGCCCTGCCGTTCCCCACGGTCTTCGCCGCGCACGGCCTGTGCCTCACGTGGGCGTTCGAAGTCGCCATGGCGTGCGACCTGCTTCTGGCGGCGCAGAGTGCGAAGTTCGGCCTGGTGGAGAAGGTCGTGGGCCTCACCCCGACCATGGGCGGCACCCAGCGCCTGGCCGCCCGCGCCGGCGTGGCCCGCGCCAAGGAGTTCGTCTTCACCGGCGACACCTACTCCGCCGAGACGCTCGAACGCTGGAACGTGGTCAACCGCGTGCTGCCTGACGAGGACTTCGACGCCGCCGCGCGCTCCTTCGCCGGCCACCTGGCCACCGGCCCGACCCGCGCGCACGCCGCCACCAAGCGCATCCTGGCGCACTTCGAACACGGCGGCGTCCCCGAAGCCAACGCCCACACCACGGCCATCGCCGCCGCCCTCTTCACCACCGACGACCTGCGCGGCGCCGTCAAGTCCTTCCTCACCGACGGCCCCGGCAAGGCCACCTTCACGGGCCGCTGAGGCACGGCCGTCCCGTGTGACCCCTGGGGCTCGTGTGGTTTCCCAGGCCCGGGGGTTCACCCACGGTGGCCCCGGTTTCCGCAGGTGGGGGCGCAAATGGCACCCTCCTCGCAATCCCCTGGTTGCGACCCGCTACAGTACTTACATCGAGCTTCACGGAGCACTCCACTCCACGAGGCACGGGTCCGGGCTGTGGCGCAGTTTGGTAGCGCACTTGACTGGGGGTCAAGGGGTCGCAGGTTCAAATCCTGTCAGCCCGACCGGACAGAAGAGCCGCTTGGCTTGGGCGGAAGCCCAGGTCAGGCGGTTTTTTGATTCAAACGTCTGGATCTTGCAGACGGATGCCGGAGTATCGCTTGGGGACCATCGGGGGACCAGACTGTCCGCCGGAGCGTCCGATATGCCCCGCGCCCAGCTCAGCACGGCCGTGGCTGGTGCAGGCCAGCCGCGGAGCTATCTGAAGACTTTCGAACCGGCCGCTAAACGCCAACCGTACGGGCCGGTGTAACGGGAGACGCGCCTCAAACGACCTTAGGTCAAACGACCGCTTTGGGGAGCAATAGTGGATCATCAAGGTCAACCTCCGTCTGGCCAAAAAACTCCAACTGCTTTTGTGCTAATGCCATTTTCAGAGGAGTTTCGATCCGTCTTCGAAAACTTAATAAAGCAACCTTTGGAAGAGGCTGGTTTTAGCGTCAAAAGAGCCGATTCGGACCTAAATCAGCAAAGTATTCTGAAGGAGTTTGTCCTGGGTATAGCCCGAGCCGACTTGGTGGTGGCAGACGTAACCGGCCTCAACAGCAACGTCATGTACGAGGTGGGACTAGCACACGCTCTCGGTGCCAGGGTAGTTCTATTAACACAAAACATTTCCGAGCTTCCTTTCGACCTTCGAACTTACAAAGCAAATTCGTATTCGACTCACTTTGATGATGCACCCAAGATACGCGAAACCCTAAAGTCAATCGGCACAGCACTCCTGGCCAACGATGCCGAGTTCGGGAATCCAGTTCAAGATTATGCACCCGAATTCTTGCGCGAAGACGCGCCAGTTAAATCAATAAACCTCACCAGCGCCGGAGCTGAATCCCCTCAAAATCCAGCCACGGATGCACCGGAAGAGCCTGAGGAGCAAGGGTACCTGGAAGCAATGGTACAGCTGGAAACCCTCGGGTTCGAGTTGAATGAAGCAACTCGGCCGATCGCTAGTAGGACAGTTGAAATCGGCGAACTCGTGGAAATGCACACGCGCAGGATGCGAAGAGCTCAGGAACAACTAGGCAACAGATCAGCTTCAGCCAACGCGGCGATTGCCAATCAGGTAGCAGCAGACCTCGACTCCTATTCAGCTTCCCTTTCACCTCAAGCCGCAAAACTAGAGCAGGTACTTTCGACCTACTCGGCGGCAGTTGATACCCTCTCCAAAGAAGCTCTCGTCCAGAGCATGGAAGAAGTTATTGAAGCGCGTGACGCGATAGTAAAATTGTTGGAACTTGAGTCCACATTCAATGATACCTCTCAAAATCTCCGTGATTTCTCCACGATCTTGGCAGATTCACCAAACATGACCAGAAGGTTCACAAGCAGTGCACGGAAGGCTGCTTCAGTGCTCGACAGAATTGCAAGTGCAATCGATAGTGCCAGCGTCGAAACGACTCGGGTTCGAGGAATCCTTGAGGTTCGGTCCGATACGGCCTTACGGCGGCTTCGACCGAGCTGACTAAACTGCGCGCAGTCGCGCACGGCTCGGCGACCTGAGGTGCTTCGTCAACAACTCGCCCGCATCAGAGACCGACCGCCGATCCGGGTGGAGATATCGTTGCGTCGTCGACAACGACCCATGACCTGCGATCTCTCGCAGGTGATGGACCGGCACGCCAGCATCCGCCATCCAGGTCAGTCCCGTGTGCCGCAGGTCGTGGCGACGCAGGTGGTCGTAGCCGAGCTGCGAAACCACCTCGTCCCACGACGTTGCGTCACGAAGGACTGCCGTGGTGATGCGGCCGCCGCGAGGGCCGCGGAAGAGCCGGCCGTCCGGGTCGCGATCGGCGAGGGCGATGCGGCGCTCGACCAGCTCCCGAATGTCCTCGATCAACGGCACCGTCCGCGCCCTCTTGCCCTTCGTGCCCTTGTCCACCAGGCCGCCAGGCGACGGCGTGGTCTGGCGGCGGACCGTCCAAGTCCACTCCTTCGTGTCGATATCCCGCACGCGGCAGCCCGAGACTTCCCCGATCCGGGCAGCCGTCGACGCGGCGAACAACACGACCTCGCCCCAACCGCCGTACTCGCCCGACGAGCGCGCGACCAAAGCATCGGCCAAGGTAGTCAGCGCAAACCAGTCCGGGAGCGCAAGAGACCGCGGATCGTCCAACTCGTCCTCGGCACGCTTGTACTCCTGTTGCCACCCCGTCACCCGCGCCGGATTCCGGTCGATGATCTCGTCCCGGACGGCCTGTTCCATCACCCTTACGAGCACCGCGATGCTGTTCTTCACCGTCGACCGGCCGCACTCGTCAGCGATCCACGCGTGAACCGCACGGTCGACGGCACCATTCGTGATCATGCTGACCGGCAGATGACCCAAAGAAGGCACGACGCGCTTACGCCAGCCGGCCATGTACGGGTCCGTCGTCTTGGCTTCCAGACCGCGCAGCGCGAGCGGCATGTTGGCCTCGCCGTACTCGGACAGCGACATGGTGGCCGTGAGCGGATCGACGCCTTGCGCGGCCGCGCGCTCGATGCGCTGAATCCACGCCCGGGCATCGTCCTCCTCCGCGAACGCCTCTGACTTGCTCGGCCGCTTCTTGGTCACCGGGTCGATCCACCGCACCCGGGCCCGGTACGGATTGGCTCGCCCGGGTCGGTACTCGACGTCCGACGACAGCGAGACACCGATGGGGAGCATCACCTCGCCGGCCATTACGCGGCCACCGCCCCGGGGTCGATGCGCTTGCTGCGAAGCCACGCCTCCACGTCGGCAGCGCTGTAGACCGTCACCCGCTCCGACAGTTGCACGAACGGCGGACCTTGCGGCGGCCGAGACGTACGCCACCGCCGCACAGTCGACGGGTCAACACCCAACAGCTCACCGAGTTCCTCCGTGGTGAACCACCGCCCATCCACAAGCCGCAACTCCATCTCGTCCCCCTCTCTCACGCTGCCGCACGAGTTGCCGAAGTTTCCGGCGGCCCGGCGGCTGCAAGTAGCGCCCGGTCGTATTCGGCCTTCCATGCGATGCGTTCGGCGATCGCGTGCATTACGAGGTGCGGCCGGGGTGGCACGTGCGGGTCGCCCGAGTCGGCCTTGCGCCAGACCAACCGCGCCGGATCCGGCTGTGGCTTCTCGATCCCGACGGCGGCCAACGCGTCGAGGACGAACCCCCGCCGGTCCGCCTTGTGATCCACGAGCGTCTTGCCCGACCATTTGCGCGACACCAGCACGCGACGGCCCGGCAAACCGAGCGTGGTCCGCCGGTGAGCCCGGCCCTTGCAATGCCTCGGGGTGGTCTTGCCAGTCGCACCCTTCGGCTGGACCCCGTAGAGCAGCCACACCGCACACCGAGGCGAGCACGGGGTGATGGCCAACTCTGCGTGCAGGCGGTCGTGATGATCGGCCAGAGCGGCGGTGTCGGCCTCAACCACTTCCCCGGTCGACTTGGTCAGGTACTTCGTGAGGTAGCCGATGTGGCGGCCAGCCTCGTCGCTCCCACCCAAGATCCCCTTGGAGTGCACCTGACGCCCGAAGGTCACCACATGCGCCGGCACCTCGACTTGGTCCACTGCGTCGTCCCAGCTCAGCAGCGGCTCGCGGGACTCGGGGTCAACGAACCCGCGTTCCGGCCCGTCCCAGGTGGGCATCCGGTCCGTGTAGACGATTTCGTCGTGATTGGGCCACCAGACCTGGTGATACGTCGCCTCCGTGACCTGCCGGATCACCTCATGCGGCACCGATCCCCGCACCGCCGCGTGCAGGTGCGGCGCAGTCCGCTTCTGCGGCTCGACCGTGGCGAAGTACTGCACATCCCAGCCGACGACCCGCCGCAGGTTCTGCCACCACCGATCGACCAGCGCCGAGAAGTGCACCGCATCTCGAGCAGCCCGCCGGTAGTCGTAGGCGGCAGGGTTGGCCGGGGCGCCGTCACCGCGGACCGGGCCATAGGTGTCGCAGGTCAGCGTGACGAACATCGATGGCCGGAACCGTCCTGCGTACTCACGCCCAACGGTGGTCTTGGCGACCCTGCGGCTAGGCAGGTTGGGAGAGTCCTGCCGCCGCTTCGTCGACCGTTTCACCGCCTTCCTGGCGGGCAGCTCGACGGACGGCAGCCGGCCCCGGACACCGAGTTGCCGAAGTTCCTCATCCACACCCCGGATCTCTTCCCGCAGCCCCTCGGCCTCAGCCGCGTCCTCATCGACGACGTCACGGTAGGCGGCGACCAGATCGGCGCGGAAGGTCAGCAACTCCGTCTGGTCTTCGGTGGGCGGCTCCGAGGTGAGGTTGGGTTCCTCGGTCATGTGCCAGCCCTCGCGACACTGCACCTGCCGAAGCGCCTTGGCCTTGCGGGCACACGGCAGGCACACCGATTCCACGGTGGACCCGCACGGCACCGGCACGTAGCGAATCTCCCCGGTGTCCTGGTCTCCGACCTCCATCGTGAACGGCCGTACGCAAACCCCGTGCTTCTCTGCCGTCGCCTTGATGACGTCATCAGCGAGGGGTGCCCGCATCCGCTCGGCGCGTGTCTCACTCACGCGGCCACCTCCCCGGGCCGCATCCAGTCCCGCAGAAGGGAGACCTGCATCGGTTGCTTGGCGTCAGCCGGGAGGTCCGGAAACGCGCTGGGCTCGAAGGGAACCACGCCGTAGACACGAACCGGGACCCCACACGGCGTCCGGCCGGCGACGCTCAGGTGCACCCAGCGACCTTCCGACGTCCGCCAAAGGGTCGCGGTGACGTCGTCGAGGGTCTCCGCCCAGACCAGCAGCGCACGCGCGACCTCGGGCAGCCCATCCACGTCGAGCTGCACCGTGATCGGCCTCGACCACGCCGTGACGTCGAGAGACGCGACCGGCGGCAGCTGGTGCAAGTCGAGGTGGTCACGAATGGCGTCGAGGAAGACCATCAGCTGATTCACGCTGCCACCCCCTGACCGCGAGCACCGAGGTCAGCGATGCCGCCGTTGGTGACGTAGTGCTCCAGCGCCTTGACCGTCTCGTCCGACACCCAGCCCGCGCGCACCCGCAGGGGCTCACGAATGCCCTCGCCCCACACATAGCCCACGCCGGCCTCGGAGTCCCCGATGCGGTTGGCCCAGGCACCCCGCTCGTACGCGCCATCACCGAGGACCATCCCGACGTGCGTCTTGGACGTCACGCGCAGACACACCCGCCGTGTGAACAGCTCCCGGACCGGCACCGTGTCCTTCGTCGGCTCCTGGACGTAGCCGCGGACCGACATGCCCAACGCCCGACCCTGGGTGGTCAGAAGCGCAACCCGTTCCACGATCGCGTCACGCGTCTTACGGTCGGTGTACTTCGTCAACGCCGCGATCTCGTCGAACTCCAGCAGCTCCAACGGGTACTCCGTCGAAACCGGGATCGTCCGCACTCGCCCGGCAAAGGCGCGCTTGCGCGACTCCATTTCGTCCACCAGGCCGTCCAGCACCTCCAAGGCCTCCGCACCGGTGACTGCGTAGCGGGAGAAGATCCCACGCCCGTAGGCCAGTTCCATGCCCTTGGGATCGATGCCCGACATCCGGATCACGCCGGACCGGATCGCCGAGGCGGCAGAGACCAGCGGGCACCACATCACCGAGTTCTTGCCCGCACCCGAAGCGCCGGCCGTGAGGCAGTGCGCGCCGGAGCCAAGCAGCGGCACTTGCCAGGCGGTCCCGTACTCGGTGTGCCCCGACCAGACCTTGCGAAGGTCCACGCCCGTCCGTTCGACCGCTACCAGGTCCGGCACCGGCAGCGACCGCACAACCGAGCTCAACAGGTCACGGCGCTGGAAGTCGATCGACACCACGTTGGGCGCCTGCTCCCGCACCTGACACCGCGCGACCTTCCGCGCCACCGCCAACGCCCGAGCCGCTTCGTCGAAGTCCTCCGGCTTCTGACCGGCCACAAGCTCAACCCGCACCTCGTCCCACGACGGACCCGAGCGCACCTTGAGCACCTTGGGCAGATGCACACCGGCCCGGGTTGACGTCGAACGCGACAGGGAGCGTCGCCGACCAACGAGGTTGACGTTCACCACCACCGGCATTGCCTCGTCCCGCACGGATAGCCCGCAGGCGTGCAGCCAGTTCGGGAGCTTGCGGCCGTACACAGCCCAGCGAGCCCACCACGAGCGCAGAAACCGCCAGCACAGCTGATCGAACGAGACGACGTCAACCAGCCGCCACAGCCCGAGCACAGCAGCGATGCCGCCGAGGGTGGCGGTCAGCGAAACCCACCCCAACCCGTCAACCCAGAGGTAAGCGCCGATCACGGTGAGACTCGTACGCCACCGCTTGAACACCTGAGCCACCAACCAGAAAGCGCCCTTGCACAGCCACCACAGCGCCACGAACACGATCGCGGCAGCCGCCAGAGCTTCAGCCACCGAGGCCAGCGCGCGACCGATCTTGTGGAGCACCCAGACACCAAGTCCGAGGCCGGCCACCGAGACCATCAGGAACCCAGCCGATACGTGCATCACCGGTCACCTCGCCGCACGGAGAGGTCCAGCGGCAGCGCGCCGAGGCAGGCAGCCCACTTCGTCTCGCCGGGCAGGAGCTTCGCGAATCGCTTGCAGGACAAGCACTTCGTTCGGGTGACCCCGGCTGGCGCACGGTTCTTGCCATCGTTTAGCGTTGTCATTGTTCACTTCCGCTGGTTGTGGACAAGCGCAGGAGCGGCAAGGTTGGTAGCCAGGTTCCGCTTCTGCGCCTTACGGATCACGAACACCGCATGAGGACGTGCTTCATCGCCGCACGTCCCGGCGTGCGTTTTTCGTTACTTCTCTTGACTTCTCTTCGTCTACATGCGACTAGTTGGTTTGCGACTTCTCCGCCTGGAGCCGTGCCGACGCTTCACCCGCCTTCCGTTCCTCGTAGCCAACCCAGTACATGGCTTCGTGGTGGTGCCACCGGTCCACGTCGGCCACCGCTCGGTACATGCGGGCGTTCATCTGGTGGAACGCCACCCACGCGGTGAGGTTCGCGTCCGCCGGGGGACGTCGCTCAGTGGCGGCGTTGTGCGCGGCCTGGAGCGTCTGAGGCTCAGTCGTCGTCGCCATCACGCACCAGCCCCGCGCGGGCGTCGACGACCGCCGCCAACTGCTCCGCCCCGTCGCGGACCTGGCGAAGGAACTCCGCGAACCTCGGCCACAGAGCCGGATCCGCCGGCGGGGTAATCGCCAGACTGTCCGGGTCCAGGTACAGCACCAAACCCGGCGGTGTCGTCGAACCACTCTGGTGCACCCCCGCGACCGCCTCCGGACCGGGCGACCACGTCGCGTTGAACGTCAACGCCGTTTCCCTCCTGCTGCTGCCAATGCCGTGCCTGGTCCTCGAATGCCTCGGCCGCGGACTCGACCGCCGCCAACATCCACCACGTCAGGCCTTCCATGTCCTCCGCGATCGCACGCCAGGCCGAGGCGACCGCTGACGAGGCGTGTGCCATCACCGACGCCGTCCCGTTCCCACCTCGGCTTGCGCGAGCGGCAACCTCCGACGCTGCCCCGTACTTGCGGTACGCGTCCTCCCACGCCCGCACCGATTTCCTGGTCACCATCAGAGCCGTCACGCGGCCTTGGCCGTCTGCTCCTGCTGCCCCGACCGGGCCGGCTTCGACGCGGAAGCACTGGCCTTGAAGCCCATCGCGCGGAACGCGTACGACTGGTACTTGAACTCGCCCTGCCCAGCCACGCGCGGTTCCGCGGTGAGCCCCTCCAGCTCCACCGGGCGCATACCCGGAAGCACCTCACTCGTCGTCGGCACCGGCTGAACGTCCGCGAGGAACGTGATCTCGAACGAAGCACGCTTCGCCTTCGTCTCGGCAGGATCGGTGACCATCACCTTCCACTGCCGCTTGCCTGTCACCTCGTCGATGCGCTGACGCGTCGGCCGACCGGCGGACCGGTCTTCACGCGACTGGAATTCGTTGTCCGGCGAAACCTCGCCCACCATCACCAAGCCCTGCGGAAACGCGTCGTCGAAGTCGATGCAGAACCGGTGTCCCTTGTCAATAGCCATGCTGAATTCCCTTTGCTCATCTGTGTTTTCGGATTGCGCTCAGTCGCGCTCTTCAACCCACTGGGCGCCGAGCGGAGAGGAGTACGTGCGAGTGCGGTCCTGCGTCTCGCACCACTCACCGAACTCGTTCGCGGCCACGGCGAGGCTCCGCGCGAACCGCGCGGTGTCCATCAGGCCGCCGATCCGAGCCGGTACCTGGATCATGATCGCGGTTTCATCGCCCCCGGCCACCAGCTGGCGAACTCCCGGGGAAGGCGACACGACGGCGGCGCCGTATCCGACGAGGGGCTGAATCACCACGTGAATGCCCATGTGCTCTCCCGATGTCTCGGCTTCAGCGCGTCCGGTTTGGCGCGCTGAGATCAGGAGACACCCGGCCAGGGAAGATCACCCGGACAAACTGTCCGGGTGTGCTTGAGCAGGGTCTGGACGACTTCTAACCTGCGTCGAGGACAGCCCTCATGACGATCCTGCGTCTCGACTCTGGGTCGGTATCTCGGGGCGCCGTCCGGAGATGCCAGACCAGCGTGCGCGCAGTCACCGCCTGGTTCGGGATCAGTCGCCGACAAACACGATGTAGTGGTGCGGCTCTCGCAACGCCACCTCACACAAGGCCCGAGCCTCAGCGACCCACGCGCCCCCGCGCTCAACGGGCAGCCTGTCCAACTCCTCCAGCAGCGCAGGGATCTGCAGGCGGTTGAAAACCGCATCACCATATGGATCGAGTGCACCGAGCATGGGAAACGCTGCTTGGTTCATGCCGACGAGTGCGATCTCCCACGGCACCGCGCACCCCGCCCTCGCCACAACTTCGCCCCGCAGCTCGCGGCTCACGATCATTGAGATCACCACGTGATGTTACTTGGGGCGGTGCGGCCTCGGGACCAGTCAGCCGTTACCCGCTGCGGCACTAACGGCGGGCTGGGAGGGCCTTCTCGATCGCGTCGAGCATCGCCGACCAGGGCAGCTCCCGGCCGGGAGCGCTACGCGGCTCGTGCAGCGGCCAGACGTCGTCGCCGTACAGCAGGTGCACGCCGACGCGGCGGAGGTTCTCGATGTGCATGTCCCAGAACGGCTGCCGGGCGTGCGCCGCGTTCACCCGGGGGAAGACTACGACCGGCAGGTTGCGGGTCCCGATCGCCTCGTTGACCTGCGTCAACGCCTGATTGTCAGCGATGCCGAGCGAGAGCTTCGCGACGGTATTGGCCGACGCTGGCGTCACCAGGTAGCAGTCTGGCGCCGGGTGCAGGCTGGTCTGCGATGGAGACCGGGCCTCGACCCGCACCGGGTAGCCGGTGGCTTCTTCGATCTCGGCCAGCGCGCCTGACTCGGCCAGCCATTGGCCGGCCGTCGGCGTCAAGGTGACCGCTACCGTCCAGCCGGCGGCTTGAACGGGACGGATCAGCTTTGGAAGAAGGTCTTCCACCCCACCAGCACCCGAGCCGACGAGCCCGAGAACGCGCGACGTCATGCGCCTACCTCACCGCGCCGCAGCGCTCAGCCAGCGCCAAGAGCGCCGAGGACTTCTTACCCGCCGAGGCCGGGGCACGGCGGTACATCGACCGTACGACCTCCCGGACCATCGTGTTGTGGTGGACGATCGTCGGGGCCTTGGTCTCCGCGTCGAGGAGCACCTGAAGTGCGTCGTCATCCTTCGCGAGCAGGCTAAGCGCCCGCGCGAAGTCGATCAGGTGCGTGACCTGCCGCTCGACCGGCAAGTGATCGACGTTCACCCGGGGTGCGGTCTCGATCACCTGACTGACGTCGCCCAGGTCGAGGGCGGCAGAGAGCCGGTGGAGTTCGACGTTGGCCGGTCCGAAACCGGTCTGCCAGTGGTTCGCGTCCACTCCGAGTTGCTCCGCGGCCCGACTGGCGTTCGCGAGAAGGTCATTCGCGGTCGATCGGTCCTGGTGACGGGCAGCGGCAACGGCCGTGCGGAGGTAGAGCATCCCGTAGAGGCTCAGCGCGGCTGGATCACCGGCGGCCATCCGGGGGACGAGCCACTTCGCGGCGACGTCGCCGAGTTCGAGCGCGTCATCGAACCTGCCCACGGCCAGCAGCGCGTGCGTACCCGAGCGGGCGGCCGAGGCCAGGACCAGCGGGTCATCTGCATCGTCTGCGGCTTGCATCGCCCGTTCGGCGGCAATCCAGGAGAGGTCGGCCTCGCCGATCTTGCTGAGCGTGGTCGCCGCCAGGTGGTGGACTCGTGCGGACACCGCCGCACACGCGCGCTTGTAAGCCGCATCATCGACCGACGCGGCTTCCATGGCTTGGCTCGTCTTGATCAGCCCGGGCAGGGCCGCAACGACCCGGCCGAGCTCACCGTTTTGGTAGCTCGACCAGGCACCTTCCACCAACTGAGCGACGGGCGCCGGGTCGATGTACTCGGGCGACAAGGCGGAGGAAAACAACGTCCGGGAAAGCCTGCGGGGCGCCATGAGGGCATCGCGTATCGCCGGGACGTCGTCGTTCTTCTCCCTGTCCTCCATCAGAACCGGTTCACCGAGCAGGTCACCCAGCGTCACACGGAGCGCCCGCGCGAGGTCAGCAAGGATGTCCAACCTGCGGATATCCCGCTCACCACGCTCGATCTTGCTCAACCAGTCCTCAGTGCGGCCCACCAGGTCAGCAAGCACTGCCTGCGACAGCCCACGCCGCCGCCGGTAGAAGGCGATCCGTTCACCGATGCTGAGCTGATCCCCCGCACCACGCATGGCTATAGCCTAACAAGGTCTCGACCGAAGCTCACGCCGTCACTGCTCGATTGTGCCTTTATGCACCAAGCTTGCGGTACTCTTGGTATTGAGGCTTCTCCAGGTCGTTAATGGTCTTGGCGACCAAATCTTTACATCTTGACGCGTTCTTGAACAAACTTGTAATGTAATTGTTGGCGTACATTGACTCAACATGATCCGTCAGTAGATTGACAATCACATGGGTAAGCCTTGATACACCTTTCAGAACGCTTGACCAGTTAAGATCCGGATCATCCACCTTGCTCATGTCGATCATATGGAACACCAAATGTGCGACAATCCTATTGCCTTGTACCACAATAGACCTTTCCCTTCCCTCCTTATTGTAGCGAAGCGTGTTCAGCGCAGAGTCAACTGACCGCAACACTTCTACAGTACGCCAAATCTTGAATGCACTGACGCTCGAATTGAAGAGCGACTTGTACGGCGGCCTCTCCGTTGACTCCCAGAGTCGACCCACGGCACTCTTGGCAAGTACGGCAAGTGACGGGTCTGGGTATGCACATGCGAGCGCAACGGTAGCTTCATAAACGGTGCATCCCATAGCTTGATCTGGCGATTCGTCACCTCGTTTGATTGCGTAAATTTTACTGCACGAAAGTAGCATTTCCACGCGCAATCGTGCCTGCTCTGGATCTAGCGCCACAAAGTCGCTAGCTTCGACCGAGTTTTGAGTATTAGTAGCTCGTGTTACTTCCTTGGCAAACTCAGGTGGGCAAGCCTCCAGGGAAATGAGTCGAATCCACACTCGCGCACCCTCGGCAGCATCCGAGTCCTTCAAAGCTCTGTGAATACTCGCCACCGTCTGTGCGCCGTTTACTACACTGGCACCAAAAAGAGAAAACTCTCCATAGTTGCGCGTCGTGGCACCGCGGGCCGACTTCTCGATTTTCTGACACAGTACGGTAATTCCGTTGTTGAAGTACCAGAAGTGATCAGGCTGCTCAGCAAGAGTCTCACGAAGGTTGTTGTTGACCCCTGTGACCCCTAGTGACCCGCGAATATTCTGCGCGAATAGACTATCGCCATGGCGCGCATACCAATCGCCCACTGTTTTCGCGTCGACTACGCCATAGAATGCTTCATAAGGCTCGGTAATTGTTCCCCAATGTTCTACCGTGGCCGTTAAGTCTATCGATCCGCCGTCTACACCCTCCGAAACTAGCGCGTGAAACTCAGTCAACCCTAGAACTTGGAAGTCAACCAAAGGGATCGGGTTGTTGAGCTCATCAAGCGTGTCATCAAAGACGAGTTGAACCGCAGGATTTAGCGTACTGCCGCCCGTGGTTGCGACGACCAATACAAAGCGGACACTAGGGTCGCCGAGAGCTTCACTGATTACATCCTTTTGGCGACCGATCTTATCATTGAACCTCTCAAACCGTTCATCGGTAAGGTCCTTAAAACCAGCGACAAAATTCCGCGAGTCACCTAGACCTATGGTTGCCGTTCCATTGGTGTCCCATTTTGACTGAACTAATATGACTTTCGAGTTTGTCTGATCGATGTAGATCGCGTCAATTCCGTTGTCATTACTTCCGTCAACTACGGATTGCGCGGCTTGCACCTGATCAATATCCGCGAATCTTTGCAATGCAAAGGCAGCCAGAGATCGCGTGCAAAATGCCTTGCCGCGCTGCTCTTCGCCAGCATTAGCATAGTCCGACATGTCAATCAGGTTATCGAAGTCGCGAACCAGTGCGGCCTTGATATGGCGCACATGAACCTTGCTCAATTTCCGTCCTCGCAGGCTTGTGAGACAACTATTGCCGAATTTGGCTCTATAGGATCAAGGCGCCGCCTGGGGCGGCGCGCAGGTCACCGCATGCACGGCGGCCCCGCCCGCAAGCGGCACGGACGGCCTGCCGCTCCGCTTCGGCCGCCGGCCGCGGGGCGGGCCGCCGGAGGTGCGGTGGGGTGGGCGCGCCACCCCAGGCGGACACGGGACGCAGAGATCCACATGAGGCGTAGAACGCTCAAAGCGACGCTGGCGTTACTGCCGTCCGTCGGGGCCTCGGAGGCCGCTCCCTCGTCGGTGATCGTCTAACGGCGGATCGACGCCATCAAGGGCGCCTGCGGCGTCGCTGACGCGATGAGCTGCGCTCACCCTTGACGGCGCCAATCCGACGCTAGGGGCGGCAGGGACGAGGAAGAAGGGGCCAGGCTGCCTCCGCGTGTCGGCCACTGCTCGGGGGCAAGAAGACAACCGGCGCACCCATGACCAGGTTCGACGCTGGGGACCACGTGGGGACCACACGTCATGCACGGCGACGAACGACCAGGCGTTTCAGGAACGCCAGTTGATCACCCGCACGCACCCTGAGCTGCGAATACCCCAACTCCCACGTCCTGGGGGTCAAGGGGTCGCAGGTTCAAATCCTGTCAGCCCGACCGGACGAAAAGCAGGGCCCTTGAACAGCGAAAGCGCTGCTCAAGGGCCCTGTTCATTGATCACGAACAGCTTGCGTTGCTGATCCACAGGACGAGCAAGCGTGGACCACTTGCGGACCAGCCAAGCGGGCCCCATACGGGTAAACCTGCGTCAGGCCGAGGCACGCGAACCCAAACCGCGGCCGACGACGAGGCATCGGAACCGACCCGCAGCCTCGGTCACCCGAGCAGCGCAGCCTCGCCCACGGGCTGGGGCAGCAACAGGTACAGAAACCTTCTGTCGCGCGTAGTCGGCCGACCGGGGGCGACCTCGATATGCGAGAACCCGGCGGGCTGTGTGCCGGCGCGCGGCTGTTGACACCGACTGGCTTGTGACGTCGATGTTTCGATGGTGCTGTGCACGCTGGTTGTCACTTGCCGTGCACGGCAGTTGTCATCAGCGGCTACGGCGGCGGCCAGCTCCCGCGCTGTGAGCGCGTTCGCTGTCCACTGAGGACTTCCGTGCGGCGAAGGCCGGCTCCAGGTGCCCCGCGGCCCTGGCCGTGTCCGCGCGCGGTAGTCGGAGTCCTTTGAGGGTCAGGGCGTTGACGGCGACGATGAGGCTGGAGCCGGACATGGTCAGTGCGGCGATTTCCGGGCGGAGCACGAGGCCGAAGGCGGGGTCGAACACGCCGGCGGCGATGGGCAGGGCGATCGCGTTGTAGCCGATGGCCCAGCCGAGGTTCTGGCGCATCTTGCGCAGCGTGCCCCGGCCGATACGCAGGGCGGTGGGCACGTCGAGCGGGTCGGAGCGCATGAGCACGACGTCGGCGGTGTCGATCGCGACGTCGGTGCCCGCGCCGATGGCGATGCCGAGGTCGGCCTGGGCCAGGGCGGGGGCGTCGTTGACGCCGTCGCCGACCATCGCGACCCGGCGCCCGGCCGCCTGTAGCCGGGCGATCGTGGCGGCTTTGTCACCGGGCAGGACCTCGGCGATCACGGTGTCGATCCCGAGCTGGTGGGCGATCCGTTCGGCGGTGGCCTCGTTGTCGCCGGTGAGCATCACGACCTCGACCCCGAGTGCGTGCAGTTCGGCCACGGCCGCGGCCGAGGTGGCGCGGGGTGCGTCGGCGACACCGACCACCCCGGCTGCGACACCGTCGATGGCAGCCAGCACCGCGGTGCGCCCGGTCGCGGCCAGCTCCGCCCGGCGCTGGTCCACTTCGCCCAGCTCGATGCCTTCACGATCGAGCAGGCGCCGGCTGCCGACCACCACCCGATGCCCGTCGACCTGCGCGATCGCGCCGTGGCCGGGCACGTTCTCGAACCCGGCCGCGCCGGCGGCCTCGATGCCGCGGCGCTCGGCCTCACGCACGATCGCCTCGCCCAGCGGATGCTCGGATTCGCGCTCGACCGCGGCCACCAGCCGCAGCAGCTCCCGCTCGTCGCCGGCGGAGCCGTAGGCGGCGATCAGCACGTCGGTGACCTCGGGGATGCCCTGGGTCAGGGTGCCGGTCTTGTCCATGACCACCACGTCGATCCGGGCCGAGATTTCCAGCGCCATCGCGTTTTTGACCAGCACGCCCCGCTTGGCGCCCAGGCCGGTCCCGACCATGATCGCAGTCGGGGTGGCCAGGCCGAGCGCGTCCGGGCAGGTGATCACCACGACGGTGATGGCGAACAGGATCGCCACCGAGAACGCGCTGCCGGTGGCCAGCCAGACCGCCAGCGTCGCGGCCCCGCCGAGCAAGGCGACGAACACCAGCCAGAACGCCGCCCGGTCGGCCAGCCGCTGGCCCGGGGCTTTCGAGTTCTGCGCCTCCTGCACGAGGGCGACGATCTGGGCCAGCGCGGTGTCGGCACCGACCTTGGTGGCGCGCACCCGCAGGGTGCCGTTGGCGTTGATGGTCGCCCCGATCACCGTGCTGCCCGGGGCCTTGTGGGCGGGCAGGCTCTCCCCGGTGACCATCGACTCGTCCACCTCGCTCGCGCCGTGCTCGACGAGTCCGTCGACGGCGATCTTGGCCCCGGGTCGCACGAGTAGCAGGTCACCGGCCACCACCTCGGCGGTGGGGATCTCGATCTCCGCCCCGTCGCGCAGCACGACCGCCTTCGGTGGCGCGAGGTCCAGCAGGGCGCGGATGGCGTCGTTGGCCCCGCCGCGGGCGCGCATCTCGAACCAGTGCCCGAGCAGCACGAACGTGGCCAAAACAGTGGCCGCTTCGTAGAAGACTTCGCCGCCGCCGGTCAGGGTCACGACCAGCGAATACAGCCAGCCCGTGCTCACCGCCACAGCGACGAGCACCATCATGTCCAGCGTCCGGCCCCGCAGCGCCCGCACTGCGCCGGCGAAGAAGATCCAGCAGGAGTAGCCGATCACCGGCAAGCTCAGCAGCAGCGTCCACGCATCTTCGCGCCACGCGAACGGCACCGGCAGCTGAAGCCCAAACACCGCCGACCCGATCGGCGACCACAGCAGGATCGGAATCGAGAACACCAAAGCGACCAGGAACCGGTTGCGCATGTCCGCGACCATCGAGTCCATCGACACCCCGCCATGCCCGCCGTGCCCCATCGCCTCATGCGGCGAGGGCTGCGGCGGCGCGGCGTGGGCGTGCTCGGCAGCTGCCTCCGCACCGTCGCGGCCGGCCGGTTCGTCCAGCGGGTCGCACACGTGGTTCGGCACCGACTGCCCGGCGCAGTGGTAGCCGCACTCGAGCACCCATTGCCGCAAGGTCGCCACCGATGTACGGGCGGGATCGAACGTCACCGTCGCGGCCTGGGCGACCGGGTTGACCTCGACATCCGCCACGCCCTGTTGCCGCCGCAACCGGGCGTCGACCACGCCCTGTTCCGACGCTCGCAGCAGTCCTCGGACGTCCAGGACCACCGTCGCGGTGTCCGCGCCGCGGCCGGTGTGGCCGATGTGGTCACGCATCACTGCCACCTTCTTCGCGTTCGAAGCCTGGGATGTTTTCAGCGGCGCACCGGCGGCGTCCGCAAGGTCTTGCGACCGACGACGGTGTCGGCGGTCAGGACCCGGTCAGCGTTCCCAAGGCTGCTCGGATGCGCCGGCCCGGTCCAGGGGTTGGACCAGGCTGCGTTCGTCCCCGTCCGCGCGGACCACGACATTGGACGGCAGCAGCAGACCGATCATCCGGTCAGTCCCCAGCGCGCGGTGCGCCAGCGGCGGGTTGCACGCGCCGAGGATGACGTAGGGCTCCATGTCGACGTCGAGCTTCTCGTGCATCGTCGCCTTGACGTCGATCTCCGTCAGCACGCCGGAGCCTTGCTCCTCCAGGGCCGCGCGCACGGCGCCGACGGCCTTCCTGCAGCGCAAGTTGACGGTGATACTCAAGTCGTACTTCATGGCCTCTCCTTCCGTGGCAGGTCACGCGGCGCGGCTGGAGCGAGGACGGCCGCGACCACGGAAATCGGTGCGGCAAGCATCCGCCGGATGGTCTGCGCCGGCCGGTTCGTCCGGCGGGTCGCAAACGTGGTGCGGCACCGACTGCCCGGCGCAGCCGCGGCACTCAGCCGGCCAAGCTCGTACCCGGCTTCGCGCACCGCATCGGCGCCTGCCCGGCCTTCACCGCCCGACCTCATGGCCGGGCATCCACGTTTATACCCCACAGGGGTACCTGGCACCAGGGGATTTGGTTGGTGAACCGTGTGCTTGTCGTCCTGCATGTCGGCGCGTGTCCGGCGCGCGTTCGACGAGCGACCGGTGAGGACAGCCGAGTGGTGGCTGCCCTCACCGGGGGTGTCAGGACTGGCCCAGCATCTGCTGCATCTGGGCGATCTCGGCGGTCTGCGAGTCGATGATGCGCTGCGCCAGCGCCTTGGCATCCGGGCTCGAACCGCTCGCCAGTTCCGTCTTCCCCATCGCCACCGCGCCCTGGTGATGGGTCACCATCATCTGCAGGAACATCCGATCGAACGCGGCGCCGCTAGCCTGCTGCAGCTTCTGCATGTACGCGTCGCTCATCATCCCGGGCATGGCCGGCATCGACGACGCCGGCATCGAGCCGTGGTCCATCCCCGGCATCGACCCCGACGCAGCCGCACCCCACTGCGTCAGCCAGGACGTCATCAGCTGGATCTCCGGGTCCTGGGCCTGCTGGATCCGGCCCGCCAGGTCCTTGACCTGCGGGCTGGAGGCCTGCGAGACGGCCATCGCCGCCATCGCCACCGCCTGCCGGTGATGCGGGATCATCTGCTGGGCGAAGGCCACGTCGGCGTCGTTGTGCGCCGCAGGCGCCGACGAGGACGCCCTCGGGCTGGTGCCCACGGTCATGCCCGGGTGGCCGGTGTTGTCGCCGCTACCGCAGCCGGCCAGCAGCAGCCCGGCGGCCAGCACGGCCATACCGGTACCCACAATTGTTTTGTACACGCTCAAAAATCCTTCTCGGTGAAAGTTGCCAATGACAGGTGAAAGCGGGCGCACCAAGGCGCGCGCCTGTCACCGCCGCAACACACACACCAAAGAAAGAACCGACCGACCCCCCACACCGGGTGCTCTGTCCGGGCCGCGCGCCGCAGCCTCCGGCACCAGCAACCACCGCGCCCGCACCCACTGCAGCCACCCGGCGATCGCCAGCAACACCAGCACCGCCGAACCCAACACCTGCCCGAGAATCGCCAGGCACTCGTGCAGCATCGCGCCCATGCCGCCCTCATCCGGCATCGGCTCAGCCGCAGGCTCAGCGTGCACCTGCAGCACCGTCATCGCGGCCGTGCTGTGGTGGGCACCCTCATGCGGAGCCGGCGCATGATGCATCAGCACCACGCCGAGGGCCACCACCCCGATCAGCAGCCAGCGCACCAGCAGCGGGCGACGGGTGGTGTCCATAACCTCCACAGTAGCCGCTGACGGCGTCGCAACCGGCACGAGGCGACACCCGGCACAGCGACCCTTCCCCAACGGGCACAGTAGGTCCGGCTCACCGCAGACGACGAGGACTTTGTACCTGCCGCTGCGCGACGTTGGCCCATCGAACCGCGATACCCAGGCAGGCACGATGGCGATGTACCCACTACGGGATGCCGACGAGCCGGATCAAACCGAGCCGCGGCTCCGTGGAGCAGACGGGGCCGCGAACCATGCGGTCCCGCCATGAACGAACAAGGGATCACCAAGATGTACTGGTACGGCAACGGCATGAGCGGCTGGGGCATCGCACTCATGACCATCGGCAACCTGGTGTTCTGGGCCCTGGTCATCGTCGCGATCGTGGCCCTCGTCCGCGCTCTCAGCCGCCGGCCTGCGACCCGCGACCGCGAAATCCCACCGCCTGTCCCCGAACAGCTACTGGCCGAACGGTTCGCCCGCGGCGAGATCGACGAGCAGACCTATCGGCACGACCTCGGTACCCTGCACCAGCTCCACCATTCCACGCCCTCCGGCTGAACTCGGTCGCCAGGCGCACCAGCCGTACGGCTGCGCCAGGACCCCCGGCATGCCCTGCGCACGGTCCGCACGGCGCGACACGTCACGGCGCCGGCGCGCAGGCTGGCCGCGACCGGAGCGCGTGACCTCCGATCCCACCGGCCGCGACCATCGCGAGTGGGGCTGTTCCGAGATCGGTGTTTCCGGCCCGACACGCCGGACTGAGGTCCGACGGGATGGACACTGTGAGTGATGACTGTTCACCAAGAACGTGCTGGAAACGGCGCTGAACGAGGAAATGACAGAGCACCTCGGGCATGAGGAGAATCAAGCAGATCCGGCCCGGGACTCGACCAACGTGCGGAACGGTGCCCGGTCGAAGACCGTCGTCTCGGACGCCGCCGGTGAAGTGCGGATCGAGGTGCCGCGGGATCGGGAAAGCACGTTCGAACCCCAGATCGTGAAGAAGCGGCAGCGCCGAATCACGGATGTAGATCAGATCGTGCTGTCGTGGTACGCGAAAGGGATGACCACCGGGGACATCTCCGCGCACTTGGGCGAAATCTGCGGGGCGTCGGTGAGCAAGGAGCGATCTCGCGAAGCACCGACAAGGTGATCGCGCAGATGCAGGACTGGGCCAACCGGCCGCTCGACTCGGTGTGTGTGGCGGTGTCGCGGTGGAAACCAGTCATCAACGCGTTCGCCATCACGTTCGGTGACCGCCGGCCGGGAGCCGAAACCTACTGACCAAACCGCCGGAAACACCGATCACGGGATAGACCCCAGCGCCACGCTGGTGGCTGTGCGGTCAGCTCGATCGGCTTCGGTGACCGCGATGTCGCGGGGGACGTCGCGACCGCCTGGGCGGGTGAAACCAGGCCGGGAGTAGCCACGGCGCGTGCGCCTCAGGGGCGGAGGGGCCGCTCGCGGCCCTGAACTCGACGGTCTGTCGGAAGCCATAGGTGCTTGGACAACAGTGGTGCAGCGGCTGCCGCGAGGCGGCAACGACGAGTGCGATGACGGCGATACCCGCGAGCACGTATGCATCACCTACTGCGAGCTGGCTGAGGTTCCAGGTGAGTTCGCGTCTCTGACCGTTGGGGACGACGTAGATGAACCAGCCGGTGAACACGCCCACGACGGTGAGCAGCCCGGTCGCGCGGATGCGATGCGGCAGGTCGGTGCACGCCGCTAGGTAGGCCACAGCGGGTGCGGCCCACACCCAATGCTCGGTCCAGGAGATCGGGCTGATCAGGAGCGCGCAGGTGGCCGAGACCAGGAGGGCCGCCCGGTGGTCGCCGTATCGGGCCACGTATCGCGCCAATCCGAGTGCGACGCCGGTGCACAACACGGCCAGACCCACGTGGACGAGCCCGGCGGCCCCGCTGGGAACCAGGCGGTGGGCGAGCCCGGCGAGGGACTGGTTGCCGGCCCACACCTGGTGTCCGGTGACGAAGCCGCCGAACAGCTGGGATGTCCAGTACCGAAATGAATCACCTGGCAATACCGCCGCGCCCACCGCGGTGGCAGCCGCGAACACCGACACTGCCCGGAGCGCTTCGCGTACCCGGCCGGTGACCAGCAGATGCAGGATGAAGAACAACGGGGTGAGCTTCACGGCCGCGGCCAACCCGATCAGCACGCCTCCCGCGCGCGAGCCACGCAGGGCGAGCACGTCGACGGTGACCAGAGCCATCAACACGATGTTCACCTGGCCCAGTCCCAGAGTGCGCCAGACCGGTTGCAGGCACAGCACCGCGACCAACAGCACTGCGAACCCGGATGGCGCCATCCGGGCGTTGGTGATCAACCGCAGCACCCTCGAGAGGGCGAACGCGGAGGCCACCGCCATACACCCCCACGCGAGCTGGACGGGCAACGCGGCCAACGGCAGGAGCAGCAGCGCCGCGAACGGCGGGTAGAGGAACGGCAGCGGCTCCGGCGACCACTCCGGTAGCGGCAACCACCCGTACAGCGGGTCACCGTGGACGACCGCGAGAGCGCCTGCCCGGTACACCGACACGTCGATCCCCAGCGGCCGGCCCATCACCCACGACGCTACCGACATCGCCGCCAGCGCCCCGGCGAGCGCCAGCGGCGCATATCTCACCGCGTGAGTGTTCCCGGCTGTCGTGCGGTGCGTCGTGGTCATGCTGGCCGAACCTAGCCAGAGCTGCAGAGGTGGTCGTCGCCTCACAGTGGCGTCTTGGAGTGCTACCCGCGTAGTGGTGACCGCGCGGGCCGGTACGGCAGTCGTACCCGCCCGTTGTTCAGGGTCGAGCAGCTGTTCAGGGTTGAGCAGCTGTTCAGGGTTGAGCAGAGCAGAGGCAACACTCTGTTCCGCTGTGGCGGGTCACCGGTGAGGTGAGACGAGTCCGCACTCGTAGGCGATGACAACGGCTTGGGCGCGGTCCCGCGCGCCGAGCTTGGTGAGCACACGGCTGACGTGGGACTTCGCGGTCTGCTCGACGATGACCAGGCGTTGCGCGATCTCGGCGTTGGACAGGCCCTGGGCGACCAATCGCAGCACCTCGGTCTCCCGGCCGGTGAGCTGATCCACGCGCCCCAACCCGGGTAGGGGTTGGCTTCCTGGGCCTTGCGCGGCGATCTCGGCGACGAGCCGGCGGGTGACCGTCGGAGCGAACAGGGCGTTCCCGCCGGCCACCAGGCGAACCGCGTTGATCATGTCGTCCACCGGAGCGTCCTTGAGCAGAAAGCCACTGGCCCCTGCGCGCAAGGCGGCGTAGACGTACTCGTCGACGTCGAACGTGGTCAACATCAGCACTCGCGGGCGGTCCCCAGCGCCGTCAAGGATGCGACGGGTGGCTTCCAAACCGTCCATACCCGGCATCCGTACGTCCATCAGCACCACATCAGGCGCGAGCTCGGCGCAGATGGCGACGGCCTGCGCGCCGTCCGCGGCCTCGCCGACGACCGTCATATCGGATTGCGCCGAGAGGACAGCTCGGAAACTCTGCCGCACCATGGTCTGGTCATCGACTATCAGCACCCGCAGCGACTCGGCAGCGATGACCCCTCACCCCTTCTCGATCGGCAGACTCGCGGTGACCACGAATCTCCCGGTCGCATCCGGCCCGGCCTCCAGTGTGCCGCCCAGCATCACGGCCCGTTCCCGCATCCCCACCAGTCCATGCCCGGCCCCGGCGCCGTCGTCCCGTACCTTGGCCGTGATCTCGTTGCACACCACCAGCCGCAGCCCCACCTCGGCGTCGGTGATCTCCACCGACACTGCGGAGCCGGGTGCGTGGCGCACGGCGTTGCTCAACGCCTCCTGCAAGATCCGGTACACCGACAACGCTACCCCCGCGGGCGCCCCTTCGAGATCGCCATCCTGACGGAACACGACCTCGATACCACTGTCACGGATCCGCTCCACCATCGCCGTGATCTCGTTGGCCGTGGGTTGCGGCTCGATTTCCACTTCATCCGTGGTGGAGCGGAGAACCCGCAACAGCCGTCGCATCTCGGCAAGGCCGTCGCGGGCCGTGGTGTGCAGCGCGGCGAATTCCTCGCACAATTCCTTGGACAATTCCGGGAACCGGTAGCGCGCGGAATCGCAGCGCAACGCCAGCACCGACATGTGATGGGCGACCACGTCGTGCAACTCCCGGGCGATGGCGTTGCGTTCGGCGAGCGTGGCGGCCCGTTTCTCCTGCTGGGCGCGGCGACGTTGCTGCTCGGCGCGCTCGCGCTCGGCACGACGCCACAGCCCCACGACGTGCCCCGACGCCAATGCGGCTGCGATACCACCCGTCATGACCACGGCGTGATGCAACGCCTGGACCGGCAGCACCACCGCCACCACCGCGCTCAACGCGAACACCCAGCCCACCACGGCGCCGCGACAGCTGACACCGACCCGGTACAGCACCACCAACGCCGCCCCACCCAAACTCGGCGTCCAGGCCCAGCCCCACTGGAGGGCCAGGTCGGGATACACCCACGGCGAAACCGCCGCCAACACGATCACACCGCGCCAGGCCCACAACGGACTGACCTCCGACACCACAACCGGGACGGCGGCAGCAGCCGCCATCGCCAGCCCCAGCACAGGCGTAGGACCCCACCTGGCCGGCGGGAAACTCACCGCCGCAAAGAGGCACCACGCCACAACGCCGGCCGTCACGATGAACCGCGCCACCATCACCCCGCGCGACGCCGTCACGCGGTGCCGAGGTCGACCACCGAGCACCACCGCGGCCGCCAGAGCCCTCCACATCCCGGGCCACATGGACCTGCCCTCGAACGGCATGGCCGCAGCCTAGCTGGCTCACCGAAGTTGCACGCCGTGAACGCGCTCACCGCGCCCGTTTCGGCGGGCCAGGTCGGCCAGCGGGTAGATCGGGGTGGTGGCCCTGGCGAAACCGACGGTAGTCGTGCGGTCGAGGATTGCGTCCGCGGAGAACCCGATGACGTGCCGGACCTTCGAGCCTTTCGGGGCGGCCCCGACACGGTGGCGGGTTTCGGTTCCCCGGCACACGCTGCAGAGTCCGACGGTTGCTTCTTCGTCCCGCGGAAGGCCCGTGCGCAGGACTGCAGGTGATGCACGAAGCGATCCCGGTTGTCGCGGTACCGGAGCTGGGGATACTCCTGATCGAAGCGGGCCTGCACTGCTTCGTCGGGCACGTCGACGGTCTGGGCGCGACCCGGGCCGAGGCTTCGGCGGATCCGCGGCCACGACGAGGGCCGTAGTTGCTGGGAGTGGTGAACGAGGACCAAATCCAACGCGGGCAGGTCAGCTTGCCAGTCCGACTCGGCGTCCAGAGCGTTGCGTCGAAGGGGCAAGTGGAGGATCAAGTGCGGTGATCGGGCCGCCAGTTCCCAGAGGCCGGCGAACTGCCGTGCTGTTGCCTGGTCCACGCGCAGGTGGAAGCACGTGTGCGCATCCCGCAGTGTCGCGTGCGGGGTAATGGGTCGTGGTTGGACAACGCGATACTGCCTCGCGCCGAGCCGGACCAGGTGCGTGGTGAGGCTGAGTTTCATGTCGCCACAAAGCGATGGCGCCGTCGTAGCCAACCGGTGTGTGGACGGTCTTGTGCGTTGACCACACGCCCCAACTTAGCCGGGAGAGCGGCAGAACGTGCGTGCCCATTTCTTTCGGAGGAGACGGTGGAGGACATCGGCCGAGCGTGTTCGATGCCGCGAGTCGATGTTCACTCGATTCCCCAGCCGACACGCTACTGTGTCGCGAGTGATCGTTTGGCTGAACGGCACCCATGGCGCCGGCAAGACGACGACCAGTGCTCTCCTGCAACCGCTGTTGCCTGATTCGCGGGTGTTCGACGCCGAGAAGGTCGGCGAGACGCTCATGGACATCAGCCCAGGGCTGCCCGAAACCGACAACTTCCAGCACTGGCCGCCGTGGCGACCGTTGGTCGTCGAGACGGCCGCTCGGGTCCTGGACTACGCCGGTGGCACGCTGGTGATCCCCATGACCGTCCTGGTCGAGGAGTACTGGCGCGAGATCCGCACGGGCCTCGCTCAGCACGGCATTCCCGTGCGGCACTTCGTCCTGCACGCCGACCAGGCGACGCTGCGCGGGCGCATCGTGGGCGAGCACCCCATCCCGTCCCCGTTCCGCCTCAAGTATCTGGAGCCCTACGCCGAGGCAGCCCGGGCGTGGTTGCACGCCGAGGCTGAAGTCGTCGACACCACGCACCTCACCGCCGTAGAGGTCGCCGCGCGGGTCGCGCGGGCCGTCGAGAGTTGAGGTCGGCTGTCGCGGACAGAGCCACACAGGTGGAGCGAAGAACAGGCGCTACGCACGGGGGCCGGCGAGAGTGACCGGCAAGGCCCGAGTTCGCCAGCTCCGTGGCGCCCTCGCGCGCCTGCTGGGCGTCGCCGAGCGTCCCGGGCACGATCTGGATTCCGGTCGTCGCCGTGGGCGCCCTGGCCGCGCTGTGGATCGCCGACCCGCGCGGCTGAACGCGACGCCTGCACTCACCGACCGGACACCCACTCGCGTCGGAGGCTCTCGCTGAAGAAAGCCGCGAGCTTCTCCACAGCCGGCCCCACGTACTCCTCCTTGTCGTACAGATCGACGTGGCTCGCACCCGCCACGTGGTACAGCTCCTTGGGACCCGTGGCCTTCTGGAACGCCTCGATGCTCATCCACGCGGTGACCGCGTGCGAACCCACGATCATCAGCAGCGGGCGAGAGCCGATGAGGGGCACGGCGACGAACGTGTCGAACGAAGCGAACCGGTCGATGCTCGTCCAGTGGAAGAACTCGGCCGAGCGCGGGTGGTGGCCGCGGGCGGTGCGGTAGTACTCGAAGCCCTCGGCGCCGTGCTCCTGGCCGAGGGCGCGCGCCTGCTCGACGGTGTCGGGGAACAACGTCAGCGGCGCCGGCTTCTCGCCGGCGGCCGCCGCGGTGCGGGCGTGCGCGGCGGCGGCCAGCATTCCCTGGAAGACCGCGGGATCCTGTGAACCGTCGGCGCCGAAGCGGAACTGGCGGGAGATGTCGGCGGCGCTCACGGTGGCCACGGCCTTCACACGGGAGTCCGCGCCGGTGGCCGCGAGCACGTAACCGCCGGACGCGCAGATGCCGAGGTGGCCGAGGCGGGCAGCGTCCACTTCGGACCGGGTGGTCAGGAACGACACGGCCGCCTTGAAGTCCTCGACGCGCTGGGCGGGATCCTCCAGGCCGCGTGGCTCGCCGCCGCTGTCGCCCTGGTGGGCGGCGTCGAACGCGAGTGCCACGAAGCCGTGTTCGGCCAGGCGTGCGGCGTAGCGGCCCGCGGCCTGTTCCTTCACCCCGCTGCCGGGGTGGCCGACGATCACGGCCGGGCGCGGGCCGTCGGCCGAGTCGGGCGAGTGCAGGTGCCCGGCGATCCGGATGCCGGAGCTGTCGAAGGTGACGTCGATCCTGGTCACGGGAGATTCCTTTCCTGGTCCGGCCTTTCACCGGGGCCTGGCTCCACGATCGGGCCGCCGTCGGCCGGCCACCAGAGACCGGTTTCAGGGTGGCCAGGATCCTGGCCCTCTTGCCGGCGGCCATTCGGGCGCAGAATGCGCAGAATGGAGGACATGACCACTCCGCCGCGGCTCGGCGACTTCCTCAAGGCGCGCCGCGCCCAGCTGACTCCCGGCGACGTCGGCCTGCCCGACACCGGCCGGCGCAAGGTCGCGGGGCTGCGCCGCACGGAGGTCGCCCGCCTGGCGGCGATCAGCGTCGAGTACTACACGCGCTTGGAGCAGGGCCGCGTGCAGGCGTCGGCGACCGTCCTGGCCACGCTCGCCCAAGCGCTGCGCCTCGACGACGACCAGCAGACCTACCTCTACGACCTCGCCGGCAAGGCCGACGCCCGCCCGCGCCGGCGCCGCGGCGGCCAACGCGTGCGCCCGGCCCTGCGCCGCCTGCTCGACCAGCTCACCGGCACCCCGGCCCTCGTCCTCGGCAAACGCTTGGACATCCTCGCGTGGAACACCGCGGCGACCTCCCTCTACGTCGACTTCGCCCGGCTCCCGCCCGCGCGGCGCAACTACGTGCACCTCATGTTCACCGAGCCCGCGTTCCGCGCCCTGCACCCCCACTGGCAGCACGACGCGCGCGTGGCCGTGTCCGCCCTGCGGATGGAAGCCGCCGCCGATGCCGAAGACCCGGACCTGGCGCGCCTGGTCGGCGAACTCTCCGTGCGCGACGCCGACTTCCGCACGTGGTGGGCCGAGCACCGCGTGACCAGCGCGGGTTTCGGCACGAAGCACTACCGCCACCCCCCTCGTCGGCGATCTCACCCTCGACTGCGACACCTGGCTCAGCCCCGACGGCTGCGGCCAGCGCCTCATGGTCCTCACCGCCGAGCCCGGCACCCCTTCCCGCGACGCCCTGGACATCCTGTTGTCCTGGCACGCCGACCACTCGCCGTCGCACCGATGAGCGAGTGGTCCGGCGAGCACGCCCCACCAGCGGGCTCACCGCTGGCATCATCCGGGGCATGACGCACACCGCTCGCCGCATGTTCGAGCTCCTGGAGCCGATCTGCCTGGTCACCTACCTCGCCGACGAGAGCAACGAGGAGCAGGCCACGCTCGGTCACCGCACCTACTGGGACGGCTACTTCGCCAGCCGGGCCGCGTCGTTGGGACGGGTGCCGGCGGAGGTCGTGCACGCGGCGTTCTACAGCTTCGCCGAGGGCGAGGTCGCGCGGCACATCCCGAGTGCGTGGGAGACGATCCCGCCCGAGGCTTCGTTCGCCGCCCGGGAGCGGGGCAGCGCGGCGGCCCTCCGGCGGATCCTCGGTGCCGACCTGGCCGGCTCCCCCGGCCTGGTGCGCGCCGCGGACCTGACCACCAAGGCCGCCACGAGCGCGCCGACGGCCGGACGGGTGATGTACGCCGGGTTGCGCACCACCCCGGTGCCGAGCGACCCGGTCGCCCGGCTGTGGCACTCGGCGAACATGCTGCGCGAACACCGCTCCGACGGCCACGTCGCCGCGCTTCTCTGCGCCGGCATCGGCGGTACGGAGGCCCACGTGCTGTCCGCGCTGGAGTACGGCATCCACCCGCCGGAGTCGTTCGGGCGCATCCACCACCTGCCGAAGGAGCGGCTGGCCGAGGTCATGGCCGGGCTGCGCGAGCGCGGGCTCGTGGACGCCGAAGGCCGCTTCACCGACGCCGGATGCGAAACCAAGCAGCGCATCGAAAACCTCACCGACGAGCTCGCCGCCGCACCCTACGCGGCGCTGCCGCCCGCCGAGCTCGACCAGCTGGTCACCGAGCTGGAACCGATCACCGCGAAGCTGGTGGCCGCGGGTTCGCACTGACCGCACGCTTTCGACGGTGATCGAAAAGGGTTGTTGTCACCGGTTTCGATCCCTCACAGCCGGGTAAGCGGCAGGAGAACGAACACGACGAAGGGAGTTCTCGCCATGAGCACCATCACCGAGTTCGTCGACGTGCACGCGCCGGTGTCCGCCGCGTATGGGCAGTGGACGCAGTTCGAGTCGTTCCCGCGCTTCATGGAAGGCGTCGAGGAAGTCAAGCAGGTCGACGCGACGCACACGCACTGGAAGATCGCGCTGGGCGGCGTCACGCGGGAGTTCGACGCGACGATCACCGAGCAGCACCCGGACGAGCGGGTGGCGTGGGCATCGGATTCCGGGCCGACGCACGCCGGTGTGATCACGTTCCACCGGCTCGACGACAAGACCACGCGCGTCACCGCCCAGATGGACCTCGACCCCGACGGTTTCGCCGAGAACGCCGCCGACAAGCTCGGGATCCTCGACCGGCGGGTGAAAGCCGACATGCAGCGGTTCAAGACCTTCATCGAACACCGCGACGGCCGCACGACCGGCGAATGGCGTGGCGACGTCGCGCCCCCGCCGCAGAGCTGAGCGCGGTTTCGCCGCCGGCGTCCGGTGGTATCCGGCCCGGGGGAAGGGAGCCACCGATGACAGCCGACGAGAAACAGCTGGACGAGCAGCTCGACGAAGTACGCCACGCGATCAGCGAGGCCAAGGACGCTGCCCAGGAGGTGCGCGATTCCCGGCCCGACCCGATGAGCTCCGGGACAGCGGACTCCGCGGACCAGCAGGAGGACTCGACCATGAGCGACCCCGAGAAGCGCGACGGGCGCGACGCCTACGGCGACACGCCCGAAGAGGAGCGTGAAACCATCCGCGGCGAGCAGGGCACGTCCCGCGACCCGCACGACGACACCGATCCCCAGTCGGGTTCGTGATCGTCGTTTCGCCCCGGCCGCAACGGGTATCCGCAGGTCACGAGCGAAGGAGGAGTCGTGCCGCAGGAAGCCTGGAACGCGAAGCGCGAACGTCAGTACAAACACATCAAGGCGCAGCAGGAAGACCGCGGCGCCAGTGAGTCCCGAGCCGAGGAGATCGCCGCCCGGACGGTGAACAAGAACCGCGCCCGAGCCGGTGAGTCACGAACGGCCAGCAAGACCTCGCTGCGTGGCAAGAGCCCCCAGGAGCGCGGCGGGCACCGCAGTGGAAAGCGCCTCGGGCCGGGCGGCCCGACCAAGGAACAGCTCTACAACGAGGCCAGGCAACGCAACATCAAGGGCCGTTCGAGCATGACGAAAAAGGAACTGCAGAACGCGCTGGGCCGCTGAGCACAAGCCGATCCCGTCGACGCGCCCGTCGGCGGGATCGGCTTGTCCTCTGTGGACTCTCGCCTGCCGAAGGAGCCGCTCGTGAGCAGCGCGCTGATCGCCGTCGCCGTCGACTGCCGCAACGCCGAGGCCCTCGCCGAGTTCTGGCGCGAGGCCCTGGGCTACCCGGACACCGAACGCTGGACCGACCACCACGGCCTCACCTACGTCGAGCTCAAGGGACCGGGGCGGCCGTCGCTGCTGTTCCAGCCCGTGCCCGAGGGCAAGACCGTGAAGAACCGGCTGCACCTCGACATCGCCCCCGAAACCGTCGAACAGCGCGACGAGGTCGAACGTCTGGTGACCCTCGGCGCCAAGGTCCTCGCCGACCCGGAAGACGACCACTGGATCATCCTCGCCGACCCGGAGGACAACGAGTTCTGCGTGCTGCCCCGGCGCTGACAGCCGGCCGGTTTCCCCGGCGCGCCACCGGGTAACCGCAACGATCAGCCCACTGAGCGAGGAGGGGCGCCATGCCGTCGGCAGGAATCGGCACCACGACCGTCGTCCACCACCGGATGTGGGCCCGCTTCGTGCTGCCCGCGTGGTTGCGCCGGCTTCGCCGTGACCGGGACGGCCTCGCGCTCGACACCGAGGGGCTGCGGGTGCGTCTCGGGCCCTGGCTCGTCGCCACGCCGCTGCACAACCTCGCGAGCGCGGAGGTCACCGGGCCGTTCAGCGCGTTTCGCGCCCTCGGCGCGCGGCTGTCCCTGGCCGACCGGGGACTGACTCTCGGCACGAGCACCCGGCAAGGCGTCTGCATCCGCTTCCACGAGCCGGTGGCGGGGATCGAGCCGTTCGGGCTGCTGCGCCACCCCGGGCTGACGGTGACCGTCGCCGAGCCCGACCTCGTGGCCGCCACGATCAACGCCGTGGCGACCCCGTCGCGCCAAGTTCGCGGGGGGACGCATGAGTGAGGTCGACGAACTGCTCGCCGAGCACGGCACCACCTACGCCGAGCGGGCCGGCATCACGCTGGCCGACAAACCGAAACCGCTGTACCAGCTGCTGGTGCTCACCACCCTGCTGTCCGCGCGCATCGGCAGCGACATCGCCGTCGCGGCGGCCGAGGAGCTGTGGCACGCGGGGTGGCGCACCCCGAAGGCCCTGCGCGGCTCGGAGTGGCTCGATCGCGTCCACGCGCTCGGGCGCGCCCACTACACCCGCTACGACGAGAGCACCGCGCGATACCTGCTCACGAGCGCGGAGCTGCTGCAGGAGCGCTACCACGACGACCTGCGCGAGCTCGCCCGCGCCGCCGACGGATCCGTACCGCGGCTGGAGAAGCTGCTCACCGAGTTCCCGCGCATCGGGCCGACCGGCGCGCAGATCTTCTGCCAGGAGGTGCAGGCCGTGTGGCCGTGGGTGCGCCCGTACTTCGACAAGCGGGCCCTGTCAGGAGCTGGGAAGGCCGGCTTGCCGACCGACTCCGCGAAACTCGCCGGGCTCGTGGCGGGTGCGGACCTCGCCCGGCTCGCCGCCGCGCTCGTGCAGGTCGACTCCCGCTGACCCACGCGTCCGGACTCCATCGACACCGAAGGAGGTTCCTGTGAGCGAACCCGACCGCCCCGACGCCGTCGAAACCGACGCGGCCGCCCTCAGCGCCGCCGAGGATCTCGACGAGGACGAGCTGCAGACCGATCCGCTCGAGGCGGGCATGGATCCGCCCGAGCGGTGGAGCGGCGTGGACAGGTACGGCACAACGCCGCGCGAGGAAGCCGAGCGGCGTCCGCTGGCCGCGCGCCTGGCCGAGGAGCGCCCCGACGATGCCACCGAGGCCGCCCAGCGCAACCTGGAAGAGGCCGACCCCGACCCGCCGCGGACTCGTGAAGACCTCCCGTGACCACAACGTACGGACGCCGCTGCCAGGATCCTGGCAGCGGCGTCCGTGCGTTGTGGGCTGTGATGCTCTCGCGGGCGCCGGAAGTCAGCCGCCGGTCCAACCGCCCTCGCGGCGGCTCTGTTCGACGTCCGAGTCGGCGACGGCGGTGTGCGCCAGTGCCGCGACCGTCTCCTCCAGGCCGCGCTGGATCTCGTCGGCCGAGCCGTCGCGGACGCTGCGCAGCGTCACATTCACGCGGCTCGACGCGGGCCCGGCGTCGTCGATGCTCAGCTCGCCCTGGTAGTCGTGCGGGCCCTGCGAGCCCCACGACAAGGTGCGGTTGCCTTCGTCGACCTTCAGCCAGGCCTCGCCCTCGACGTGTTCGCCGTGGATCTCCGCCTCGACGTGGACCCGCTCGCCGCCCTCCGGCTCGGCTTCCTGCATCTGCGTGAAGTAGTGCGGCAGGTTCCGCGGCTCCCGCAGGTAGGCGAACAGCTCGTCCGCCGGCAGATCGACGGCGGCGCTGTGGTGGTAGTCGGACATGGAAACACCTCCTCGCCGCCGGGTTACCCCCGCCGTGCCCGGCCAATCACCCTGCGGGTGGTCATCCGGTTGAGTCGCCGCCGAAGCGGGAACCCGGAGATCACCCCGGCGGACGCGGGCCGGGGTGGACGCAATGATGGAGGTGTAGTGGTGACCGAAGAGATCCAGCCGGTTCCGGCGCACGAACGATCGTTCGGAGAGCTCGTCTCCGACCTCACCGACCAGGTGAAGCGCCTGGTGCGCGACGAGATCCGGCTCGGCGTGCTCGAGTTGCAGCGGAAAGGCACGCGCATGGGGGTCGGCGCCGGGCTGTTCGGGGCCGCGGGGCTGATCGCCGTGTTCGGAGGCGGGGCGGTGGTGGCGGCCGCGATCATGGCGCTCGCACTGGTGCTGCCGGGCTGGGCGGCGGCGCTCGTGGTGGCCGGGGTGCTGTTCCTCATCGCCGGGATCGCCGCGCTCGTCGGGCGCGCGCAGATCAAGCACGCGACGCCACCGGTACCGGAGGAAGCCATCGAGGGTGTGCGCAAGGACGTCGAGGTCGTGAAGCAGGAGGTGCGCTCGTGAACCGCGAGACCCCGGAAGAAGTCCGCGTCGATCGAGACGCCACGCGCGCCGAGCTCGCGCAGACGCTCGAGGACCTGGAGCAGAAGCTCGACGTGCGCCCGAAAATCAAGCAGGGCGTCGACCAGCGCCTGGACCAGGCCGAGACGAAGGTGGGCAAGGTCGTCGGCGAGCCGGCGGCCAAGAAGTTCCGCCAGGGCGCCGAAACCGTGCGCGCCAACCCCGTGCCGGTCTTCGCGGGTGTACTCGGGTTGATCATCGTACTGCGGCTGATCCTGCGCCGGAAGTCCCACGAGGACTGAGCATGTTTGCCCGCGCGAACCCCGCGGTACCCGGTCCGCATGACCACAACCGTTGCGGACCACGTGGTGCAGAGGCTGCGCGAATGGGACGTGGAGCAGGTGTTCGGGTATCCCGGCGACGGGATCAACGGTCTCGTCGCGGCGTTCGGGGCGGCGGGGAACGAGCCGCGGTTCGTGCAGGCTCGGCACGAGGAGATGGCCGCGTTCGAGGCGGTCGGGTACGCGAAGTTCAGCGGCCGCGTCGGCGTGTGCGCGGCGACGTCCGGTCCGGGCGCGATCCACCTGCTGAACGGCCTCTACGACGCCAAGCTCGACCACGTGCCCGTGGTGGCCATCGTCGGCCAGACCGCGCGCAGCGCCATGGGCGGCAGCTACCAGCAGGAAGTCGATCTGCAGGCGCTGTTCAAGGACGTCGCGAGCGAGTACCTCGTCGAGGTCAACGTGCCCGAGCAACTGCCCAACGCCCTCGACCGCGCGATCCGCACCGCGCTCGCCCAGCGCGCGCCGACGGCCGTGATCATCCCGGCCGACGTGCAGGAGCTGCCGTATACGCCGCCCGAGCACGAGTTCAAGCACGTGCCCTCCAGCCCGCCGGCGCATCCGCGGGCGAAAGTCGTCCCGCCTGACGAAGACCTGGCGGAGGCCGCCGACGTGCTCAACGCGGGCGAGAAGGTCGCGATCCTGATCGGCCAGGGCGCGCGCAACGCCGTCACCGAGGTGCGCGAGGTCGCCGAACTGACCGGCGCCGGCGTGGCGAAAGCGTTGCTGGGCAAGGACGTGCTGCCTGACGACCTGCCTTACGTCACCGGCGCGATCGGCCTGCTCGGCACCCGCCCGAGCTACGAGCTCATGAACGACTGCGACACACTGCTGATCATCGGCTCCGGCTTCCCCTACAGCCAGTTCCTGCCGTCCTTCGGCCAGGCGCGCGCGGTGCAGATCGACCTCGACGCGCGTTTCCTCGGCTTGCGCTACCCCACCGAGGTCACTCTCCTCGGCGACGCCAAGTCCACTTTGGCACGCCTCATCCCCTTGCTGGAACGCAAAACCGACCGCGGCTGGCGCGAGCGGATCGAGAAGAACGTGACCGAGTGGACGGACACCGTGACCAGCCAGGCGATGCTGGCGGCGGACCCCATCAACCCGATGCGCATCGTCCACGAGCTGTCCGAGCGGCTGCCCGAAGACGCCGTCGTGACCGCCGACTCCGGTTCGACAGCCAACTGGTACGCCCGCAACCTTCGGATCCGCGGCCGGGTCCGCGCTTCGCTCTCGGGGACACTGGCGACGATGGGCCCTGGTGTCCCGTACGCGATCGGCGCCAAGTTCGCCCACCCCGACCGGCCGGTGATCGCGCTCGTCGGCGACGGTGCCATGCAGATGAACGGCCTCGCCGAACTGCTCACCGTCGCCCGCTACCGCGAACTGTGGACCGACCAGCGGTGCGTGATCTGCGTGTTCCACAACGGCGACCTTAACCAAGTGACCTGGGAGCTGCGCGCGATGGGCGGCGCGCCGAAGTTCGAGCCGTCGCAGTCCCTGCCCGAAGTGTCCTATGCGGACTTCGCCCGCGGCATCGGGCTGGGCGGCATCGCCGTCGACGACCCCGAGCACCTGGGCGACGCCTGGACCGCGGCACTGAGCGCCGACGTGCCGACGGTGCTCGACGTGCGCTGCGACCCCGAGGTGCCGCCGATCCCGCCGCACGCGACGTTCGACCAGCTCAAGTCCATGACCGAAGCCGTGCTCAAGGGCGACCCCCACGCTTGGCACCTGGTCGCCCAGGGCCTCAAGACGAAGGTGCAGGAGCTCCTGCCCACCCGGTCCTGACCGCACCACCGAAAGGAGTCGCTTGTGGACACCAGCGATCTGCGTCCACTCACGACCGCCACCGGACCGTTCGCCTCGGTCCACGTCGACGAGTCGCACGACAGCGAAACCGCCGCGAAACAGCTTCGCCTGCGGTTGAAGGAGATCTGCGCGGCCCTGTCCGAGCAGGACGCCGACCCGGACACCGTCGACGCGATCGTGGCCGCGATCGAGGACTCGCCCCCGCCTGTCGGCCCGGCCGGCCGGAGCCTCATCGCCGCGCACGGCGAGATCGTGGCCGACCGCCGCCTCGCCGGGCCGCCGGCCACGCAGGAGGCACGCTACTCCGACCTGCCGTACTTCTTGCCCGTGGTCACGCACACGCAGGACGCGTCCGCTTACGTCGTGGTGCTCGTCGATCGCCATGGCGCCGACGTCGAGGTGCACCAGGCCGACGGCACCGCCCGCACCGAAACCGTGCAGGGCCCCGAAGACGACGTGCACAAGGTGCGCGGCGGCGGCCCGGCGCACCGGAACCTGCAGAACCGGGCCGAAGAAGCCGTGCGGCACAACCTCGAGGACGTAGCCGAGCACATCGCGAGGACCGTGCAGCGGACCCGCGCGCACCTCGTCGTGCTCGCCGGCGAGGTGCAGGCCCGGGCCGAACTGCTGAATCTGCTGCCGGAACCCGTGCGCGCGATCACGCAGGAGTCCGGCGCCGGAGGCCGCGCGGCCGGCGCCGACCGGGCCGAGCTCGACGAGCACATCCGCGAGCTGCTGGCCGGCCGGCACCTCGCTGAGCTCGACGACCTGGCCGAACGCTTCCGTGCCGAGGTCGGGCGCGGTTCCGGTCTCGCCGTCAGCGGCCTGGAGGCGGTCACGGCGGCGTTGTCGGAGTCGAACGTCGAAACCCTGCTGGTCGGCGACCCCGGCGACGCCGAGGTGCTGACCGGCCGCGAACCCACGCAGGTCGGCATGGCCACACCCCGGCTGGCCGCGCTCGGCGCCGAGCGACCAGCGGCACACCGGGCCGACGAGGCCCTGCCGTTCGCGGCCGTGGCCGTCGGCGCGGACGTGGTGGTGATGGACGAGCGGCTCGACCTCCCGGGCGGGTTCGCCGCGCTCCTGCGCCACCCCTGATCCCGGAGGGTGCGGGTGGCCGGCGGGGTGTGCCCGCACCAGCCGGAGCACAACTGGGCGCGGGGAACGAGCGGACTCGTTCCCCGCGCCCAGTTCCTGTCCGCGCTGTCAGTCCCGTTCCGCCGCCCCGGTCACCGCACCCGCGACCGCTTCCACCACACCGTCGTCGAAGGCGGTCGGGACGATGTGCTGCGGCGAGAGGTCGTCGGCGACCACATCGGCCAGCGCACGGGCCGCGGCGAGCAGCATCGGGCTCGTGACCCGTGACGCACCGGAGTCGAGCAGGCCGCGGAAGACACCCGGGAAGACCAGGACGTTGTTGATCTGGTTCGGGTGATCGCTGCGCCCGGTCGCCACGACTTCCGCGTGCTTGGCCGCGAGCTCCGGGTCGATCTCGGGGTCGGGGTTGGCCAGCGCGAACACGATCGCGCGCCCGGCCATCGCGGCCACGTCGTCCTCGCCGAGCAGGCCACCAGCGCTGACGCCGAGGAAGACGTCGGCGCCGGAGAGCGCGTCACGCAGGCTGCCTTCAACGGACCCGTCTGCGTTGGTGTTCTCCGCCAGCCACCGTTTCTCGCCGACCAGATCACGACCGGGATGCAGCACACCTTGGCTGTCGCAGACGGTGATCCGCTCGTACCCGCCTTGGCGCAGCAGCCGGGCGGTGGCGCTGCCCGCCGCGCCCGCGCCGGAGATGACCACGGACGTGCCGCCGGGTTCCCGGTCGGTCAGCTTCAGCGCGTTGTGCAGCGCGGCGAGCACGACCACCGCGGTGCCGTGCTGGTCGTCGTGGAACACGGGGATGTCGAGCTCGTCGTGCAGCCGGCGTTCGACGGTGAAGCAGCGCGGCGCGGCGATGTCCTCGAGGTTGATCGCGCCGAACGACGTCGCGAGGTCCTTCACGGTGCGCACCAGGTCGTCCGGATCCCGGCTGACCGGGCAGATCGGCCACGCGTCGACGTCGGCGAACCGCTTGAGCAACGCGGCTTTGCCCTCCATCACGGGCAGCGCGGCGGCCGGGCCGCGGTCGCCGAGACCGAGCAGCGCCGACCCGTCCGACACGATCGCGACGGAGTTGGCCTTCACCGTTTCCCGTGTCAACGCGGCCGGGTCGGCGGCGACCCGCTCGGCCACTTCGGCGACGCCTGGCGTGTACTCCCTCGCGAGGTCCCCGGGCCCTTCGAGCCGGACCCTGGCCGTGACCTCGACCTTTCCGCGACTTCGGCTCATGCCCGCCGGATACCCCGGCGGGCCGCGCGGAAATCGGCCGGTTTTTCACCACCCGCGGCGGGTACCCGCGTGAACGGACGAAAGGAGTTCCCCATGTCCGAGAATCCGGCTGTCGACCCGGTCCGCGCCCGGGGCCCGGCACTCGTCACCGCGGGCCCGCGCGGCGCCCGGCGCCTGCTCGTGCTCGACCCAGCGGGAGAAGCCAACCACGACGGTCTGCCGTCCACGTGGCGCCCGCTCACCGACGAGTACGAGATCGTCTGGTGCCGGTTGCCCGTCGACGGCGCGGCCCGCGAAGCCGCTTCGGCCCTGTCCGAGCCGCGCCCCGTCGACGTCGTCGCCAGCGGCCCGTTCGCCGGCGAAGCCCTGCGGCTCGCGAACGAATACCGTGACCACGTGCGGTCGGTCCTGCTCGTCGACCCGGCCGCGGAGGGGGTGGTGAGCCCCGGCGACGCGGGCACCGCCGACGAAACCTGGCTGGCCGACCACGGCAACGAGGTCGCCGTCCTGCGAGACGCCGGCATCGACGTCGACCTCCTGGCGCACAGCAGCGAAAGCGACCGCCTCCCGGCACCGCTGCCGCTCGGCCACCCGCGGGTGGTGGCGGCTTTGCGCACGGCGCTGGAGAACCTGCCGGCGCTGCACCGGCCGGCGCTGTGACGCCTACTCCCGCAACGCCGGCAGCAGTTCTCGCTCCGCGAACGCCAGGAACTCGTCCTGCCGATCCCCGCCGATCTGGATCAGCGCGAGGTCGGTGAAACCGGAGTCGGCGAACTGCTGCACGGCGTCGCGGATCGGGCCGATGTCCGGGCCGCACGGGATGCCGGCGGCGACGTCGTCCTGGCGCACGAACTGCGTGGCACCCGCGAACCCGGCCGGGCCCGGCAGCTCGGAGTTGACCTTCCACCCGCCGCTGAACCACCGGAACTGCTCGTGCGCCCGGCGGATCGCGGCTTCCCGATCGGGATCCCAGCACAACGGCAGCTGGGCGACCTTGCGGGTGGGCGGGCCGAGGCGCGTCGCGTCCCACTCGCCGCACAGCGCGGGGTCCGGCTCCACGGCGATCATCACGTCGGCCTGGGCGGCGAAGCGGTGCACCGACTGCTTGCCGGACACCGCGATCCCCACCGGCACGCGTGCGGGCGAAAGGTCCCACAGCTTCGCCGAGTCCACGCGGAAGTGCTTGCCCTCGTAGCTGAACGACCCGCCGTCGAAGAGGCCGCCGATGATCTGCACGGCCTCGGCGAGCATGTCGTGGCGCACGTTCACCGGCGGCCAGCCCTGGCCGACCACGTGCTCGTTGAGGTTCTCGCCCGCCCCCAGACCGAGGGTGAACCGGTCGTCGGACAGCAGCTGGATCGTCGCGGCCTTCTGCGCGACCACGGCCGGGTGGTAGCGCATGATCGGGCAGGTCACGAACGTCATCAGGTCCACCCGCTCGGTCACCTGGGCCACCGCGCCGAGCACACTCCACGCGTATGGCGCGTGCCCCTGCTCGACGAGCCACGGCGAGAAGTGGTCGCTGCAGACCTCGAAGTCGAATCCGGCCCGCTCGGCCGCGGCCGCGTGGGCGACCAGGGCCTTCGGCCCGGCCTGTTCGGTCATCAAGGTGTAGCCGATGCGCATGCGGTTGTCCCCCGCTTCCTCGCTTCGCCGGTGAACCGCCGCCGGCTCACCCTTACCGGGCCGGGATAACCCCCGCGTCAGCGCGCGAAACCCGGCCGGCGTCGCTGTGGGAGCACCTGCGGCACCCACAGGATCGCGAGCGAGCGGCACTTGCGCCGGTCCGATCTCGCCGACGGTTACCTGGTCCCCGGTCCGGCGCGCTGCGAGGGCGTCCGGCGGCGTGATCTGCGAAGCTGCGTTACATGGCTTCCCGGACGGGTTCTCCCTGGTTGCGCTGGACCACGATCGCCCCCGTGGTCGCGGTGGTCGTGCTCGCGGCGACGTGGGGGCGGGTGCTCGCGACGGTGCCGGTGATCCTCGTCGCGGTGGTGCTCGCGGCCGCGGTGCTGGCGGCGGTGCACCACGCGGAGGTGGTCGCGCACCGGGTCGGCGAGCCGTTCGGGTCGCTGGTGCTGGCAGTGGCCGTGACGGTGATCGAGGTGGCGCTGATCGTCACGCTGATGGTGTCCGGCGGGCCGCAAACGGCTTCACTCGCGCGTGACACCGTGTTCGCCGCCGTGATGATCACGTGCAACGGCATCTTCGGCCTGTCGCTGCTCGTGGGCGCGTGGCGGCGCAAGACCGCCGTGTTCAACGCCGAGGGCACCGGCTCCGCGCTGGCGACCGTCGCGACGCTGGCCACCCTCAGCCTCGTGCTGCCCACCTTCACCACGTCTCGCAGCGGCCCGGAGTTCTCGCCCGCGCAGCTGACGTTCGCGGCGCTGGCGTCGCTGATCCTCTACGGGCTCTTCGTGGTCACGCAGACCGTGCGCCACCGCGATTTCTTCCTGCCCGTGGGCCGTGACGGCGCCGTGGTCGAGGAAAGCACCCACGCGACGCCGACGACCACGCGCACCGCGCTGTTCAGCCTGGGCCTGCTGCTGGTCGCGCTCGTGGCCGTGGTCGGGCTGGCGAAGGTGGAGTCACCGGCGATCGAGGCGGGGGTGGCGGCGCTGGGGTTCCCGCAGTCGTTCGTCGGCGTGGTGATCGCGCTGCTCGTGCTGCTGCCCGAAACGCTCGCCGCCGCCAACGCCGCCCGGCGCGACCGCGTGCAGGTGAGCCTGAACCTGTCGCTGGGTTCCGCGATGGCCAGCATCGGCCTGACCATCCCGGCCATCGCGCTGGCGTCCATCTGGCTCGACGGGCCACTGCTGCTGGGTCTCGACCCGACGCAGATCGTGCTGCTGGTGATCACCGTCGTGGTCGGCGGGCTCACCGTGGTGCCGGGCCGCGCCACGCGGTTGCAGGGCGGTGTCCACCTGGTGCTGCTGGCGGCTTTCGTGTTCCTCGCCGCCAGTCCCTGACCGGGTGTCGAGTGAGGCCGTGTCCGTTCGCCGCCTCGCTCGCGGCCAATCCGCGACTCGTGTCGAGCGAGGCCGTTTCCGTTCGTCGCCTCGCTCGCGGCCGATCCGCGACTCGTGTCGAGCGAGGCCGTTTCCGTTCGTCCTCGAAAGGAGAATGATCTCCTGGGAAAGGACGAACGATGGACATCCTGGCACTGCTCCGGCAGGCGCAGAGCGGTTTCGACGAGGTGCTCGCCGCGGTTCGGGCCGCCCGCTGGGCCGACCGCTCGACGTGCCCCGAGTGGACGGTGCGCGATCTCGCCGGCCACGTGATCTGGGGCCAGCACCAGTTGCGCGCCTGGGCCACCGGCGAGGATTACACCGACCGCTCGGGCGCCCCGGGCTCGCCCCACCCGGCCCCGATCGCCGGCGCCGACCCGCTCACCACGTGGCGCTCGGCGAGCGCAGCCTGCCTCGCCGCGCTGACCCCCGAGGCGCTGGGGCGGACCACCACGATCCCGGGACTCGGCGAGGTGCCCGTGGCCGCCGTGGCGAGCCTGCTGACCACCGACCTGGGTGGCCCACACGTGGGACATCGCGCACACCCTGGGCGCCGACGTCCGCCTCGACCCCGCCACGGTCGAGGCCGCGTTCGGCTGGGCCCGCGACCACGCCGTGCGCGCACCCGGCTTCTTCGGCCCGGAGCTCACCCCACCCGCCGGCTCGGACGATCAGACGCGCCTGCTGGCGTTCCTCGGCCGGGCGGCGTGGGAGCCGGTCGCCGTGTGAGCCCGGCCCGGTTGGGGTGTCCGATGTGGACACTGCGGGTACCCCACCGGGCCCGTGCCTACTCCCCGATCGCCGCCCGGCCCCGGTCGTACGCGGACAGCGCGGCGCCGACCGTGGCGGCGACGGTGACCTCGAAGATCTCGTCCTCGCTGTGCCCGGCGGCGCGCAGAGCAGCGACGTCGGCGTCGGTCACGCGGTAGGAGGCGTTGCGGACGGTGTCGGCGTAGGTCGACCACGGTTCGGCCACCGGGGCACCCTCGAGCAGGGCCGCGCGGAGCTCCGGGGCGGTGACACCGCGAGCGTCGGTGACGGCGTGGCGCAGGTCCTCCACCACGTCGCCGTGGCCGGTTTTCGGGCCGCCGGCGAGCAGGAAACCCGGGAAGCGGTAGCCGAAGCGGTGCAGGGAACGGGTGCCGCTCTCGAGCTGGCCGTCGCGCAATTCGAACCCGAACGCGTTGGCCAGGCGGTTGACGACATCCCACACCAGGTTCACGCGCAGCGCCTCCAGCACCGCGGGCGCGGGCACGTCGGCGACCGACGAAGCGTCGGGTTCGCTGCCCGGGCGCGAAACCGTGTCCAGGAAAGCACGCACGGCCCGCAGCTGCGGCCGGGCGGACGCCGGTTCCTCCGGGTCCACCTCGCCCGCGCCGGCGATGCGGGTCAGCTCGGCGTGCGTGACGATGCAGAAGGGGCATTCGTGCAGCTTCGCCGTGCCCATGGCCAGGTATTCGCGTTCGCCGGGCGTCCAATGCGACGGGCCGCGCATGGCCGGGGCGGTGAGGTCCAGCAGGGCGCGGGTCATGAAGTCCGGGCGGTAGAGCAGCATCAGCACGATGTCGGGACTGTCCACCCGGGACAGTGCGGACGTGGCCGACAGGAACAGCCTCGCCCGGCGGCGGTGGCCGTGCTCCAGAATGGACAGTCTCACGGGGTCTCCTGAGGATCGGCGGCGTCGAGTTCGAGCAGGCGGCGGGCGAGGAACCGCCGGTCGGCGGGCGTGTGGGCGAGCTCGTGGGCGCGCCGGTAGGCGGTGGCGGCCTCGTCGCGCCGGTCGAGGCGGCGCAGCAGGTCGGCGCGTGCGGCGTGCATGAGGTGGTACTGGTCTAGCCCGTCGATGCGCTCGATCAGCGCGAGACCGTCGGCGGGCGTGTGCGCCATGGCCACCGCCACGGCGTGGTTCAGCGCCACGACCGGCGACGGAGTGAGCTCCAGCAGCCGCGCGTACAGCCCGGCGATCGCGGCCCAGTCGGTCACCTCGGCCGACGGCGCCTGCGCGTGCACCGCGGCGATCGCGGCCTGCACCTGGTACGGCCCGGGGTGACCGTGCCGCAGCGCGCGGTCGAGCAGCCCGAGAGCCTCCGCGACCTCGGCGTGGTCCCAGCGCGTGCGGTCCTGGTCTTCGAGCAGCACCAGGTCGCCCTCGTCGTCGTGGCGCGCTGCCGAGCGCGAATCGTGCAGCAACAGCAGAGCGACGAGACCGAGTGCCTCCGGTTCGTCCGGCATGAGCGTGGCCACGAGCTTGCCGAGCCGGATCGCCTCCTGCCGCAGGTTCGGCGCGCCGGTGTAGCCCTGGGTGAAGATCAAGTACACCACGGCCAGCACGCCGGCCAGCCGCTCGGGCAGCAGGTGGTCGGGCGGCACCTCGAGAGTGATCCCGGCGTCGCGGATCTTGCGCTTGGCTCGCACGAGCCGCTGTGCCAGCGTGGCCTCGCTCGTCAGGAACGTCCGCGCGATCTGGCCCGCGGTCAGCCCGACCACGGCCTGCAGTGTCAACGCCACCCGCGCCGGCTCGGCGAGCGCGGGGTGGCAGCAGGTGAAGATCAGGCTCAGCCGCTCGTCGCCCACCTCGAGCAGGCGCCGGTCGGCGAAATCCGGCACGACCACCACCTCCGGCACGCCCGCCAGCTTCTCCCGGCCCACGCGGGCGCGGCGCAGCCGGTCGATCGCGGTGTTTCGCGCCGCCGTGAGCAGCCACGCCATCGGGTCGTCCGGCACCCGCTCCCACTTGCGCAACGCCAGCGCGCACGCCTCCTGCAACGCGTCCTCCGCGAGCTCGAAATCGCCGAGCACGCGAATCAGCGCGGCGAGCATGCGCGCACGGTCCTCGCGGTAGACCCGCTCGACCGCCGAGGCCGCCGGTTCACTCAGCGGGGGCCGCCACGTCGACCGGCGCGTGGCCCACCCCCGGGATCCCGACGACCGGGCGCACCTCGATGGACCCCTCGGCCGCCATCGGGCACAGCGCGGCCAGCTCGAGCGCTTCGTCGAGGTTGCGGCAGTCGAACAGGTAGAACCCGCCGAGGTGCTCGTGGGTCTCGGCGAACGGGCCGTCGGTGATCAACGTGCGCCCGTCGCGCACACTCACGGTGGTCGCCGTCGCCTCCGACTGCAGCGGCCTGCCCTCCAGCCACACCCCCCGGCGCCGGCACTCGTCGGCGAACGCGTTGACCCGCGCCACCGCTTCCTCGAACCCGGGGTCCCCCGGCTCGGGGCGTACGCAGTTGTAGATCAGCAGCATGTATTGCACGTGTCCTCCGCGTCATCTGGTCGAGGTCGTCCGAAGAGGATGACGAACAGCCTGACCGTAACTCGACACGGAGGGGAAGGCGTTTTCAGAAAGTTCCGCTAGGCCGCGGCCCGGTGCAGCGCGCCCAGCCGGGCCAGATCTTCGGCCGTGAGCCGCAGCGCGCCGGCCGCGACGTTGTCGACGAGGTGACCGGGTGTGCCGGTGCCCGGGATCACCAGCACGTGGGGCCCTTGCTGCAGCGTCCAGGCCAGGCGCACCTGAACCGCCGAGACGCCGTGCGCGCGGGCGATGGCGACGATCTCGTCGTGGTCCGCGCCACCGGTCCCGGCTTCCCGGCCACTCCCGGCGATCGCGAAGAACGGTACGAACGCGACCCCGGCCGCACCACACTCGGCCACGAACTCGTCCTGGCCGGGCCGGTAGCCCAGGCCGTAGGCGTTCTGCACGCACACCACCGGCGCGATCGCCTGCGCCTGCGCGAGGTGCTCGGGCCGGGCATTGGAGATGCCGAGGTGGCGGATCAGCCCGGCCACGCGCAACTCGGCCAGCGCGCCGAAGTGCTCGGACACCGAATCGAGCCCGGACGTCCGCAGGTTCACGAGGTCGAGGTGGTCCCGGCCGAGCTCGCGCAGGTTCTGCTCGACCTGCCCGCGCAGCTGTGCCGGGGTCGCCATCGGCAGCCACCGGCCGTCGGCGTCGCGCCGCGGCCCGACCTTGGTGGCGATCACCAGGTCGTCGGTGTACGGGGCCAGCGCCCGGTTGATCAGCTCGTTGGCCGAACGCAGCCGGGAGAAGTAGAACGCTGCGGTGTCGACGTGGTTCACCCCGAGCCCGACGGCGCGACGCAGCACCCCGATCGCGTCGTCACGGTCGCGCGGCACGGCGTCGGGCGCGAACGCCTCGCCGTGTTGCGGCAACCGCATCGCGCCGAACCCGAGACGGGCCACCGGCCGATCGCCCAGTGTCCAGATTCCCGCGGCCCTCGCATCGATCTCCACGATGCCGAGTGTGGCACGGCCGGACCGCTCAGCCGAGCAGCGAGGGATGCGGTTCCGGCGGCGCACCCAGCTCGTCGCGACGGCTGGCCGGCACGGTGCCGTCCACGTCGGTCACGCCGAGGCGCGCGCCGAGTTCCGCGCCGATCAGCGTGCGGCCCGAGTAGGTCATCAGGTCGGGAGCCGCGTAGAGGGCGGCGATCACACGGCCGGTGAACTGCGGCGATTCGCGTGGTGCCGTGGAGCGGGCTTCGGGCGGCAGGGTCGCGAGGTGGGCCTCGGCGCGTTCGGTGCGCAGGCCGCCCATCCAGATCGACACGGCGGCGACGTGGTGCGGGCGCAGGTCCTTCGCCACGTCTGCCGCCATCTTGTCCGCGCCGGCCTTCTGCGCGCCGTAGGCAGGGCCCTGGTGGTAGGACACCGCGCCGTAGTGTCCGGTGTGGACGATGAGGCCCCGGCCGTTGGCGATGAGCAGCGGCGCGGCGTGGTAGGCGGCGACGAAGTGCGACCGCAGGCCGACGGTGATGAGGTCGGCCGCTCCCAGCGGATTGAGCCAGAACCCGCCCGGCTTCATCGGTTCGGCGACCTTCGCCGCGTTGTTCACGAGGAGGTCGAGCCGGCCGTGGTCCTTCGCGACCCGGGCGAACAGCGCGGCCACGGCGTCGTCGTCGGCGTGGTCGACGGCCACGGGCACGCCGGTGCCGCCGGCGGCGTCGATCAACGCCGCTGTCTGCGCGACGGTGCCGCCGTGGGGTGAGTCGCCGGGGCGGACGCTGCGGCCGGTGACGTAGACCGTGGCGCCGGTCGCGCCCAGGGCCAGGGCGATGCCTTTGCCGGCACCGCGGCTCGCGCCGGTGACCACGGCGATCACGGGAGCCATGCGGCCTCCTCTCTATCCGGACGTCGTGTCCGTTTCCTGGCGCCGACTTTGTGGACACCGTGTCCGGTTGTCACGGTGATACCGGACACGGCGTCCGGATAGCCGCTAGACTCGGACCGTGACCAGTCCCGCTCGACGACAGCGCGCCGACGCGCGCCGCAACCACGACGTGCTCCTGGAAGCCGCGAAGGACGTGTTCGCACGGCTGGGCACCGACGCTCCGCTGGAGGTCGTCGCGCAGGAGGCGGGGGTCGGGCGCGGCACGTTGTACCGGCACTTCCCCTCGCGGGAGCACGTGTTCGCCGCGATCATGCGCGACAGCGCGAACCTGCTCGACGTCCGCGCACGCGAGCTGCTCGACTCCCCCGACGGCACGGCCCGCCTCGCCGAGTGGCTGCGGCTCTACGACCGCGCCGCCACCGAGTACCCGGGCCTGAGCGGGCACGGCGACGCGTCGCCCGTCGCCACCACGTGCGCGCCGATGAAGGCGAGCTTCGCCGCGCTGCTCGACCGCGCTCGCGCCGAGGGCCGGGTGCGCCCCGACGTCACGGCGGCGCAGGTGCTCACGCTCGTCGGCGCCCTGCCGAAGGACCCGGCGACGGGCCGCACCGCCGAGCCCTACCTCGATGTGGTGCTGGCGGGGCTGCGCATCACCACGTGACGGGCAGCTCGTACACGCCGTACACGGAACCGTTGTGCTTGAACGGGATCTCGTCGAACTCCGCGGCGAGGGCGAGCGTGGGGACCCGGCGGTAGAGCGTGCGGTACACGACCTGCAGCTCCACGCGCGCGAGCGGCTGCCCGAGGCACTGGTGCACGCCGAAGCCGAACGCCACGTGCCGGCGCGAGTCGGGGCGGCGCAGGTCGAGCTCGTCGGGGTTGGGGAAGACGTCCTCGTCGCGGTTGCCGATGTCGTTGGCCAGGATCAGGCCCTCGCCCGCGCGGATCGTCTCGCCCGCGATCTCGATGTCCTCGGCTGCCACACGCCGGCGGCCGTTGTGCGTGATCGTGAGGTAGCGCAACAGTTCCTCGACCGCGCCGGCGATCACGGCCGGGTCGTCGGTTTCGCGGATCAGCGCGAGCTGGTCCGGGTGCCGCAGCAGGGTGAGCGTGCCGAGCGCGATCATGTTGGCCGTGGTCTCGTGGCCGGCGATCAGCAGCAGCACCCCCATCTGCGCGGCTTCCGCGCGCGTGAGCTCGCCGGCCTCGACCCGGTCGGCCAGCCCCGAGAGCAGATCGTCCTGCCGGTGTGCCAGCTTCTCCCCCATCAGCTCGTCGAGGTAGTCCAGCAGCGCCCGGTGCCCGGCGGCGCGCACGGCCGGGTCGACGTCGCGCTGGACGATCGCCTTGCTGTTGGCCTGGAAGAAGTCGTGGTCGCGGTAGGGCACGCCGAGCAGCTCGCAGATCACGAGCGAGGGCACCGGCAGCGCGAACGCCTCCACGAGGTCCACCGGGTTCGGCCCGGCCAGCATCTCGTCCAGCGCGTCGTCCACGATCCGCTGCACCGCCGGGCGCAGCGCCTCGATGCGCCGCACCGTGAACGGTCCGGTGACCATGCGGCGCAGGCGCCCGTGCTCCGGGTTGTCCATCAGGATGAAGCTCACCGCCGGCCCACCCGGCGGCAGCGGCGCGGGGCTCGGGTAGCCGGGGCGCGTGATGTCGGCGCTCACGCGGGGGTCGGCGAGCAGCGCCCGCTGGTCCGCGTACCGGGTGACCAGCCACGGCGTGCTGCCGTCCCACAGCCGCACGCGCGCGAGCGGCCCGGCTTCCTGCAGCTCCCGCGCCCGCGGCGGCGGGTCGAACGGGCACCCGGCCGCGCGCGCCATCGGGAACTCGGGGACTTCGGAGATTTCGAGGACTTCGGGGCTCGTGCTCGTCATGCTTCCTCCGCGGTGGTTCGGACAGTTCAGCCTTCGGTGGCCGGCGCGCCCCAGACGGCGACGATCGCGTCGACCAGCCCCGTGCCCGCCGCGCCCCAGTCGGCGCGCGGCGTCGGCGCGCCTTCGGCGAGGGCGCGCTCGCGTTCGGCACAGGTGTGGACCATGAGCAGGCGCGCCATGGCGTCGCGTTCGGCGCGCGCGTCGGCGGGCAGGTGGGGCAGGCAGGTGTCGAGGCCGCGCAGGATGCGGTGCAACGCCGGGGCGCTCAGTGCCTCCTCGACCATGACGCCCCGCAGTGCCGGGTCGGTCATGACCTGCGCCGCGAACCGCGCGTACCAGGTCGGCGCGCGCAGGCCCGCCAGGTGATCGGTGACAGGCCGCACCAGGCACTCGACCCACTCACGCACGCCGGCACCTTCGGGCACCCGGGCGACCATGCGCGCCCGCCGGACCTCGATGTCCTCGGCGTGCTTGCGGGCCACCGCCCGGACCAGGTCGGCCTTCGCCCCGAAGTGATACCCGACGGCCGCGTTGTTGCCCTGACCGGCGGCTTCGCTGATCTGCCGGTTGGACACCGCGTAGACCCCGTGCTCGGCGAACAGGCGCTCGGCCGTCGCGAGGATCCGCTCACGGGTGGGCGCGGCTCGGACGGCTCTTCCCGCGGTACCGGGCACGGTTGCTCCTCCCCGCGGTGTGGGTGCGGTTCGTGATCAGTCAACCGGAGGTTCGTGAGTTAAGTCAAGTGATTGACTTGATCTGTGCGGTGAGCAGGACAGCTTCACTCGCACCTCGACAAGAAGTCGGCTGTCACGCCGCACACGGTCCGCCCGTCCGACGACATGGCCACGAATTCCGGTTCCTGGGGACGAACCGCCAGATTGCGCGCGAGAGGAGTGCTTGCAGGGCGGCTGACCCTCGCCCAGGGCAAGCTTCCCAGTCCAGCGCCTCCGACACTGATCAGAAATTCCGTCGACCCCGAAAAGCCCGCGCTGCCGTGCCCGTCGCCGTCGGGACGGCATGACCACTGATCACCGGACGCCAGGCGCCCCTGGACTGCGGGCCGCCGGCAGGAATTTTCGCCTTCACCACGACAAGACCGCCGCGCGGAGCATCGCGTCCCGGCGCAGCTCGTCCGCGGAAGGATCCCTCACCCGCGCAGGATAGTGGCTCCTCACCCCGGTACCCGAGTGTTACTACGCTGGCGATCAAGGCTGGCGATCAAGTACGTGCCCGCAGCGACAGGAGGATCCGGCGTGACGCCCATCGACGCCACCTTCAGCCTCGTCGACCACCACGGCACACCCGTGACCGAGCGGGCCTACCGCGGCCACTGGGTCACGGTATTCTTCGGCTTCACCCACTGTCGCACGGCCTGTCCGCGGGCGCTCGGCCGGCTGGACGACGCGTTGGACGCCCTCGGGTCGGCGGCCGAAAACATCAAGCCCCTGTACATCACCGTCGACCCGGAGCGGGACAGCCCCGAGGTGATGCGGGCGTACCTCGAGGACGACCACCCGCGGTTCACCGGCCTCACCGGCACGCCGGAGCAGATCGAGGCGGCCAAGCGTGCGTTCCGGGTGTTCGCGCGGCGCAAGGACGATCCGGCGGACCCGGACGGCTACGCGGTGCCGCACACCGCGATCACGTACGTGCTCGATCCCGAAGGCGCGTACGCGACGCACCTCACCGACGGGCTCGACACCGAGACGTTCACCGAACGCCTGCGGGCGTCGATCGCTTGAACACCGGTTGCCGGGGCCGCCGTTCGGGCAGGCCCCGGCAACCGGGAGTCAGCTCAGTTTCGCCGGCACGTTGTACGCCTCCACCTGCAACCGCGGGGACTTCACGGATCGCCGGGGTGTCACGGTGATCGTGCGGGACTCCCCGGGCAGCAGCCAGAAGTAGTTGTCGCCGTACAGGGTGGGCAGCACGCGGTCCTTGCCGTTGTTCTCGCGCAGCGACAGCCGGACCATGGCGGCCACGGTCCTGCCCGTGTTGCGGATCGTGGCGGTGTAACCGTCCTTGCCGGCCGAGCGCAGGGTCGTCGACAGCTGCGTGCGCCCGAGCTGGTTGAGCGCGCGCATCGCGGTGTCGCTCTGGTAGCGCCAGTACGTGTTCTCCGAGACGACACCACCCCGGGCGTCGGTCAGGGTGAGCCGCAGCAGGTGCAGTGCGGGCAGGTCCGCGCCGAAGGGCACGGTGAACGCCGCGGTGGCCGAAATCGGGGCCACGTCGACCTTCTGCGTCTGCGGCGCAGCCAGTGCCTTGCCGTCGAGGCTGTGCAGCTGGGCCGTCACCGTCAGGCCGTCGAGCGCGTTCGGCGTGTGGTTGATCGCCCGCACCTGCCACGTCGTGAGGTCGGCCTGCACGTGCCGGGACTCGCAGCCCTTGCGTGAGCCGTAGTAGCTGCCGTTCACGTCGAGGTCGTAGTCATACGTCTGCCACACCGTGCTGTGCCACGCCGGGTGCGACATCCACAGCAGCACGCCGGTGGCGTCGTTCCACAGCTTCGCGTTCCACGCCTCGAAGATCGCGCGCATGCTCTCGAAGTTCACGAACTGCGCCTTGCGGCAGAACTCGTCCAGGCTCGACGACGGCGCGAGCCGCGCGTCGATCGCGGCCAGGTAGGTCTGCGGTGACTGGTTGCCCTGCGTGGACCAGTCGTGCAGGAACCACGGCGCGCCGATCGGCCAGCCGGCCTCGCCGTCGCCGACGAGGTTGCGCATGCTCTCCACGACCGACACCGTGGGGATGCCGATCTCGCTCCAGAACCCGGCCTTGCCGCCGGTCGCGTCACCCGTGAAGTACTGCTTCGGGTCGAGCCAGCGGTACGGGCCGTCGCCGGTGATCGCGCCGCCCGCGGAGTTGCTCTGGTAGAGCAGGTCGGTGTTGTCGGTGACGATCGAGCGCAGCGCCGCGTCGATCACGGCCGGCGGCGAGCCCTCGTTGCACCCGAACCACACCGTGGCGCACGCGTGGTGGCGGTAGCGCAGCACGGTGTCCTTGGCCTGGGCGAGGAAGATGTCGTGGTTGGCCGGGTCGTAGGACCAGCCCAGCCAGAACTCGTTCCACAGCAGGATGCCGTACTTGTCGCAGGCGTCGAACAGCTCCTGCCGGTAGGAGGAGCCGACCCAGTTGCGGATCAGGGTGAAGTTCATGTCGCGGTGCATCGCGACGACGTTGTCCGCCCGCTCCGCCGGCATGCGGCGCAGCAGTTCGTCCCAGCCCCAGCTGCCGCCGCGGACGAAGATCTTGACACCGTTGACGATCACCGTCAGCGGCTTCGGCGTGTTGTCCACCGCGAGCGCGTCGGTCCACGTGTTGCCGTCCTGCGACACCTGCAGGCGGAAGGTCATCGCGTAGGAGTACTCCCAGTGCAGCGCCACCCGGTCGAACGTGACCGGGCTGCCGAAGTCGACCTGCAGCCACTGGTTGTCGCTCCACGCCGAGGCCCAGCGCGTGGTCCGGTTGCCGTCGACGGCGTGATCCGGGGTCAGGTCCGGGTTGTCCGTGGTGGTCGAGCCGATCGGTTCCGTGGTCGACGAGGTGGCCGTCTTGCCCAGCGCGAGGTTGACGTCGGGCTTCGCGCTGTCCAGCACGGAGAGCTCGAAGACCGAGAAGCCCCAGCCGGCTGAGCGCTTGTCGCACTGCAACCGCAGGTAGCGAGCGGTCTGCGCGGGGAAGTCGACGGTCTGGTCCGCGGCGCCGTCGATCGGCGTCACCGGGATGTCGTAGTGGTAGTCGATCTTGCGGATGCCGAACTTCACCGAGCGACGGTCGCTCACGGCCGCGCCGATGGCGGCGGTGAGGGTGAGGTCGTGCAGGTTCGGGTCGCCGTACCCGTTGGGCCACCACAGCTTCGGGTTCTTGAGCTTCAGCTGCGGGAAGGCCGAAGGAGCGAACACGGCGTTCTCCTGCGCGCCCGCCGCGACGGTGACCGTGGTCGACACGCTCACCCCGTCGAACGCCGCGGTGACCTTCACGCGCTGGGTCACCGCACTGGCGTTGCGCACCGGCACCGAGATGGTCAGCTCGGCGGCCGACGTGTCGGGCAGGTTCGGCAGCTTCGTGTCCACGCGCGCGTCGCCGAGCACGGCGGCGCCGGTCGAGCGCAGCCGCACGTGGTCCCACAGCCCCGAAGCGCGGTCGCGCACCGCGGGCATCCAGTCCCAGCCGGAGACGGCCAGGTAGGTCGGCGAGTTGGTGAACATCGTGGCGTCGGCGTCGACGAAGGACTGGCCCGCCGGGCCCTTGTCACCGGGACTGCCGGGGAACGGCATCGGCGAGACCTTCACCGCGACCGTCTGGTCACCGCTGCGGCGAAGCGCGGAGGTGACGTCGAGGACCACGCGCCCGAACGCGTGCGACGCGGACCCGACGTGGGCGCCGTTGAACCAGACGTCGGCTTCGTGGTTGATGCCGTCGAACTCGAGCCACACGTGCCGGCCCGCGGAGGTGTCGAGACCGCGCGGCAGCGAGAACGTGCGGCGGTACCACCAGGAGTGCCGCGACAGCGCCTCCGGGATGTGCATGTTGTTCATGCCCTTGACCGGGTCGGGCAGCTGCCCCTGTTCGACGAGCGACCCGAGCACGGTGCCGGGCACGGTCGCCGGCAGCCAGCCCCGCGTGTCGACCGAACCGCCGGAGAGGACGGCGCCGTCGGTGCTCGGCGCCCAGTCCTGCATGGTGAGGACCCAGCCGGACTCCAGCGGCACCGAGCCGTCGGCGGCCACCGCCAGCGCGGGCGGGTTGTCGTGGTTGCGCACCGGGAACGACGTCCAGCCGCGGACGGCCGGGCGGTTGTCGCGGGTGCTGCCGTAGACCTGGAACCCGTTGAGCCCCAACGGGTTCGTCGTCGATCCGGCGGAGGATGTGAGCCGCACCCAGCGCGCGGTCACGGCCGGCTTCAGCGGGATCGTGACGACGCCGCCGGTGCCCTGCGCGGTGCTGTAGACGGTGCGCCAGGACTTGCCGTCCTGGGAGATGTCGAGGTCGAACACGGTCGCGTAGCTCGACTGCACCTCGGTGCCCTTGGTGTTGCTGCGCGAGCCGGCGGCGTCGAACGCGGGGTCGCCCGGGCGGGCCTCGAACGTGAGCACCACGGAGTCGACCTGGCAGCGGCCCTGCAGGTCGACGATGATCCACTGCGAGTCGCCCTTGGCCGCGCGCCAGCCGGAGCCCTGCACGCCGACCTGGGCGAGGCCGTCGACGGCGAACTCGGCGGGGGTGGCCGCGTAGTCGGTGGAGGAGACCTGCACCGGGCGGAACAGCGCCAGATCGGTCGAGGAGTGCCCGTCGGGCACCGCCGGGGACGCGGGAGCCGCCGAAGCGACACCAGGCAGCACCGCTGTCAAGCCGAACCCGGCCAGCAGCCCGGTGCCCGCGGTCAGCACATGCCTTCTCGACAGTGCCGGCTCCACGCCCGGCGCGCTGCTGTGGTCCAACGTCATGGCATCTCCCGGTCTCAAGACGAATTCCGTCCACGTGACGCGGGGACCGCTGGCGTCGACGTCGACGGGGTGACAACGTTGCCAGGAAGCTTCCCGGGCACGCACCCGCCCGTCAAGACGACAAGTGAGACAAGAATCGTCCACGATGACATCGATGTCGCCGCGCGGAAGGGCTCGGCTGGGCGCGACCGATCCGGGTGGCCGCGCCCAGGCGGACGCCTCAGCGCACGAGCACGGCGTCGCCGATCGGGCGCTCGCCCGTGGCGTCGGACGGGTGGTTCACGAGCCGCCCGGCCACGGCCATGGCGGTGGACCCGCCGCCGTCGAGGTTGAGCGCGTCGACCGCGCCGAGGCTGCGCATCAGCTGCGCGCCCTCCTCGATCGTCATGCCTTCGCTCACCCCCGGCTGGCGGCCGTCGACCGTCACGAGCAGCAGATCGCCGCGCGCGTCGAGACCCGCCATCGTGCGCGGCTGACGCTGCTCGGCCCACGCGTACCCGAACGACAGGTCCTTGGGGTCGAGCACGCCTTCCGTGGCAGCGTCGATGGCCTCGCGGCCGTGGCGCAGCAGCACTGGCGCCGCACTGACGATGCCGTCGCCCGCGCGCAGATCGACCGGGCGTCCCGACGCGGTGCGCACGCGCTCGTCGACGTCGAGCCGGTGACCGGCCACGGCGTGGGCCGCGAGCCAGCCGGCGGCCGGGCCGATGCCCTGCACGGCCGAACCACCGGTGGGCACCGCTCCGCCGCGCGCGCCGACGGTCAGCACGCGGCCGCCGCGGTCGAGCGTGACCTGCGTGCCCGCGCCGGTCGGCAGGGCGGCGCCGAACTCGGCGGTGAAGAGCACGAGGTCGTCGGCGCTGGTGCAGGTGAAGTCCTGCCGCGGCCGCGTGGTCGGGGTGAAGCCGGGGCGTCCGCAGTCGCGCACCACACCGGGCTTGCGGTTCACGCCTTCGACCGCGTGCGACGCCGAGCCGGAGCGCACGGTGACCGTGGACGTCAGGTTCTCGATGGACACGTCACCGCGGCGGCCGAGCACGAGCGCCGCGCGGGCGCCCGACGACTGCGACTCGAGCTTGCCGTCGTACGCGGCGAGCCCGGCGGGCACACCCTGGAATCCGTCGGCGTCGGCGGTCACGAAGAAGCCGCCGTTCACGGCGACGAGGGCACCCGTCTTCGCCGCGATCGACGACGTGGTCTCGCGCTGCGCGACCGTGCCGTCGTGCGTGGCCTCGATGGTGCCGTGGAACCGGTTGTGGTCGATCACCGCGACGTGCACGCGCTCGGCATCGGGTGCCTGGTCGGCGTCGTAGCCCGTCCACTCGGCGACGGCGGTGAACCCGGCCGCCTTGAGCGCCGTCGCGGCCGCGGTGGCCGCCGCCTGCGTGGCGTACGAACCGGTGCGCACGCGAACCCCCTCGACCCCGTGCGGGGTGTCGGAGAACCCGGGCCAGCGGATCGTGTCCTGCCGCGCCGGGTAACCGGCCGCCGCGAGCTCGGCGACGGTGTCGCGCGCCCACGCCGCCGTGCCGAGCTCGGCCGTCGTGGCGGCGCCGGTGAGCACGTTCTTGGCCGGCGCGGTGATCGTGACCGTCCAGATCGGAGGGTGGGCCGAGCGGCTCAGCACACCGGTGCGCACGGTGACGCCCGGCGCGACCGAGTCGGTGGTCCAGGTGTAGCCGGCGGGACCGGGCACCGACGCGTCGGCGGCCGGCGTGAGCACCGCCGCCGCACCGGCGACGACAACGGCTGCCGCGAGCACGCGCCGAGCGCGTGACGAGGTGAACACTGTGGGTTTCTCCCTTGCCTCGAACAGATCCGGGTGAGTCCACCCGGCGCCGTCGACCCGGACCTGTCCGGCGGCTGGAGTGCCGGTGAACCTCTGCAGAACCGGATGCGTACGTACTTTCTCCGTAGGACTTCCGATGTGCCGGGACTGTCCGTCGGCGATCGTCGAAGGACACGAAGCGGCACCGACACGGAGGTTCTCGGAGATGGCGATCGACTCGCTTCGCCAGCCGTGCCCGGTGTGCTTCCGGTCCACGGTCCTCATCAGCCACTGGTGGGGACGGCAGTGGACGCACGTGGGGACGTGGCGGCCCGGCTGTGAGCCGGCCGGGCGCGACCGGGAAGCCTTTCGCTCCCCCGCGCCGGACACCAGACCGCCCGCACCGGATCTGGCTGCTTGAGACCCCTGTCGCCGTCCCCCGGAAGGAGGTTCACCGGCACCCCCCGCCGGAGTGAGCCGACCCCCGAACCCCGTACCGCGGCGCACACGACGCGGTACGGGGTTCGGCGCTGCCCGGATGAAACGGAACAACCTGACATCCGCGACCACGCGACGTAGGCTCACCCCGAACGCGTGGAGGTGGTCTCGATGGGGACGCTGCCCGCCGAGCTGACCAGTTTCATCGGCAGGCAGCGCGAACTGATCGAGATCCGCAGACTGCTCTCCGCGGGGCGCCTCGTCACGCTCACGGGGGCCGGCGGCGTCGGCAAGACGCGGCTGGCGATCCGCGCGGCCGGCGAAGTGGCGCACACGTTCCCCGACGAGGTCTGGCTCATCGAGCTGGGCGACCTCCACGATCCCGCGCTGCTCGTGCAGACCGTCGGCGCGGCGTTCGGCATCCGGGGCGCCGGCGAGGACCCGACCGGCCGGCTCGCGGAGTACCTGCGCGACAAGAGCTTGCTGCTCGTGCTCGACAACTGTGAGCACCTCGCCGAGGCGTGCGCGCGGCTCGCGAGCGAGCTCCTCGCCGCGGCCCCGGACCTCCGGATCCTCGCCACCAGCCGGCACGTGCTCAACGTCGAGGGCGAGCGGGTGTTCCCCGTGGCGCCGCTCGCCGTTCCCGCGGTCCACGACCTCGCCGACGCCGTCGGGCTCGACGCGGTGACGCTGTTCACCGAGCGCGCCACGGCCGTCGCGAGCGGGTTCGCGCTCGACACCGCCAACTGGTCGACCGTCGTCGAGGTGTGCCGCCGGCTCGACGGGCTGCCGCTCGCCATCGAGCTGGCCGCCGTGTGGCTGCGCACCCTGGCGATCGACGAGCTGCTCGACCGGCTCGACGACACCTTCCAGCTGCTCAACCCCAACCCCGTCGCGCCCCAGCGGCAGAAGTCGCTGACCGGCACGATCGACTGGAGCTACCAGCTGTGCACACCCCGGCAGCGGGTGCTGTGGACACGGCTTTCGGTGTTCTCCGGCGGGTTCCACCTCACCTCGGCCGAGGCGGTCTGCCCCGACGGCGACATCGAGACCGGCGATGTGCTCGGCTTGGTGGCGGCGCTCGTGGACAAGTCCATCGTGGTGACCGCACCCGACCGGTCGCCGACCCGGTTCCGCCTGTTGCAGACGATCCGCGAGTACGGGCGGCAGAAACTCGCCGACGCGGGGGCCGAAGCGGCGCTGGCCGACCGGCACAGCGACCACTTCCACCGCCTCGCCAAGCGCGCGCAGCAGGACTGGGACACCGGCGTGGACCAGGTCGAGGTGTACGCGAGGGTGTTGCGCGACCAGGCCAACCTGCGCGCCGCGCTCGACCACGACCTGAGCCACCCCGCCCGGCACGCCGCCGGCCTCGACCTCGTGGTGACCTTGTACTTCTTCTGGCTGCACTGCGGGCACCTCACCGAAGGACGGCTGTGGTTGGTCCGCGCGCTGGCCGCGAACCCCGGGCCCGGCAGCGCTCGCGCGCGGGCGTTGTGGATCAGCGCGTACGCCGCCTGCCTGATGGGCGAGCCCGCCGCCGCGCGGCCGTTCATCCGCGAGGCCGAGGACTGGGGCCGCCGCGCCGGCGACCCGGTCGTATTGGGGTACGCGGAGATGCTGACGGCGGCGTGCCACTTCCTCGAAGGCGATTTCGGCACGGCCACGGAGTTGTTCCGCGGGGCGAGCGACCGGTTCGCCGCGATCCCGGGACACATCAGCATCAAGGTCATGAGCCTGGCCACCGTGTCCCAGTCCGCGGCGTGGGGCGGCGACCCGCGCGCCGCCGTGGCGGTAGCGGAGGAAGGGCTGGCCGCGAGCGAGACTTCCGGCGAACTGCGTGCCCGCACGCACCTGCTGTACTCGCGTTCGCTCGGCCAGTGGCTGCTCGGCGAGCACGAAGCGGCGGAAGAAGGGCTGCTGCGCGGGCTGCGCACGGCGCGGCTGTTCAACGACGTGCTCGGCGCGGCGCTGTCGGTGGAACTGTTGTCCTGGACCGCCGCGTCCACCGGCCGCACGGAGCCGGCCGCCGAACGGCTCGGCGTGGCGAGGCGCATGTGGCCCCTCGTCGGTGGTAAGGCGATGCTCGGGCTGCAGCGCATGATCGACCAGCACGCGTCGTGTGAGCTCGCCGTGCGCGAGGCCCTCGGCGACGCCCGCTTCCGCACCGCGTTCAAGCGCGGCGCCGAGGCCGCGACGGGGTTCGACGCGGCGCTGGCGCACCTGCTCGGCGAGACGGCCGCCGCGGCGGCGCCGGTGCCTGTCGCGCGGGGGACGTCCGAGCCGGAGCTGACCAGCCGCGAGGTCGAGGTTGCCGAACTCGTCGCCGAGGGGCTGACGAACAAGGAGATCGCGCAGCGCCTGGTGATCAGCCGGCGGACAGTGGAGTCCCATGTGGACCACATCCTCGGGAAGCTGGGATTCAGCTCGCGCAGCCGGATCCCGCCGTGGCTCGCCCGCCGGCGCGGTGGCTGAGGGTCAGCGTTCGGGCAGCCGGGACGCGATGCCGTCGAGCAGGAACTCGAGGCCCAGGTCGAACGGGGCGTCGCGCGGCGGGCCGGCGGGGTTCGTGAGCCACGCCGTGAGCAGGGGCACGGCGGGGTCGGCGGCGGCGAGGTCGCGCACGGACGCGAGTGCCGCGGCGAAGGCTTCGCCGGTGGGTTCGTAACGCGCTTCCTCGGCTTCCTGAGCGCCGCTGCCGAGGACGTGGCGGTCGACGAGCGCGGCGTAGGTCATGGCGTCGGCGAGGGTCGCCCCGCGCGCGGTGAGCACGGCGAGCATGAACTCCAGGCGCCGCATGAGGTGCGGCCCGGCCGGCGGGCGCGTGTGGGCGAGCAGGGCGCACCACGGGTGCCGGCCCTGCATCACGCGGGTCGAGCGGGCAAGGGTGCGCAGGTCCTCTCGCCAGTCCGCGCCCGGAGCGGCCGGGATCGGGGGCCGCGTACTCGCGCTTCGTCGGCGGAGGAGTACGTGAGTCAGCTGAAGGCGCTGCACGACGCGGTGCAGGGCGCCGACCCGGCCGTGCTGGTCATGCTGGGCGGCTGCGGGTACGACGTGCTGTCGAGCGAGCCCGACAGCGAGCCGCGGCGGTTCTTCGTCCACCTGGTGTCGGCCGGGCGGGAACACTACGACGTGTTCGACCTGCACCTCTACGGGGACCGATACCGTCCTCTGTGGAGGAAACGCACGCGCTGATGGCCGGGTACGTCAAGCCGATCGTCGCGGGAGAGCACGGCGGGCCGGTACCGTTCGCGTACCCGGGGCTGAAACCCGCGCTGCAGCAAGCCTTCCTGACCGCCTTCGCGGACACACCCGCGACGCAGAGCTCGGAGTAATTGCAGGAACGTGCCACGCAGGAGGCCCCCGCGCGCACCGCGGTGCGCGCGGGGGCCCGAGCTGCCCCACACCTGCGGATGTTCCTCGAGGGCTGCCCACCCGCCCTCGACGCCCTGCGCGACCGGATCGCCCGCCGGCAGCTCGTGGTGCGCACGATGCCGGCCCCACGCGGGCTTACTTGGTGGAGCGCCCGGGGCGGGGTGCGCTGGTGGTCGCGTGGGACCCGAAAGGCGGCGAGCAGGACCCACCGGTGCCCCTTCGGTTTCCGTGGCGTGAGCCGGCCGCGGTCGCCGTGGACGTTTTCGGTGCACCGGTCCCGGCATCGGTGGCCGAGAGCTTTGCGCACGTGGATGTTTCGGTCACGCCGGTGTTCATCAGCCGCGAGTGGCTCGCGGCCGCCCCCTCACCGCACCGGCTGCCCGGTCGTGAACCGAGCCGAGGCCGCCCCGAGAGCGTCGAGCGCCGCGCGGATGCCGCTGTGTTCCTCTTCCCCCACGCGGCAGACCGCGATGATCGTGCGCGACAAGGCGGGGCGCGTGGTGAGGATGCGGACGCCGGCGGGTGGGGTGCCGCGCGCGAGGCGGGGCACCAGGGCGGCCCCGGCGTTACCCGCGACGAGCGCGAGTTGCGTCGGGTAGCCGCCGACGGTGCAGCTGATGCGGGGGTCCACCTGTTGCGCCCGAAGGACGTGCAGGAGCCATTCGTGGCAGCCCGAACCGGCGGTCCAGGCGATCCACGGCACGTCGTCGACCTCCGAGAGGTCGACGGTGCGGCGGTGGGCGAGGCGGTGGGTGCTCGGGAGGGCCAGATCGGCGACGTCGGAGAACAGGGTGGTGGCGGTGACCGTCGGCGGGAGCACGACGGGGCGGTCGGCCCAGCTCTCGGCCACGGCGATGTCGACCTCGCCCGCCACGACCTGCGGCACGGTCTGTTCGGCTTCACCCTCGCGCAGGGTCACCTCGAGCCGCGGGTGCTGGGCGGCGAGGGTGGCGAGGGCGGGTGGCAGCAGGGCGTGGATGGTCGTCGCGATGGCGCCTAGGCGCAGGGGGCCGAGCACGTCCTCGTTGAGCAGCTCCAGGTCCGACCGCGCCTGCGCGACCTGGGCCAGGATGCGGCCCGCGTGCCCGGCGAGGACCCGGCCGGCGCGCGTGAGCCGCACGCCGCGGCCGCGGGGTTCGAGCAGCGGCTGCCCGGCCTCGCGTTCGAGCTTCGCGAGCTGCTGCGACACCCCGGACGGCGTCACGTGCAGCGCCGCGGCCGCCGCGGCGACCGAGCCGTGCTGGGAGACCGCGTGCAGGGCGCGCATCCGGTCGAGGCTGAACACGGTAGCGATGCTACCGAATTCAGCGCAGGAACATTCGCTTGTCCTTGACAGTTGCGCACCGCAGGCTTGACGGGTGACCACGACCGAGCTTCGCCCGGCGGCCGGGCCGATCACCGTCCTCACCGACCGGGTCGATCCGCGGCTGCTCGCCGCCGCCGGCAGCCTCTGCATCGCGTTGTCGTCGGTGTTCATCAAGGTGTCGGGCGCCAGTGGGGCCACCAGCGCGTTCTGGCGCTGCCTGCTCTCGATCCCCGTGCTGGCCGGGCTCGCCCACTGGGAGTGGCGGCGCACCGGCACGCGGCCGAAAATCCTGTTCCCGCTGCTGGGCGGCGTGGGTCTCGGGCTCGACTTCGTGCTGTGGGGCGAATCGATCCCGCGCGTCGGCGCCGGGATCGCGACGGTGCTGCTCGGGGTGCAGGTCGTGATCGTGCCGGTGCTGGCGCTGGTCTTCCTGGCCGAACGCCCGAGCCGCCGGTTCCTGCTCACCGCACCGGCGCTGCTCGTCGGCATCGTGCTCAGCGGCGGGTTCCTCGGCAAGAGCGCCGTCGGCTCCGACCCGTTGACCGGCGCGCTGCTGGCGCTGGCGGCCGGCGCCGGCTACTCGGGTTACCTGCTGCTCATCCGGCTCAGCAGCGGACCGGCCACGCAGATCCGCTCGCTGCTGCTGGCCACGGTCTCGGCCGGCGCCGTCGCCGTGGTGATGGGGGTGCCGACGCACCGGCTCGACTTCACGCCCGGGTGGCCCGTGTTCGGCTGGCTGGTGGCGCTCGCCCTCGTGGGCCAGGTCGTCGGCTGGCTGCTCATCGCCGCCGGGCTGCCGCGCATGTCGTCCTCGACGGGATCGGTGTTCATGCTGCTGCAGCCGATCGGCGCGGTGGTCTACGGCATCGTGCTGCTCGGCGAGGACCCGACCGTGCTGCAGCTGGCCGGGTGTGCCGTCGTCGTGGCCGCGGTGTGTTTGGCCGGCCGCGCGCCGCGGGCGCTCAGCTCTCCGGGAACGCCAGCCCCGCCGAAGCCAGGATCGCGCCCACGAGCTCGCGGGCCTCGTCGCGGCGGAACTCGATGACGTCCGCCGTGCCGAGCAGCTCCTGTTCGAACTGCTCCACCGGCCAGGTCACCACGGTGCCGTGCCGGGCGAGCAGCAGCCCGACGTCGCGGATCCGGTAGAGGTCACCGACGTCGAGCCACGCGTAGAGCAGCAGCTGCCACAGCCAGCGGCCGACGCGGTCGGGATCGCGCACGCCGACCACGGTCTTCACGTCGAGCAGCGTCGCGCTGCCCTCGCCGATCCCCCCGGCCGGATCGATGGCGCCCAGCAGCACGTCGCCGTCGGCCCAGCCCGGCACGATCGTCGGCCCGGCGATGCCGAGCTGCTCGCCTTCGGGTGGGTTCCCGCCCCTGCGGCGCAGCTCCCACAGCGCCCCGCGCTCGTGCAGCCGCTTCGCGATCTCCGCCAGCTCCGAGACCTGGGCTTCGGACGCCAGCCCGCGCAGCCCGTCGACGCTCGCCCCGCCGCCGTCGACGATCCGCGCCAGCGCCGGGTCGATCGCGCCCGAGCGGTAGACGTCCTCACACGCCGAGACCACCCAGTTCGTCCGGGCCAGCCCGGCCTCCACCCCCGGCGGGCCGAGCGTGCCCGGCGGCGCGTGGCGCTCGGAGTACGCGCGGGCGCGGGCGAAGAACTCCGTCCACGCGTCGGCGACCCACGGCGCCGGCTCGGCCACCGCGCGGCCCAGCTGGTCACCGAGATCAAGCCACGTCGTCGCGGCCGGCCGCACGCCGAGGGCGCGGGCGCGGAACTCGGCGGGCAGACCGCGGTGCGTCGGGTACCCGGCGGCCTGCCGGTGCGCCCACGCCCCCGTGGCCCACTGGGCCGCGACGAGCCCGAGCAGCGCGTAGTACGGCGGCGCCGGCTGCACGAGGTCCGCCACGCGCTGCCCGAACGCGCCTCCGATCTCGGCCCAGTGCCGGCGCGAAACGTCGCGGGTGGCCGGGCGGACCGGCCGCACGTCCTGCACGGCCGCCTCGACCTGCGCCGCCACGGCGGGCGTGCCGGTGAACACCCGGGCGCACCACTTCGTCAGGACACTGGCCGGATCGGCGAGCTCGGAGGTCAGCGACACGGGTTCACCGCGTGAGCTCCCGGCCTTCACGGAAGAACGCCAGGAGGTCGTCGAGCTCCCGCACGGGTCGCGCCGCTCCGAAGGGCGCGTTGAAGAACTCACCCTCCCTCGGCTCGTGCGGACCGACATAGGCGTAGGGCTCGGGCAGGAACCCGTCGCCGGGTGAGACGCCGTAGTTGACCGCTTCCAGCGTGATCGCCACGTCGAAGTGCTCGGGCCACAGCACCGGCGTCTCGGCCGGCGCGAGCGCCCGCAGCGCCCGGTCGCCGGCGACGAACGCGGACATCAGGGTGGCAACCGCCTCGCCGTCGAGGTCGATGGTCTCGTCGGCGCGCACGGCCGGACCGTCGGTGTAGACGTCGGCGAGGTCGCTCGGCTCGACCCCGATCTCGGCGGCCACCTCGCGGTAAGTGCGCCCGGGCAGCTCGACTGCCCCCGAACGCCCGATCAGCCGGATCCCTTCGACCGCCAGCTCGGGGGCGGCGATCGTCGCGAAGCCCGCACCCGCCACCCGCAGCTCGATCCGCTCCGACGTGCGGAACTGGGGGCCGGCCAGCAGCAGCTCGGCCACGCCGTGGAGGGATCGCCTGGTTGTCGTCAACGCCGTCATGCCCCCGATCCTGCCCTTCGCGTGCGCGGCGGGCGAACCGGACACCCAGTACAGTCGCCGCGTGATCAAGAAGGCACTCTCCGCGGCGGTCGCGCTGACCGCTTTGCTCGGTCTCGTCGCGTGCACCAACCCGACCGGGAAGTCGTGGGCCATCAGCTACGAGGTGACCGGCGGCGGGACGACGAGCGGGATCACCTACTCGCAGTCGGTCGACCGCTACCAGGACGACTCGACGCAGCACCAGCTCACCGGCCCGCTCGGGCTGCCGTGGAAGCAGGACGTGATCATCAGCGCGGGCCGCGAAGCCAGCGTCACCGCCACGCCGACCGGCAGCTTCACGCTGACCTGCCGGATCCTGCTGGACAAGCAGAAGGAGCTGGCCAAGGCGACTTCGCCCGCACCCGGCAAGCCGGTGACGTGCAGCAAGACCACCGACCAGTAGCCGGCTGAGCCGGATGCCGGGACCCCTCCCGCGCGGATGTGGTGGTGTGGCCCGGTTCCCGCCGCCGACCCGGCTGATGACGAAGGCCCATGCCGGGTCGGCGGACATCCCTCGCAAAGGTGGTCCCGCCGTGTCCGACCCGATTCCCGTTTCCTTCGAGCAGAACCCGTACGACGAGCAGGACGTGCGCCGCGCGATCACCTCGGCGCGGTGGGCCATGGGGGCGCAGGCCACGCTCTACCTCGCGCTGTCGGTGTTCGTCTGGGTCCTCGTGAGCAGCCTCGACGACACCGATGGCCTGGGCGGGGTCCTCGCGCTGGCCACGCTCGACGCCGTGCTGGCGCTGACCGTGCTGGTCTGCGCGGTGCTGCTCGGCCGGCGACAGCCCGCGGTGTGGTGGACGACGTTCGGGGTCGAGCTCGGATTCGGCGCGATCCTGCTCGTCGGCGGGCTCATCACCCTGATCACGACCGACGCGGGCGGATCCGGCGCGCCGGTCGGCATTTTCCTGTGGCTGCTGCTCGCTCAGGCCGTGCTCCGGCCGCTGCAACGGCCGGAGGTGAAGACGGCGTTCGGGCTGCGCGTCAAGGAAGAGGAGTGGCAGCGGGCGGCGAAGCGCAAGCGGCGCTGAAACCCCGTCGGGCCAGGAACTTCGCGACGACCTCGGTGATGGCGGCGGGGTCGTCGCCCCACGGGTGGTGGCTCGCGCCGGGCCGGCGCACGGCGGGCCCGGCCGGGAAGAGCGCGGCCATGGTGGCCGCGACCTCGGGCGGGGTGATCCAGTCGAGTTCGCCGGCGAGCACGAGGACCGAGGCGGTGACGGCGACCGGGGCGGCACACACCCGCGGAGTTGTAGTGCCGAGCGGCCTGGGGGTGACGCTGCGCGGCTTCCCTTGCGTGGTGGGCTTTCGCGGTGTCGTCCCAGCGGCCGTAGAACATCGGGGCGAGCGCGGTCCAGTCGGCGCGCGTGGCGCGGCCGGCGGCGACGGCTTCGTAGGCCGCCGCGTGCCAGGGTTCGGCAGCGCGGGGCGCGATCGCGCGCCGCCGTCCGTCGGGCGCGAGGTGGTCGCCGACGGACTGGGCACTCGGCGCCACCAGAGCGAGCCGGCCGATGCAACCGGGGTGCGCGGACGCGCAGTGCAGCGCGAGGCTCGCGCCCGCGGAGCGGCCGAGCAGGTCGAGCCGGTCGAGGCCGAGGTGCTCGCGCAGGGGCCTCGACGTCGCCGACCTGCGGGACGTCTCCGGGTCGGCCGACGCGGCGGAAGCGCCGGTGCGCGGTCGGTCCCCCGAGTCGCCGAGGTAGGCCGCGTCGCGCATCGGGCCGCCCGGCAGGCAGACGACGGGGCGCCCGAGCCGCGCACGCGGTAGGCGAGGGTGGCCCCGTCCGGCGCCGCGAAGGTCGGTGCGCGTGGATCCTGGCACGGCGGCAAATTCGGTGGCCGGGCGGGGACGCGGACCGTAGCGTGCGCGTCGGCATCGAACACGAAGGAGCGCCGAAAGTGACCACGGACCATCACGGGGAGGCCGACGAACGGTTCGGCGCCGTCGCCGACGCGTTCGCGCGCAACTTCGCCGAGTTCCCCGAGCTGGGTGCCGCCGTGACGGTGTTCTCGGGCGGTCGCAAGGTCGTGGAGCTGTGGGGCGGCGTCGCGGACGAGGCCGGCGGGCGGGCGTGGGAGCGCGACACGGTGGTGCCGGTTTTCTCGTGCGCCAAGGCAATCGTGAGCCTGTGCATGCACCTGCTCGCGCAGGAGGGACGGCTGGACCTCGACGCGCCCGTCTCCCGGTACTGGCCCGAGTTCGCGGCGAGGGGAAAGGCCGGCATCACCCCGCGGATGGTGCTCGCGCACCGCGCGGGACTGCCGGTGCTCGACGAGACCGTGCCGTTCGTGGAGATCGCGCGGTGGACGCCGGTTATCCGGGCGATCGAAGCGCAGAAAACGTTGTGGGATCCCGATTCCGCCTACGCCTACCACGGTCACGTGTTCGGCTTCCTGCTCGGCGAGCTCGTGCGGCTCGTGACCGGTTCGACGCCGGGGGCGTACTTCCGCTCGGCCGTCGGCGATCCGCTCGGGTTGCGCGCATGGCTCGCGCTGCCGCCGGCCGAGCTCGCGGCTCGAGCCCGGCTGTCGGAGGCCGAGGGCCGCCCGCCGATGCCGCCGCCGGAGCACATCCTGACGCGGATCGTGACCATGAACGGCGCTCTCGTGTTCCCCGGCCTCGACGAACCCCACGGCTGGAACGACCCGGCGCTGCTCTCGATGGAGCTGCCGGGTGCGGGGGCGACCGCGTCGGCAACCGGGCTCGCGGGCGTCTACGCCGCCGCCGTCACGGGCCTCGACGGGACCCCGCGCCTGCTGTCGGCGGACACCGTCACCGACGCCACCCGCGAACTCTCCGCGGGCCCCGACTGGTTCGGCTTCGACGCCGGCGCTCGTTGGGGCTCCGGTTTCCTGCTCGACTCGCCGTTCCGCCGCATGCTCGGCCCACGCAGCCTCGGCAACGACGGCGCCGGCGGCCAGTTCTCCTTCGGCGACGACGAGCACTCCCTGGCCTTCGCCTACGTCACCAACCGCATGATCGGCCACGGCGACGCCCGCGCGTCGAACCTCGTCGATGCGGTGCGGAAGTGCCTGGGGTGAGCGTCTGTCCGAAGTGCACAGACCGGGTCACCGGGGATCCGGCAGAGCCCCCGTCGCCGCGAACTCCAGGCGCTTGGCGACCGACACGGTCTGGTCGGCGAAGCGTTCGTAGAAGCGGGTGAGCAAGGTGGCCGCCACGGCGGGGCGCTGACCGTGGGTCCACGTGGTCGACGTGATGGTCGTGAGCACGCGGGCGTGGAGGGCGTCGACGGTTTCGTCGGAGCGGCTGAGCTCCGCGTAGCCGCCCTCGACGCCGCCGCCGCGGATGAACTGGCCGACGCGGTCGGCCATGCGGGCGGTGACGTCGCCGAGCTCGCTGAACACGGGCTCCAGCTCGGCGGGCACGGTGCGCGCCGGGTGGCTGCGGCGGACGGTGCTCGCGATGTGCGCGGCGAGGTCGCCCATGCGCTCGATCTTCTCGGCGCAGTACACGACCGCGAGCACCCCGCGCAGGTCGCCGGCGACGGGAGCCTGGAGGGCGAGCAGCGAGTACGCCTCTTCCTCGCACTCGGCGCGCAGGTCGTCGAGGGCGGAGTCGGCGCCGATGACCTGCTCGGCGAGCGCGAGGTCGGTGGTCAGCAACGCCCGCGTCGCCGAGCGCATCGCCTCGGCGGCGGCGTCGCCCATGGTGGCGAGCCGGTCGTCGAGCCGGTGGAGGTCGTCCTTGAAACCTTCGCGCATGAAGCGCGAGTCTACCGAGGTCCGGCGAAGCCCGCTGTATCGGCCAGTTCCTCGACCTCGACGTCTGCCGGGGGATGGCCGCCCTCGTGACCGGCGGGCACGCGGCACACGGCGCCGTCGTCGGCCAGTGCGCCGCATTCGGCGCGCGCCTCCAGCACGCGCCGGCCGGGCCACCAGCGCAACCACCACCGTGGACCGCCTTCGGCGTCGCCGCGGACGCCCGCGACGTGCTCCTGGCCGTGTCCCGCCTCGAGCTCGCAGAACAACGACGACCTCGCCCCACGGACCGCGACGCTCCGCAGGACCGACCGTTCCCGCCCGGACAGCTCCAGTGGCTCCAGGCACAGCGCGCGATCCGCCATGACCCCAGAGCGTAGGCGCATCCGCGCCCTGCTCCTTCACGACCCTGGTCCACCGGCGCGTCGCAGCTGGTCACAGGCCCGGTGCACGCTCCCGGGGCAGGAGGGCGGGCAGCGACCGCACCGGGCTCGACGGCCGATCCGTTCCGCCACCCAGGTTCCCGATCGAGCCCGTGGACGTCGGTACCTCACCACCCTCGCCTTGCGCGTGTCCACAAAGGACTGGATTAGCCCGGAACGGCGACCAGCAGCTCCAGCGCCGTGGCCACCGAGGTCAGCGAAGTGTCCTCGTGCGACGCCAGCGCGACGACAAAAGCCCCCTGCAGCAAGGCGAGCACGGCGTCGGCGAGCGCCTCGGCCGGCTGGTCGGCCCGCACGTCACCGCGGCGCTGCCCCTGCCGCAGCAGCTCGGCGATCCGTCCTTTCCAGACACGGAAGTCCTCCGCCAGCTGCTCGCGGAACGCCGCGTGCTCCGCGCACAGCTCGGTGGCGAGCTTGCCCGCCAGGCAGGCGTCGCGGTGGCCGGAGGCGGTGAACCGGTCGGCCATCGCGCGGAAGTAGCCGGACAGCACGGCCGGCGTGGTGAGGTCCGCGCGGCCCGCCCACTCGCCCAGCTGGTCGAGCTGGAACTGCGCGTAGCGCGCGAGCACCTGCTTCGCGAACGCTTCCTTCGAGCCGAAGTGGTGGTAGAACGAGCCTTTCGGCACGCCGGCGCCCTCGAGGATCGCGTCGATCGTGGTGCCGTGGAAGCCGTGGACGTACAGCCGCCGCATGCCTTCGCGCAGCAGCTTTTCCCGGTGCGGGATCGTCGTCGACGCAGTCATCTGCACCTTTCCGCGGCTGCCGGATCCGGGCCGCGCGGAGTGTAGCGCCGGGCGGCGGGCCGGGCCACCCGGTGCGGATCACCCGGACAGCCGCAGCCCCGTGATCAGCAGGGACACCAGGCGGCGGGCGTCGTAGCGGGTGTCGTCCTCCGCGCCGATGCACAGGTTGCCGACACCGCGCATCAGCTCGTACGCCTCGACGTCGGCGCGGATCTCGCCGGCCTCGGCCGCCGCGGCGAGCAGCCGCGCGCACACCGGCAGGAGCCGGTCGAGGAACAGCGAGTGCAGCGCCTCGAACCCGGCCTCGTCCGACCGCATCGCGCCGGCGAGCCCGTGTTTGGTCACGAGGAAGTCGACGAACAGCTCGATCCAGCGGCCCAGCGCGGCGTGCGGCGTCGGTCCCTCGGCCAGCAACCGCGGCCCGGCCTGGACGCACGCCTCGATCTGGTGCCGGTACACGGCGACGATCAGGTCCGCCCGCGTCGGGAAGTGGCGGTAGATCGTGCCCATCCCGACCCCCGCCTCGGCGGCGATGTCGCGCACCGGCGCGTCGACCCCGGACGCGACGAACACGGTGGCCGCGGCGCTGAGCAGCGACTCCTCGTTGCGCCGCGCGTCCGCGCGCTTCGTGCGCCCGGTGCGTTCCTCGTTCACCACAGGTCCCCTCCACAGGCGGAACACCGTTCCGGCTGCCCATGATGCCACGGGCTCAGTGTGGCGGGGGCTCGGCCTGGAGGCTCTCCGGCGCCAGCCGGTCGGCGCCCCAGCTGCGTTCGAGGTAACCCACGATCCGCGCGACGTCCTCGGCGGGCACCTTTTCCGGTTCGCCGTGTTCGAGCGGGTCGACGTGGAAGAGGTAGAGGCGCGAGGCGAACTGGTCGAACGGCAGCGACGCCTCGCCGAAGCGCTCGCCGTTGCCCGCGGTGGACACGACCACGCCGTCGCCCCAGTCCTGGCCGCTGTCGTTGTTGGGGTTGAAGAAGTACACGCGCATCACATCCTGCGGGTCCGGCGCGACCCGCAGGATGGTGATCGCGTGCCAGCCGACGTAGCGGGCCGCGCTGTCGGTCACGGCGACGCCGGCCGGCTGCGGGTGGATCAGCGGCTGGTCGCCGTTGAACGCCGGGTGGTAGCTCGCGTGGAACTGCCGCAGGAACTCGTCGAGGTCGATGATCTTCCCGGTGGCGACGTCGACGTTGATGTGGAACCCGCGAAACGCCCACCAGCCGTGGAACTCCGGGTTGACCCAGCGGTGCGGGTCGCCGGGGCGCCCGGCGCAGCGGCGGCCCATCTCGGCGTAGATGCGGTCGAGGTGGGGCACCACGAGCAGCGACACCGGGTCGAGGTCCACGGGCAGCTTGCCCGCGACGCCGCCCTCGCTCTCGCGCGACGAGATCGGCCGGCCCTCGAAGTGCATGGTGACCTCGTCGTCGCGCGCGGCCCAGACCACCATCTGCAACAGGTAATCCGGGTCGTTGGCCGCCCACATCGACAGGGCACGGGCCGACTGGCACGTGGGGTTGTCGCCCTGCCCGACGCCCAGCGGCAGGCCCAGCATCGACAGCACACCGGCCGTCAGCCGCGCCTTCGCGTCGGGTTCGGGGCCGAACACGGTCACCAGCCGTTCGCGCGCGGCCGGGCCGAGGCTCAGCCCCAGCTGCCGCCACAGCGCCGGCACCACCGGGGGCTCGTGCAGGATGCCGCGGTCGAGCAGCAGCGCGAGACCGTAGACGCACTGCGCGGTCTCCGGGCGCACGGCCTCCTCGATGAGCGCGTGGACGAGGTCGCGGTAGCGCAGCAGGCAGTTGCGCCCGGTCTCCGACAACCCGAGCGCCTCGGCGACGAGGTAGTCGCCTTCGTGGCGCACGATCCGCAGGAGCTCCGCGTGGTAGGGGGAAACCAGCCCGGTGTCGTGCATCGCGCGGGCGAACCCGCTCGCCTCGTACTGCAGGCCGCCGGCGTCCATCGCCTCGAGTCGGGAGCGGAACACCTCGAGCCCCGGGTCCTCGCGGCACGCCTCGGTGGTGCCGAACAGGCTCGTGATGAGCCGGTCGAGCCCCTGGCCCGAGTTCGGGCCCAGATCCACCTCGGGATCGCCGCGGTAGACCGCGATCCGCGTGATCAGCGACTGCACCTGCTCGACCTGGATCGGGCGCTGGCGCAGGATCCGCCAGATCTCCTCCACCAGCTTGTCGAGCACGCTGGCGTAGCCGATGCCGTCGGCGACGTGGCGGAACAGCGCGCGGATGAGCTGCGCGGTGCGGCCCTCGTGCGCGCGTTCGGCCTCGGTCGGCGGGGTGAACAGCAGCTCCAGGTTCATCGCGAGCACCTGCGAGAGGAACGAGCGCGCGTCGTCCGCGGACAGCGTCGGGTGGCAGTACTCCCCCAGCGCCACCGCGAGCAGCCGCAGCTCGCTGGCCGCCTCGATCACGACCGTGTCCGCTTCCCCACTGTGCAGCCCGGGTCCGACCAGCGCCGGCAGCAGGATCTCCGGCGAGGCCCAGTCGGTACCCAGGTACAGCCCGGCTTCCTCGATGGCCTGGGCGCGCGCCTGCACCGCGGCCGCTCCGCCGGGCTGCAGCAGCACGCGCCGCAGGGCTTCGAGGACTCGGCGCAGCTTGGTGTGCTTGCCGAACTCGCGGGTCTCGGCCATGGCCTGCACGGCGTCGTCGAGCGAAGCCACCCGCTTGGCGAGGGTGGTGTCACCCGTGGCGTTCGGTTTCACTGGCGTACTCTTCTCCGCTGTCCCGCCTGGGTACTCAGACGTAGAAGTCGAGCTCTTCCTGTTTCTTCAGCAGGTCGCGCATGCGGTAGGCGTCGTCGCCGAAGAAGTACAGCAGTCCCCAGTGGGTCCCGAACGCGGTCCGCTTGGTCACGGTCTCCTCCCGGGGCGCGGTCAGGTCGTGGGACTCGTAGTAGTCGTCGTCCTCGGTCTCCTCGGGGATCCGCAGCTCGCTGACGACCCGCCGCCGAGGGTAGACCCCGAAGCACCCGGCGACCCCGGACGCGTCGACGACCTCACGCGGGAAGAACGCGTCGATCTCCTCCTCCGTGGTCTTCGGGTCGAACGCGAGGGCCAGCGCTTGGTAGGCGTTGAAGCCGTACGCCCGCTCCAGCAGCTCGAACACCTTGAAGCCGGGCGGGCGGTAGGCGACCTCGCCGAAGTACATCTCGCCGTCGCTGGTCACGAAGTACTCGGGGTGCACGAAGCCGAATTCGATGTCGAAGGTCTTCACGAGCTTCTCGATCTGCGCGGTGATCTGCGGCCGGTAGCGCTCCAGCTCCGGCGTCGCCGGCACGAACACGGAGTACCCGAGCGTGACGTACTCGGAGATGTTGAGGAACTTGATCTTCCCGCCGTGGATCCACGCCTCCACGGCGAACTCCCAGCCGTCGAGGTGCGACTCCATGAGGACGGGGAACTCCTCGTCCGGGATCATGTCGATCTCGTCGGGCGTGCGGATCACCCGGTGACCCAGGCAGCCGGCCTTGTCGAACGCCTTGAGGTGGATCGGGTCGTTGGGGTCGCCGTCGAGCTTGAGCAGCGTCTGGTTCACGCGCTTGAGGAAGCGCACCACGTCGTCGCGCGCGTGGGCCTCCTCGAAGATGCCGACGCGGATGCCGCCCAGCTGCGCGCGCCGTTTCATCAAAGCCTTGTCCCGCAACAACATCGCTTGCCCGAACAAGCGGGGGTTGTCCATCAGCACGGAGTTGATCGCACCGGCCCACTCCACCGTCTCCTCGAACAGCGGGATGGCGACGTCGACCCCTTCCTGCTTCAGGGTCTCGGCGATCTCCATGGACCGGTCGTTGAGTCTCTCGAAGTTCCAGGGCAGGTAAGGAATTTCGTGCTCGGTGCAGTACGGCTCGGCCCAGTCGGGCGCGACCACGACGTAGCGGCGGTCGAAGCGGTCGAGCGCCTCGACCGCGTTGAGACTCCAGCCGAGCACGGCCAGATATCCTTTGTCGGGATTCTTGGTGACCGGCGCGGGCTGGGCCATGGACCGCTCCTCTTCTCGGCGGATGTGCTGGGTCTCGTCCCTCCACGGTCCCAGAGGTGAGCGCCGCCCGCCGATCGAGGGGCCGGCCAGTCCCTTGTGGACACTCTCGGGTTGAGATCCAGGTCACGTCCGGCGTGCTCGCCGCGCCACCCGTTCGGGTGCCTGCCATCCTGTGCGCTCAAGAAGCGCGGTTCGCGCCGGGAACGACGCCGCACCGCGGCCGGGAGGACGGACATGGGAATCATCAGCTGGATCGTGCTGGGCCTGATCGCGGGGCTGATCGCGAAGGCGCTCATGCCGGGCAAGGACCCCGGCGGCTGCATCATCACGATCCTGCTCGGCATCGGCGGCGCTTTCGTGGGCGGCTGGGTCGGCAAGACGCTGTTCCACGTGCAGCTCGGCACGTTCTTCGACCTGCGCACCTGGGGCCTGGCGATCCTCGGCGCGCTGATCATCCTGGTGGCGTACCGGATGATCTTCCACCGCAGCCGGGACTGACGCGATGGCGGGGTGGCTCGTCGCCACCCCGCCAGGGGCTCACTTCACGCGTTCCAGCAGCGCGAACAGGTTCTCCCAGTGCCGCTTCTCGCCGGCTTCGCTGTAGGCGGCGGTGTCGGTCATGGTGTAGCCGTGGGTCGCGCCCTCGTACACCTCCGAGCGGTAGGTGACGCCCGCCTCGTCGAGCGCGGCCTCCAGCGTCTTGATGTGCTCGGCCGACATCGAGTGGTCCTGGTCGGCGTGCCCGAAGTACACCTCGCCGGTGATCGAGCCGACACCGAGGTGCGGGCTGTCGGACCCGTCGGTGACCACCCCGCCCGCGTGGAACGCCGCGATCGCCTTCACGCGCTCCGGGAACGCCTCAATGACGCGCAGCGCGTTCGTGCCGCCCATGCAGTACCCGGTGATCACGACCGGACCTTCGGCCACGCCCTCCTGGGCGGCGAAGAAGTCCAGGTACTTCTCGGCGTCGCGCTGGATCGCGTTGTCCGCGCCGAGCGCCTGGATCTGGGGCATGATCTTGCCGAAGATCTCGCCCCGCTTCTCCGGGTCACCCAGCTCCGCCACGTCGATCTGCGGCGCGCGACCACCGCGGTACAGCAGGTTCGGGACGAACACGGCATAACCGGCCTCGGCGATGCGGTCGGCCATCTCCTCGATGCGCGGCCGCAGCCCGAACGCGTCGATGAACAGCAGTACTCCGGGGTGCGGCCCGCCTTCGGGCACGACCAGGTACGAGTCGGCGACCCCGTCGGCGGCCGGGACGTCCACCTTCTCCTTGCGCATGTCACTCCTGTCGATCAAGCTTGCTGGCTCTCGATCTCAACCTAGTACCCCGTGCAGGGCCGCCGTGACAACGGCGTCTGCACAGCGATGGTCGAGCGGGCGACGTCCGGTGAGCAGGCGGTAGTGCAGGGGGGCGAACACGAGGTCCAGGAGCAGCTCGGTGTCGACGTCCGGGGGCAGCACCTCGCGCACCGCAGCGCGGACGGGCTCGCGGCGTGGCTCGAACCAGTGCTCGCCGAGGCGGGCGGCGAGGTCGGGGTCCTGCTGGGCCGCACCGAGCAGGCCGGTGAGCACGCGGCCGAGTTCGGTGTCCACGTAGAGGTCCACGAAGTGGCGGGCGTGGGCCCGCAGCAGTCCTTCGGCGGTGGTGGCGCGCGTCGGCACCGGCGTCGCGCGGGCGTGGTCGAGGAAGGCTTCCAGCACCACGGCCGCCTTGCTCGGCCACCAGCGGTACACGGTGCGCTTGCCGACGCCGGCGCGGGCGGCGATGGCGTCGACGCTGACCGCGGCCCAGCCGCCCGTGGCGGTGAGGTCCCAGGCGGCGTCGAGGATCGCGCGGTGCGTGTGGGGGTTGCGGCGGGCGGGGTCAGGCATCGCGCGTCCAGGCCGCGGCCACGCGCCGGTTGACGGCGGTGACCGGGCCCACGAGGTCTTCGTACGGTTCGTCCCACGGGTCCTTCAACCCCCAGCCGCGCTGCGGGTTTTCGACGTAGGCGCACCAGTGCCAGCCCAGGCACCAGTCCAGCGCGGCGAACGCCTCGGCGGCCTCGACGTACCCGGCGGCGCGGTCCGCCTGGTCGCGCCGGCTGCCGGTGCGGTGCGGGCTCAGGCGGGTCGGGCACCAGTTGCCGGTGTCGGCGACGAGCACGGGCAGCCCGGTCCGGGTGTGCCAGCGTTCGAGGGTCTCCAGCGCCGCGTCGAGCGCGCCCGGGGCGGGGAACGTCTGCACCGACAACACGTCCACGTGGTTCGCGGCCGCGTCGAGCACTTCGTCCGGAGCTCCCGCTTTCGTCCCGTACCGGTCGCCGAGGATGAGGTGGTCCGGGTCGTGGCGGCGGATCGCCGCGGTGACGGTGGCGTAGTAGGCCTCGGCCGTCTCGGCGAGCGGACCGGGCCAGCCCGCGCCCGTCGGGTGGCGCGCCCACGCGGGGCCGTCGACGAGGAAGTACCCGAGCAGCAACGGATCCCCGGGCCGGCACAGCGTGCGCGCCAGGTGGTCGCAGTACTCGGCGAACGCGGGCGAGCGCGGGTCGCGGTAGGCCGGGAACCCGTTCCACGACTCGATCTCCGCCACCCGTAGCGCCTGCACGTACGGCAGCCCCGCCTCCGCGACGTCGGCCCCGGGCAGGTCTTCGGCGTGCCCCAGGTCGACCACCGTGCCGGTCACGCCGAGCCCGGTGCCGCTGATGTACTCCCCCGTCGCGCCGACCGTGGTGAAACCCCAGTCGCGCAGGTCCTCGCCGAGGCCCTCGCGCAGCCACCGGCGCCGGTCGCCGCCGTAGCGTTCGCGCCAGATGTCCTGGTTGTGCCCGTAGCGCAGATTCGTGTCGTGGGCGTGCGCGACCCCGATCGACGCGAACGGCTCGCCGTGCGGATCCAGGAAAGTCCACCGGCCTTGCCGGGCCACCGTGAAGAACGTCATGCGCTTGAGGATACGAACCGGTTCGTCTCCCCTGAAAACCCGGGGTCACCCGCCTGCGTGAGAGCCCGGGCGCCGCACCCCCTCCGGTGCCACCATCACCGCCATGAGGTGGAAGGTCGTGGTGTGGGCCGCGGTCGTGCTGGTGGGCATCGCGGGCGCGGCGGGGGTCGGGGTGTGGGTGCATTCGGCCGAGCGGACGGCGGGCGACACTTGGCACTCCATCGGCGTCGAGGCGCCCGACCGGATCGACGTGTTCGCCACCGTGCAGAAGGTCGACGCCGTGGCGCGGGAGGTGACGTTGCGCGTGCTGGTGGAGCCGCGGGGGCGGCTCGGCGAGGACGGCGGCGTGGCACCGTCCGGGGATCTCACGCTGTTGAACTCCTCGAGCCTGCGCGGAGACCAGACGTTCCCCGCCCACGAGCGCATCGCGAGCAGCGACCTGCCGATCCCGCTCACGGTCGGCGCGGTGACCGACTACCCGTTCGACGGCTACGACAGCGACATCCGGTTCGCCGCCGTGCAGGACGGCAAGCCGGTGCCGGTGCTGCTGACGCTCGACAAGGTCGACAGCCTCTTCAGCCTCGCGGTGACCGGCTCCGACGACGACGGCGGGCTCAAGCTCCGCTTCACCCGCGCGACGAGCGTGCTGGTGTTCGCGCTGTTCATGATGTTCGCGATGTGGGCCATCGCCGTGGCGGTGGCGCTCGGGGCGCGGCACCTGATCTCGCGCCGGCGCGGGTTGGTGTGGCCCGCGTTCGGGTTCATGGCGGCGTCGCTGTTCGCGCTGGCGTCCTTCCGCAACGCCGCGCCGGGGTCGCCGCCGATCGGTTCGCTGCTCGACTACACGGCGTTCCTGTGGGCCGAGCTGATCGTGGCGCTCAGCGTGTTCGCCTCGGTGGTCGCGGGTGCGGTCGTGGAGCGGGCGAACCCGAAAAACTAGCCACGCGGTGTCGATTCCGGGCTCGGTCGCGAGTCGTCTCCGAGACGACCCGACGACGAGGGAGCCCACCGTGATCACTGCGAACCTGGCCTGGCAGCTCGAGCACCAGACGCGCCGCGACCGGCTCGAAGCCGACGACCGCCGTGGCCGCGTCGCGGCCTTGCTCACGTGGCGCCGCCAGAGGGCCCGCGGCCGTGCCAAGATCCGGTGAGAGCACCGACCCCAGGGAGCGCACATGGCCCGGCACCACCTCGACCCGACCGCCGACACCACGATCGACGTCTTCAATCGGGACACCGCACCCGTGCTGACCGTCGACGACGGGGACACGGTCGTGGTCGGATCGCTGGACTGCCACGGGTTCCTGGAGCGCCAGCGCACGCCCGGCGAACAGCGGCCGCGGATGATCGAGCCGAGCCGTGGGCACTGCCTGACCGGCCCGATCGCCGTGCGGGGCGCCGAGCCGGGCGCCGTGCTGGCCGTGCACCTCGACGATCTGCGGCCCGGCGACTGGGGCTGGACCGTGTCGGCGTCGAAGGACAACTGGCTCGCCCGCAAGCTGGGTGTCGCCGACGGTCCGCGCGGGCAGCTGCTGTGGGAGCTCGACGGGACCACCGGCACCGACCACCTCGGCCATTCGGTGGCGCTGGCACCGTTCCTGGGGGTGATCGGCCTGCCGCCCGCCGAGCCGGGTGACCACTCCACCGTGCCGCCGCGCCCGGCCGGCGGTGGCAACATCGACTGCCGCGAGCTCGTGGCGGGCTCCACGCTGTACCTGCCGGTGACGGTGCCGGGCGCGAACCTGCTCGTCGGCGACGGGCACGCGGCCCAGGGCGACGGCGAGGTCGGCGGCACGGCCATCGAATGCCCGATGACGACCGAGCTCACGCTTGAGGTCACCTCCGGCCGGCCCGTGCCCGGCATCCACGCCGAGACCCCCGCCGGCCGCGTCACGTTCGGCTTCCACACCGACCTCAACGAGGCCACCGCCGAGGCGCTCGGCGCGATGCTCACGTGGCTGCAGACGCTGCACGAGCTCGACCGCCCGACCGCGCTCGCGCTCGCGAGCCCAGTGGTGGACCTGCGCGTGACCCAGGTGGCGAACCAGACCTGGGGTGTGCACGCGCTACTCCCCACCGGCGCGATCCGCTGAGGTTCCGCGCAAGTCTGCCTTCGCGGCCACCCGCGTGTGCCCCCGGCCGCCACTGGTCTGGTCCATCCGTGAGCCTCGTGCGATCAGACCTTAATTCGAGTCGAGAAATAACAGACTTCCGTAGGGTCCGGACCTCTTGACGCCATCCTCTTTGTCCGGTCAGGATCGCGAGGGCCCGCTTGGGGCCCGTCCCCGCCGCCCTCCGCAGAACGGACTGTCGATGGCCAGAAGATCCCCCGGGTGGTCCCGGGCCCGAAGGACCACGTTCGCCGCACTCGCGAGCCTCACCCTGCTGGGCGGCGTCGCGAACGCCGCGCCCGCCCCCGCCGCGCCGGCCACCCCCGCCGCGGCCCAGCCCGAGATCGGGCAGCCCGCCCTCGACAAGGACGGCTGCGCGCGCATCGAGAAAACCCTGCCGACCCTTTCGGACTGGCCGAAGGTCGACAGCAGGATGCAGAAGAACCCGCAAGACGAGGCCCGCATCGCGAAGATCCTCTCCGGCATGACGCTGGAAGAGAAGGTCGGGCAGATGACCCAGCCCGAGATCAACGCGATCACCCCCGACGAGGTCAAGCAGTACGCCATCGGCACGGTGCTCAACGGCGGCGGCTCGTGGCCGGGCGGCAACAAGCACGCTACGCAGCAGGACTGGCTGAACCTCGCCGACGCCTACTGGACCGCGTCGAAGACCAGCCGCACGAAGATCCCCGTGATCTGGGGCATCGACGCCGTGCACGGCAACAACAACGTCTACGGCGCCACCGTCTTCCCGCAGAACATCGCGCTCGGCGCCGCCCACGACCCGTGCCTGGTCCGCGACGTCGAGAACGCCACCGCGCGCCAGATCCGCGCCACCGGCCAGGACTGGGCCTTCGCGCCCACGCTCGCCGTGGTGCAGGACGACCGCTGGGGCCGCACGTACGAGGGCTTCTCCGAGGACCCGCGCATCACCCGCGCCTACGGCTACGAGGCCATCAACGGCCTGCAGGACGGCGCCACCAAGCGCATCACCTACAACGGCGTGATCGCCACCGCCAAGCACTTCATCGGCGACGGCGGCACGATCAAGGGCCAGGACCAGGGCGTGAACCCCTCGTCCGAGGCCGACATGATCAACATCCACGGCCAGGGCTACTACGGCGCGCTCGCCGCCGGCACCCAGACCGTGATGGTGTCGTTCAACAGCTGGACCAACGCCGAGCTCGGCATCAACGAGGGCAAGCTGCACGGCAGTGACAAGGCGCTGAACCAGATCCTCAAGGGCAAGATGGGCTTCGACGGCCTCGTCGTGTCGGACTGGAACGGCATCGGCCAGGTTCCCGGCTGCACCAACGCGAGCTGCCCGCAGGCGATCAACGCCGGCGTCGACGTGGTGATGGTGCCGGCCGACTGGAAGGCCTTCATCACCAACACCGTCGCGCAGGTCAACGACGGGCAGATTCCGATGTCGCGCATCGACGACGCCGTGACCCGCATCCTGCGCGTGAAGCTGCGTGCCGGGATCCTCGACGAGCAGAAGCCCTCGGACCGCTCCTACGCCAACTCCGACGAGGCGCTCACGGACAAGTGGCTCGCCCGCGACGCCGTGCGCGAGTCGCAGACGCTGCTGAAGAACAACGGCAACGTGCTGCCGCTCAAGCCGAAGTCGAAGGTGCTGGTGGTCGGCAAGAGCGCCGACAGCATCCAGAACCAGACCGGCGGCTGGACGCTGTCGTGGCAGGGCACCGGCAACACCAACGCCGATTTCCCCAACGCCACCTCGATCCTGGGCGGGCTCAAGGAAGACCTCGGCGACGCCAACGTGACCTTCAGCGAGAAGGGCGACGTCGACCCGACCGGGTACGACGCGGTGATCGCGGTGATCGGTGAGACACCGTACGCCGAGGGCGTGGGCGACCTGCAGCGCAAGTCGCTGGAGGCCGCGAAGCTCTACCCCGAGGACCTCGCCGTGCTGGACAAGGTGAGCGGCAAGGGCGTTCCGGTGATCACCGCCTACGTCGGCGGTCGGCCGCTGTACCTGAACAAGGAGATCAACCGCTCCGACGCGTTCGTGGCGGCCTGGCTGCCCGGCACCGAGGGTGGCGGCGTCGCGGACATGATGGTCAAGGGCAAGGACGGCACCGGCTACTCCGGCAAGCTGTCGTACTCGTGGCCGAAGAGCGCGTGCCAGACGCCGCTCAACCCGTGGAGCCAGGACTACGACCCGCAGTTCGCGCTGGGCTACGGCCTCAAGACGGGCCAGCGCGCCACCGTGGGCAAGCTCGACGAGACCGAGGGCCCGACCACCTGCGGCTCGACCGGCGGCGGGGGCACCGCGACCGAGGACCTCTCGATCTTCGACCGCACGGACATCGCGCCGTACAAGAGCTACATCGGCTCGGCGTCCAACTGGGGCGGCACGGAGATCGGCCCGGACGGCACGGCGGCGCACCCCGAGATCACGGTGACCCCGGCCGACGTCAACGTGCAGGCCGACGGCCTCAAGGCGACGTGGACTGGCACGGGTGCCGCACAGCTGTACCTGCAGAGCCCACAGACCGCCGACCTTCGCGGGTACCCCAACGCCGACGGGGCGCTCGAGTTCGACGTGATCGTGAACTCGCCGCCGGTCAACCGGACGGTGGTGAGCATGCACTGCATGTACCCGTGCTTCTCGGAGGTCAACGCCACCAAGCTGTTCACCGACCTGCCGGCCGGACAGAAGTCGACGGTGAAGATCCCGCTGTCGTGCTTCGCGAACGGTCTCGACTTCGAGAACGTCAACACACCGTTCCTGGTCTACACCGACGCCGCGTTCTCGGCGTCGTTCGCGAACGTGCGGTGGTCACCGGGCGGAGCCAAGGATCCGGACGCGCTGAAGTGTTCGGATCTCACGTGAGGCAGTGAGCTCGCCGGGGCGCTCGCGGGACTTTCCCGCGGGCGCCCCGGTTTTCGATCAGGCGACGGTCACGCCGTCAGTTCGAGAATCCGCTCCCGGGCTTGGGCGAGGGATTTCTCCGCGAGGTCCTCCAGGCCCGCCGGCGAGGGAATGTCCCCGACGCGCGTGAGCTCCGCGTGCACGAACGCCAGGTTCTCCGGCCGCACGCCGAAGTTCGTCAGGTAGACCCGCAGGTACGGTTCCTGGAAGCCGAAGCCCTCGCGTGGAGTGCCCGGTCCGTACGCGCCGCCGCGCGCGGTCACGACCACGAACCTGGTGCCGCCCAAGGCATCCGCGAACACGCCGGGGAACGTCACGCGGTCGATCCACGCCTTCAGGGCGGCCGGGACCGAGAAGTTGTACATCGGCACCCCGAGCAGCACGGTGCCGGCTTGCCGCACCTCGGTGACCAGCGGCAAGGTCCGCTCCCATTCGCGGCGTTCGGCTTCATCGGCGGCCAGCGCGACGATGTCTTCCAGCGCGACACTCCCCCGGCGTTCGACACGGCGCCCGAGCCGGGCGTAGGCCTCGCGGATCGGCGGCACGGGATCGGCGACCAGGTCGCGCCGGCGCACCTCACCCCGCCACCGCTCGACGAACAACGAGGTCAGCCGCCGCGTGACGGACTCCGTGCCGTCGGCGCTCGAATCGACGCGCAGCAGTGGCGCTACCATGTCGGTCATCCGGTTCCTCTTTCTCCGGTCGGGTCCACTCACCCACCCGACCCACCACGAAGAGGAAAGGTGACCGATGGCGCTGGCCACCCGGTTCGAAGCGGAACGCCCCCGGCTGCGCGCGCTCGCGCGACGGATGCTCGGCTCGGCGGCCGAAGCCGAGGACGCCGTGCAGGAGTCCTGGCTGCGGCTCGCCGCCGCCCCCGAGGTGGACAACCTCGCGGCCTGGCCGACCACCGTGGTCTCGCGCATCTGCCTCGACGTGCTGCGGGCGCGGCGCGAAACGCCGGTCGAGCAGCTGCCCGACCGCGGGGTCGCGGGCCCGGAGGACGACGTCGCGCTCGCCGACGAGGTCGGCCGCGCGCTGCTCATGGTGCTGGCGGCGCTCGCCCCCGCCGAACGTGTGGCGTTCGGGCTGCACGACTTGTTCGCGGTCCCGTTCGACGCGATCGGGCCGATCCTGGACTGCACACCGGCAACGGCGAAGAAGCTCGCCAGCCGGGCCCGCCTGCGCGTGCGCGGCACCCCGGCGCGGATCTCGGATACCACCGGGAGGTCGTGGCCGCGTTCCTCGCGGCTGCCCGCGGTGGTGATCTCGCGACGCTGCTCGACCTGCTCGCCCCCGACGTCGTCCGGCACGCCGACGCGGCCGCCTTGGCACCCGGTGCCGCAGCCGTGCTCCGCGGTGCCGAGGCGGTCGCGCGCGGCGCCACCACCTTCGCCGGCCGGGCGCGCCTCGGGGAGCTCGCACTGGTCGACGGCACGGTCGGGCTGGTGCTCGCGCCCGCGGGCCGGCTGACCGGTGTGCTCAAGGTGACGGTGACCGACGGGCGCGTCACCGCGTACGAGGTGATCGCCGATCCGCAGCGGCTGGCGGGGGTCGTGGTCGCCGCTCCGACTGGTTCCGGCCGCGCGCGATGCGACAGCTGGAGGTGCGCGTGCGCGAGCTCGCGAAGCAGTACGTCGACCGGATGCGCGACGACTTCGGAGGACAGTGCGATTTCGTCGCCGACATCAGCCTCCATTTCCCGCTGTAGGTGATCCTGTCGCTGCTCGGCATTCCCGAGTCCGATTTCCCGTTGATGCTCCGGCTCACGCAGGAGCTGTTCGGGACCGCCGACGCGGACAAAGCCGGCGAGAACCTCGGCCCGGAGGGGTTCGTCGAGGTGCAGCGGCAGCTGTTCGCGTTCTTCACCGAGCTCACTGCGCAGCGGCGCGCCCACCCGACCGACGACCTCGCCTCCCAGATCGCGAACTCGCGGGTCGACGGCGAATACCTGTCCGAAATGGACACACTGAGCTACTACGTGCTCGTCGCGACCGCGGGCCACGACACCACGAGCGCCACGCTCGCCGGCGGCCTCCACGCCCTGATCGAGCACCCCGGGCAGCTCGCCCGGCTCACCGCGGACCCGAGCCTGATGCCGGCCGCGGTCGACGAAATGATCCGCTGGGTCACGCCGGTGAAGTCGTTCATGCGCACCGCCGCCGAGCCCTGCGAGCTGCGCGGCGTCGCGATCGACGAGGGCGACTCGCTGCTGCTCGCTTACCCCTCGGCCAACCGGGACGAGGACGTGTTCACCGACCCGTTCGCGTTCGACGTGGCCCGGACCCCCGACAAGCACCTCGCTTTCGGGTTCGGCGTGCACTACTGCCTCGGCGCCGCGCTCGCACGCATGGAGCTCGCCGCGTTCTTCGACGAGCTGCTGCCGAGGCTCCGGTCCGCCGAGCTCGCCGGTGAGCCCGCGTGGACGGAGACGCATTTCGTCGGTGGTCTCAAGTACCTGCCGGTGCGCTGCAAGCTCGACTGAGCACGGCCGGCGTTCTCGCGTGATCGCTCGATGGTGTGACACTTCGAGCCAAAGTGCAACATTGGCGAGAATGATCATTTACGTTGCCTCCACCAGGCCCGCTTCGCACTCGAAGCGGACCACGACATCTGGAGGGAACCATGAACACCACCCGGAGGATCGCCGTCGTCGGCGTGCTGTCCGCGTTGGCCGCGTCGCTGTTCGCCGGCACGGCTTCGGCGAAGCTGGAGAAGGTCTGCACCGCGGCCTTCTGCAACAGCACCGACGGCAGCAAGCTCTACGTGAACCAGGTCATCGCGCTGCGGAACGACCCCATCAAGGCGAAGTACGGCTACTTCCAGGTCTTCGGCCGCGGCTGGAACCGTCCGCCGACGTCTTCGGGCACCACCGCGGCGGAGGTCATCCACATCGGGCAGCAGGTGGCGAAGGGCGAGCTGGTGTGCCTGCGCTTCTTCGCGTTCGAAAGCGGGAAGTGGAAGGAGATCGGTCCGGCCGCATGCACCACAGCGCCGTTCTGACCAGCGGTATAGAGCGTTATACGCCTCGAGTGAGCGTGCGGTTCAGTGCCCGTCGGGGAACGGCCACGAGTTCGTCACGCACACCCGCCCGTCCGCCGGTACCGCGCCCTGGTCCCCACCGGGCACGTTGTTGAGGCGGGCGACGTAGTCGTCGGCAACGCCGAAGGTCTGCTGCATCATCACGGGCGCGGGTTGGCCCGTGCCGCCGCAGCCGACGTGGGAGTGGCCGAGCGCGTGGCCCACCTCGTGGTTGATCGCGTACTCGCGGTAGCCGGTCATGTTCGCGCCGTAGGCCTTCGCGCCGCGGACCCAGCGCGAGAGGTTGATGAGCACGCGGTGCAGGCTGCGCCGGTAGCAGGAAGCCTCGTAGGTGATGGAAAAACCGCAGGCGTCGGCGCGGTGGGTCGTGTCCGGGGTGGACAGGCTCACGCGGAAGTCCGGGTTCGGGTCACTGGAGTCCACGCGCTGCAGCGAGACCTTTCCGTCGACGGTCCAGCTCTTCGGGTCGGAGAGAATGCCCTGCACGGCCGCGGCGAAGCTGTCGTCACCGGCGTAGGCGGCCGCGTCGATGCCGTCCTCGACCTCCACGGTGTAGCGGTACAGGCGGCCGGTGCCGATCTTCGGGCCGGAACCCGGGATCACGTGCCAGGTGCCGCGGCCGGTCTGCGTGAACGCGCCGCCGGCGGGCAGTTCCGCGGTGGGCACGTTCGGGTCGGCGGGTTTGGCGGGGTTTTCGGGCACGCCCGGCTCGGTGACGTCGTCCAGCGCGCCGGACGCGGCCGGCGCGGGCGGGGCCGGCTGCTCGGCCGATTGCTGGGCCGGTTGCTGGGCCGATTGCTGGGCCGCGGTCGAGGGGACTGCCGTCGTGGCGGTGTCGACCAGCACCAGCACGGTGAGCACGACCATGATCGCCAGGGCGTAGACCCACCAGCCGGAGGTGCGCGGGAAAACCTCCTTCCGTGGCGCGGATTTTCGCTCCGGCAACGGTTTCCACACGGCGCACAGCGGTTCCCCACTGCGCCGGTCGTCCTGCGGCACGCACTTCCCCAGCTCTGGTGGCGACATCTCCACCCCGTCCGACGGGTGGGACGGCGGAAAGGTTGAGACCAAGCGGCGTGGGTCACGGCGGGTGCGCCCGACTTTCGTCGGTTCCGCTCGTGCGGGCTGTTGATCATGCTGTTCGCGTGTCTGCGCAGCACCCCGGTTCGTTCGCGGTCACGCTGGACGCCGCGATCGAAGACTCCGGGCTCTCCCTCGACCGGGTCCGCCACCACCTCGCCGCGCGGGGCGTGACGCTCTCGCGCTCCGCCCTGTCGTACTGGCGCCGCGGCCGCTCTCGGCCCGAGCGCGAGACGTCGCTGCACGCCGTGACCCAGCTCGAAGCCGTGCTGGAGCTCTCCCCCGGCTCGCTCACGTCGCTGCTCGGCCCGCGCGCGCCCCGCGGACGCTGGCTCGGGCACCCGCCCGACCGCGTCGAGCGCCGCCGGCTGTGGCCGGACCTGCGCCCGTTGACCGCGGAGCTCAAGCCGCCGCCCGACGGGCAGTTAGCGTTCTGGTCGGTGCACGACCGCGTGGCCATCGACGACAACGGCTGCGAGCGCGCCCTGCACGTGCGGCTCGTCGCCGAGGCCACCATGGACGGCGTCGACCGCATGATGACCTACCACCAGGCCGACGGCCCGCTCGCCGCCGAACCGCGGTACCAGGGGGTGCGGTTCGCGCGCGTCGGGCGCGTGCGGGTCAACCGCGAGACCGGGATGACGGCGGGTGAGCTGCTGCTCGACCGCGTGCTCGCCGCCGGCGAGGTCACGGCCGTCGAGTACGAGATCGTGCTGCCGCCGGGCGCACCGGCGCAGGAGTACGGCCGGCGCTTCACGCGGCCGGTGCGCGAGTACGTGTGCCAGGCGCAGTTCGGCCTGCGGCTGCCCCGGCAGGTGCGCTCGTTCGAACGCCGCGGCCCCGACGGGCCCCGCCACACCGGCGACCCGCTGCGCGTCGGCACGACCCACGCCACCACCTTCGCGACCCGCGACGTGCGGCCGGGCATCTGCGGCGCGTGCTGGACGTGGTGACGTCAATTCTGTGAACACGACCCCCCGACCTGCGCGTCCACAGCGGTGATCGCCCGCCGTCCACTCGGATCTGGAACCACCGCGCCGGCGCCGGTTATTTTCCGCCCTGTCCCCACCGCGCCTCGGAAAGGCAGGCCATGCGCCGACTTCCCCGGATCCTGACCATCCTGGCGGCCGCGGCCGTCCTGACCGCCACCGGCGCGGTCACCGCGACCGCCGCCCCGGCCGCGCCGCTGACCATGGCCGCGCAGTTCGGCACGGCCGCGCCGTCGGCCTCGGGCAACCTCATCGGCGACAACTACCCCGCGAAGTGGCGCAACGCCCGCCAGGACTCGATCCTCGACGACTGGAACATGTGGAACCGCGAGTGCGTCTCGTGGGCCTCCTACACCGTCGCCGCCCACGGCGTGAACACCCGCAACTACAGCGACGCGAAGTACTGGGACGACAACGCCCGCAGCCACGGCTACCGCGTCGACAACACCCCCACCCCGGGCTCCATCGCCCAGACCGACGCGGGCCGCTACGGCCACGTCGCCGTCGTCGACAGCGTCCACGGCTCCACCGTGACGGTCGAGGACTACAACTGGAACGGCGACGGCCACTACCTCGTGCACGACCTGAACAAGGGCGACTTCCGCTACATCCACTTCACCGACTGATCCCGCGCACGAAGTCTCTCGGCCGGACAACGCCTTCCCGTTGTCCGGCCGAGTCCGTCGGCGCTCTGAAATCCACGTCGGCGCTTTCCCCCGGCGCTGGGCGCATCATGACTTCCATGAGCGATCACGACGAGTTCCTCGTGTGGGTCGAGACCACGCTGCACGACGCGGAAGTCGCCCTGCACAACGGCGATCCGGCGCTCCGGCTCAGGATCTGGTCGCGGACGGAGCCGGTGAGCGTGCTGGGCGCCTGGCGCAACGCCCAGGGCCGAGGCGAGGTCGAAACCCTCTTCACGGCCCTGGGCAAGACTTTCTCCGCCTGCACGGCTTACCAGTTCGAACTCGTCGCCTCGGGCGTGTCCGGCGAGCTGGCCTACACCAGCGGGTTCGAGCACATCACGGCCACCGTGGACGGTGAGCCCCGTACCTACACCCTGCGCGCGACGCAGGTGTACCGCCGGGAACACGGCGTGTGGCGCGTGGCCCACCGTCACGGAGACGCGGTCAGCGCCTGAGTCAGCGCACCTGCGGGCGGTGACCCCGTTCCTGGTGCGGCACTTCCTGTCCGCCGGTGGGCGCCGCGGGCTTGGGCAGCTGCGCGACCTCGTACTGCGCGAGGGTGTACTGCCCTTGGGTGTCCGGCAGCACCGACGCGTGCTTGCTCGCGTCGTGGAAGCGGAACACCGACGTGAGGTCCCCGACGGTGCGGCGGCGCCAGTCGCTGATGTTCGTTTCGCGCACGCCGGTGACGTGCTCCAGCAGGCGCAGCTGCGAGGTGTGGTCGAAGGTCTCGGAGCTCACCCACCCACCGGCCGTCCACGGCGAGACGACGATGCACGGCACGCGGTAGCCCAGGCCGGTCGGCAGGCCCGCGCCCTTGACGCCGCTGGGTGAGGTGCCGGTCACGAACTCGCCGGGGGTACCGGGCTTCGGGGTCGGCGGCACGACGTGGTCGAACAGGCCGTCGTTCTCGTCGTAGGACAGGATGAACACCGTTTTGGCCCAGACCTCCGGGTTGGCGGCGATCGCGTCGATCTTGCCGGCGACGAAGGTGGCGCCGGCCGCGGGCAGGTTGGCCGGGTGCTCGTCCATGGCGCTGGGCGGCAGCAGCCAGCTCACGGTGGGCAGCTGGTCGTGCAGCGCGTCGTACTCGAACTGGCCCAGCGGCGACGGCGCGATGGCCTGGTCGTACAGGGGCTCGCCCGGCTCGGCGTCGGCGTAGGCCTTGATCGCGTTGAACGGCGGCAGCCCGGTGGCGCCGCCCGGCGAGTGGTAGACCTTCCAGCTGACGCCCGCTTCCGTGAGGCGCTCGGGGTAGGTCTTGAAGGTGAAGTGCCCGTCGGGCACCTTGCCGGTCTCCAGCGACGGGCCGCCGAACTGCCCGTCGGCGTCGATGGTGCCCGACAGCCACATGTAGCGGTTCGGCCAGGTCGGGCCGAGGACCGAGCAGTGGTAGGCGTCGCAGATGGTGAACGCGTCCGCGAGCGCGTACTGGAACGGGATGTCCTCGCGCGTGAAGTAGCCCATCGTGTAAGGGCCCTTGGTGGCGCCGTCGGCCGCGAGGTGCGCCGACAGCCAGTTGTCCATCTTCCCGTCGTTCCACGCCGAGTGCTGCACGCTCCACGCGTGGCTCGTGGACGGGATCGCCTGCGCCGCGGTGATCTTCGTGTTCAGGCGGTACGGCAGCAGGTAGCCGTCCGGGTGCGTCGGGTCGGGCTGGTGGAACACCGAACGCCCGCCCGGCAGCCGCAGGGCGTGCGGGTCGTCGAACCCGCGCACCCCGGACAGCGTGCCGAAGTAGTGGTCGAAGCTGCGGTTCTCCTGCATCAGCATCACGACGTGCTTGATGTCGCGCAGGTGCCCGCCGGCCGGGGGCGGGGATGCCAGGGCAGAGCGGACGTTCGGCGGCAACACGGCCGCGGCGGCGGCCAGCCCACCGGCGGCCGCGGCGCCGAACAACCTGCGGCGGGTCAAACCGGTTCTGTCGTTCTCCGGGGTCTCGGTCATCGGAATCCTTCCGGCTTCGGGCACGGCGGGGAGCTCCGACAGGCTTTCGGCCGCGGTTGAGCCCCGGGTGATCCGGCCGGTGGCCACCGATTGAACTTCGGTTGAACGCCTGCGCGAAAGTCCCGCGGATGGGTGATTCCTCCCGTTCCATGCCTGGACGGCGCACCATCCACAGAGGACTCGCTCAGTACCCCGGCAGCTCCCTCGGTCGCACCTGAACCCGGTCCTCACTCAGGCCGCGCGGCCGGTTCGTCGTTCGCCGTCACCTCCAGGGGCGCGTCGGGCGCCGGGTCGCGGTTGACGATCGTGATCGCCACCGCGCCGATGGCCGCGACCACGGCGAAGAGGTAGAAGCCCCACGGGTACGCCAGCCCCGCGGTGAGCAGGAACCCGGTGACGAGCGGGCCCGAGATCGCGCCGAAGCGGCCGATGCCGCTCGCCGCGCCGAGGGCGGTGCCGCGGGCGGCGGCCGGGTAGACGCGGGCGACGTAGACGTACACGAGCACCTGCGCGCTGAAGGTGAAGATCCCGGCCAGCAGCACCCCGACGTACACGCTGAAGCCGGGCAGCTTGATGCTCAGCAACGCCAGGAACACGGCCGCCGCGGTGAACCAGATGATCGTGGACCGGCGGTAGCCCACGCGGTCGGCGACGCGGCCGCCGATCAGCAGGCCGATCACGGCGCCGACGTTGAGCACCAGCAACAGCGCGAGCGCCGCGCCGAGCTCGTACCCCGCTTCACGCATGATCTGCGGCAGCCAGGTGTTGAGGCCGTACACGAGCAACAGACCCATGAACGAGGTCACCCAGAACGCGATGGTCACCCGTCCGTAGCCGTGGCGGAACAGGATGGCGACCGGGTTGCGCTCGCGGGGCGCCCGCGCGGTCCGGGTCTTGCGAGCCGCCGGGATGCCGCGCACCTTCAGGAACTCGGCCGACTCCGGCAGGAACCTCACCATGAGCGGCACGAGGACCACCGCCGGCGCCGCGCCGATCACGAACATCCACTGCCAGCCGAACCGCTCGACCACCAGGATGCCGAGCAGCGCGGTGAGCACCGCACCGACGTGGTAGCCGGTCATCAACACGGTGGTGGAGCTGCCCCCGCGGCCCACGCGGGCGTACTCGGTGATCAGCGCGAGCGCGGTCGGCAGCACACCGCCCAGCCCGAGTCCGGCGAGGAAGCGCAGCACGCCGAACAACCACGGGTCGTCGACCACCGCGCAGAGCAGTGTGAACAGCGAAAAGCTGGTGACCGTCAGCAGCATCATGCCGCGCCGGCCGAACAGGTCGCTCGCCGGGCCGACGGTGAGCGCGCCCACGGCCACACCGAGCAGGCCCACCACGGAGATCAGCGAGGCCGAGTTCGGGTCGAGGCCCCAGCTCGGGATCTTGAGCAGTGCGGGCAGCACGACGCCCAGCACCACGAGGTCGAAACCTTCCAGTGCCACCGCGGTCCAGCACAGTGGGGCGACCCAGCGCGCGTAGCGGGCGCGGGGGTCGGCCGGGGAGGGAACCGTCATGTCATCACCTACGTCGTCGGAGGGGATTGGGGAACGGGTCGGCGGAATGGGTACAGCGGGGGTTCACCGCGGACGGTGACCCAAAACGACGGGCGCGACCGGGGCGAAGATCTCAGGCTGGTGGGCCGGCGTGGTGAGCGGGACATCGGTTGGCATCGTGGGGCTCGCGGCGCGGCTTGGGCGTGCACCCCGAGGCCGGATTGGCAGGCCGGTGCGCTGTGCCGAACACCGCAGGGCTCGCGGCGCGGCCTGCGTTGAGTCTGCACCCCGAAGCTGGATTGTGTCGACGACAAGGAGGCTTCGGATCGGGGTGCCGGGGAAGGCCTGGGTTCATGCGGACCTGCGTTGGTGCGGCCCGTTGCGAAGTCGAGTGGTAGTGCCTCGCCACTGCGCGGGTCGAGCAGCGGGCCGTCCTGCGCGGTCACGAGGTCACTGCCACGTCGAGTACGAGCGGGCGGGTGGCGTTCGCCAGCCCGGGCAGTAACTCGTCCAAAATGGACTCCAGTTCCGCGTGGGTCGAGACTCGCCGGGCCGGGCAGCCGAGGGAGTGCGCGAGGCCGCTGACGCTGATCTCGTCGAACGCGGGCCACGGTGCGGCGCCGCGGCCCGCCGATCGGTTGCCGTGGCGGGTGGCCAGCTCGTCCATGATCGCGTACCGGCCGTTGGCGAGCACGATCACGAGCACGCCCACGTCGTAGTGGGCGGCGCTCCACAGTGCCTGGATCGCGTACAGCGACGAGCCGTCGCCGACCACCGCGACCACCGGGCGATCCGGGCGCGCCATGCGCACGCCGAGCGCGGCCGGCACCGCGAACCCGAGACCGCCCATGGCGGCGCTGAGAAAACCGAGCGGCGCACGGGCCGGCACGAGCGCGTGCAGCAGCGGCCGGCTCGACGGCGTCTCCTCCACCAGCACCGCATCACGCGGAAGCCGGCGCGCCAGCGCGGCGAACACGTGCTCCGGGGCCAATCCGGCGCCGGACGGCTGCGGCAGGTCGATCGTGCGGCCCACCGACTCGACGGATGCGGGTCGCTCCGGCAGCCGCTGGGCGAGCGGCCGGCACACGGCGGAGGGTCGGGCGAGCACGGCGAGATCGGCCGGGCTGCGGTGGGCTTCGCCGGGATCGTCGGTGACCACCGCGACGCGCGTGCCCGGCCCGATCAGCCGGCCGGGTTCGCGCGGGTACTGGCGGAACACCGGCGCGCCCACCGCGAGGACGGCGTCGTGGCCGGCGAGCACCTTGCGCAGTTCCGCGCGGCCCGGCGGCAGGTGCCCCGCGAACTGCGGGTGGTCCTGAGGGAAGCCGGCGCGGGCGCCGAAGGCCTCCTGCCACACCGGGCACCGCAGCCGCTCGGCGAGCGCTTCCAGCGCCTGCCAGGACTCGGCGTCGTCCGCGCCTGCGCCGACCACGAGCACCGGCTTTTCCGCGCCGGCCACGAACTTTTCGAGCTCGTCGACGACCTCCGGCTCCGCGGCGGTGGTCCGGACCAGCCGGGCCGGCGCGGGCAGCGGTTCGTCGTCGGCCGGGGCGAGCCAGTCGTCCATCGGCACGATCACCAGTGCCGGGCCGCGGTGGTCGCGGGCCTCGTGCCACGCGCGGGCCAGCGCGCCCGGCACGTCCTGCGGCCGCGCGGGTTCGCCCACCCACACGGGCGCGGGCGCGGCGACGTCGTCGAGCCGGTGGCCCGCGAGGAACGGCTCGAGCGCGAGGTGGCGGCGGTCCTGCTGCCCGACGAGCACGACCAGCGGAGCCCGGTTCACGCGCGCGGTCGCCAGCGCGCCGACGGCGTTGCCCAGGCCCGCGGTGGTGTGCAGGATCGCGACCGCCGGCCGGTCCGCGGCGATCGCCCAGCCCGTGGCCATCCCGACCACCGACCCCTCGTGCAGCGCCAGCACGAACTCGAAGTCGCCGGGCAGATCGGTGAGCAGCGTGATCTCGGTCGAACCGGGGTTGGCGAACAGCCTCGTCGCGCCGTAGTGGCGCAGCACGGCGAACGCGGCGTCTCGGACGGTGGCGGGCAACGAAACCTCCCTGGCGTCTGATAGCTCAGGAGTGTCCGGGACCTCCGGTGCGCGAGCCCACCCCGGCTCGCACTGGACGGAAAACTTCAGCCAGCCTGCAGCGCCCGCGACACGCCGAGCGCGGCCATCCGCACGACCGGGATCAACGGCGAGAGGTTCGGCGTGCTGCTCGGCACGACCACGGAGATGGCGGCGATGACCTCGTCGGAAAGCCCGCGCACCGGCGCGGCGACCGACGACGCGCCCTCGGTCATCTCGTCGCGGGAGATGCTGAAGCCCGAGCGGCGGATCTCCGCGAGCACCCCGCGCAACCGCGCCGGATCGGTGATGGTGCCGCTGGCCCGGCGGTCCAGCCCGGCCGCCACGACCTCGTCCACGCATTCGGTGGGCGCGTGCGCGAGCAACACCTTGCCGGGACCGGTCGCGTGCAGCGGCAAGCGTTTTCCGACGCGGGAGGTGACCACCACGTCCGGGTGCGCCTCGAGCTTCTCCAGGTAGAGGGCCCGGCCCTCGTCGAGCACCACGAGGTGCACGACCTCGTGCGTCACCTGCAGCAGGTCCTGCAGGAACGGCAGGGCGACGTCGCGCAGCTCGCGACCGCTCGGCGCCTGCGAACCGAGCTGCCACATCCGCAGGCCGACCCGGTAGCGGCCGCGGCCGGTGCGCTCGAGCGCACCCCAGGCGACCAGCTCCGCGAGCAGCCGGTACACCGTGGCGGGCGCGAACCCGGTGGCCCGCGTGATCTCGCCGTGCGTCTGCTCGGAGCGGCCGTCGAGGAACGAATCCAGGATCGCGAACGCACGGCTGAGCACCGTGCGCCCGGGTTCGGCAGCGTTGCCGGCGATCGCGCGCCTCCCTGACCTCGGGGATACCGAGCCACCCATGTTCCGCCGGTGAGGCGGCGGAGGCAAGCGGGGGCGGCTCGGTTCTCCCTCAGGCCGCCAGGTGCCAGGCCTTTCCGACCTGTGCCGCGGCGCAGACGCCGACCGCAAGCAGGTAGGCGCCGGCGTGCCCGCATTGGTCCGGTCCGGTCCCCGGCGCGACCGGCTGCCCGTGGCCCATGCCCGTGATCGAGTAGGTCTCGACCACCGCGCGGCCCGCGCCGTCGCGGTACACCGCGTGCGGGAATCCGCCGACGGTGTCCGTTGTGGACGGTGTGGCGGGCGTCCCGGTCACGTTCGTCCACTGGTCGGTGAGTTCACGCAGGTTCGCCGGTGCGACGGTGAAGTCGGCCGCGCCCTGCCAGAGGCTCACGGTGGGCCGTGCGCCGGAAAACGGTGCCGCCGCACGGACTTTCGCGCCCCACTGCGCCGGCGTGAGGTCCTTGCCCGGGTACATGCACGAGTACGCGTCGAGCGTCGAGGAAGCGCACCCGTACGGCAGCCCGGCCACCACCGCGCCGCCGGCGAACAGCTCCGGGTACGCGGCGAGCATGACCGACGTCATCGCCCCACCCGCCGACAGGCCGGTGACGTACACCCGCGACGCGTCGGCACCCGTGTCCGCGACCGCGCGCCGCGTCATCTGCGCGATCGACTCGGCCTCACCCGATCCGCGGGCGGTGTCTGCGGACTGGAACCAGTTGAAGCAGCTCGTGAAATTGTTCGCCGGCTGCTGCTGCGGCAGCACGAGCGCGAAGTGCCAGCGGTCCGCCAGCTCGACCCAGCCGGCACCCTGGCCGTAGCCGGTCGCGTTCTGCGTGCAACCGTGCAACGCCACCACGACCGGTCGCCCGGCGGGCAGCCCGTCGGGCACGTACTCGTACATCTTCAACGCCCCGGGGTTGGTGCCGAACCCCGTGACCTCCCTGATCGCCGCCGCCGACGCGAACCCGGGCAGGAGCACCAGCAGAGCCGACACCAGCGCTCCGATGAGGACCTTCCGCACACCGACCACCTCCTTGTGACCTCGGTGACACCGTCACGCTCAGCGTAGGAACGCGGACGCGGCGTGCCCACGGTGCCGGCCACCACAACCGGCGCCCGGTTTGTGTGGGCTCGCCGGATACCGCCGGGCGGTGGTCCGGTCCTACCGTCCTCGACATGCGTACGCGGCGGCTCCCCCTCGTCCTCGCCGGCCTGCTCGCCGGCACCCTCCTCGCCCCTTCCGCGACGGCGGCCCCCGGGTGCGCGCCGGTGGCGGTTCCCGGTGCGGCGCACCAGGAACAGGCGTGCCTGGCCGACCTCACCACCACCGGCACGCTCGCGACCGGGCACACCGTGCAGGCCGACTGGGCGGGACTGACCTCGGCCGGGCTGCCCGCACCGAGCGGCGTGCCCGGCGTCCAGGTCGACGGGTACTTCCCGGATTACTCCACGACCAACGCCAACCACGGCTGGAACCACGACGCGCAGTTCGTGCTGCGGCTGCCGGACCGCTGGAACGGCGGGCTCGTGGTCTCCGGCTCCCCCGGCACCCGCCGCCAGTACGCAGGCGACCGCGCCATCGCCGACCAGGTGCTCGCCGCCGGCTACGCGTTCGCGGCCACCGACAAGGGAAACACCGGCACGGACTTCTACGCCGACGGCCGCGCACCCGGCGACGCCATCGCCGAATGGAACGACCGCGTGACCCAGCTGACCGTGGCCGCGAAGCTCGCCGCCGCCCGCCACTACGGCCGCGCGCCCACGCGGACGATCGCGGCCGGGCTGTCCAACGGCGGGTACCTCGTGCGCTGGCAGCTGGAGAACCGGCCGTGGCTCTACGACGGCGGCGTCGACTGGGAAGGCACGCTCTGGACCGCGGGTGGTCCGAACCTGCTGACCTTCCTGCCGCCCGCGCTGCGCAACTACCCCGCGTACGCCGCCGGAGATCCCCAGGCGCACCAAGCGATCCTCGACGCGGGCTTCGCGCCGGGCTCGGAGTTCCTCTGGCTCTACCACGACCAGGTGTACTGGGACCTCACCCAACGCACCTACCGCGCCGAGGTGGACCCCGCGTTCGACGGCGACCTGGCGGCGGGCACTCCCTTCTGCGCCAGCGGAACCCCGGCGTGCGACGCCGACTACGACTACGCGGCCCGCCCCGCCGCCGTGCACCGGGCGGTCGCGAAGATCGCGCTCACGGGACGTCTCGGCCGGCCGCTGATCACCCTGCACGGCACGCTCGACAGCCTGCTGCCGATCAGCCGCGACTCCGACGTCTACGCCCGGATGGTCGAGCACGCCGGACGCGGCGCGCTGCACCGCTACTACCGCATCGACGGCGGCAACCACGTCGACGGCCTGGTCGACACGTTCCCCGACCGGCTCCGGCCCATCGCGCCCTGTTTCCGCACGGCGTTCACCGCGCTCGCGGGCTGGCTGCGCGGCACCGAACCGCCCGCGTCGGAAACGGTGGCCCGCTCCGCGGGTGCGACTCCCGCGGAGCTGGCCACCTCCTGCTCACTCTGACCCGGCTCAGGCGGCGCTGCGGCGCAAGCCGTACCCGGCCTTCATCAGGAGCAGCAGCACGGTGCCGAGGATCAGCGGCTGCTGCAGGACCAGCTGCACCACCTGCGGCAGCACCTTCATCGTGGCCGGCGGCACGAACAGGCCGCCGATCGCGGTGATGAACGGGAACCCCGCGAGCATCAGGTTGTCGCGAGACCAGTGCACGCCGGACAGCGTGTCGATGGCGCTCGCGAACAGCACGCCGAACAGGACCGTGCCGGCCGCGGCGAGCACCGGCAGCGGCACGGCCTGCAGCAGGTGGTCGAACGGGCCGAGCCCGCCCAGCACGAGCAGGATGATCCCGGTCGCCAGCGTGACGTAACGCGAACCGACCTTGGTCACGCGCAGCAGGCCGATGTTGTCCGGGTAGGCCAGCGTGGACATCCCGCCGAAGATCGCGCCGACGGTGCTGCCCAGCACCTCGCCGAACACCCCTTGGGAGACGCGGAAACCCGACAGCTCCTGCCGACCCCAACCCGCCACGATGTCGTAGGTCGCGATGCTCTCCGCGATCGCCGGGAACAGCGTGATGAAGAAGATCAGCACGAGGTCACCGTCGACCGAGAAACCGAACGGGAAGATCCGCGGCACGGTGAAGCCCACGTTGTGCACCACGCCCGCGAAGTGCGTCGGCTCGAAGATCGCGTAGACCACCGTGCCGACGACCACCGCGACCAGCACAGCACCGCGGCGCAGGATGGTTCCCTTGGGCAGCAACGTGAGCAGGATGACCACCAGCGCCGTGACCACGCCCGACACCAGGTTCGTGCCGGGGAACCCGGGGCTGCCGGGCGCCCCCAGCACGTTGGGCAACGCGGTGCTGGTGAGCTGCGTCGCGAGGATCAGCACCAGCACACCGCAGATGATCGGGTCGCGCACGAACTTCGACAGGTACGTGACCAGCCCGTACTTCTTGATCGGGATCGCGAGCACGCACCAGATCAGCCCGGCCACGACCATCGAGCCGAACGCCGCGCCCAGCCCGCCCTTGCCGTGGCCCACCGCGAGCAGCGCGGCCAGCGAACCGGCGTACGGGCCCTGCACGATCGGCAGCCGCAGCAGGAACACCGACTGCAGGATCACCACCAGGCCGGAGGTCATGAACGTGACGCCGTAGAGGTAGGCCGTGTCGGTGGCCGAGAGCTTGAACGCGGTGCCGATGAGCGCCGGGAAGATCAGCAGCCCGGCCATGCCGAGGATGTTCTGGACCCCGAGCCCGATCGAGCTCGAGATCTTGACCTTGTCGTCGATCCCGACGTCGAAGATCGGGACCGAATCGGTTTCCGAGCGGGCAGGAGCCGTGGCGGCGGCGGTGACGGCCATGGGGGAAGCTCCAAGCGATGACGGACGGCTGTGGCGGCCATCGAGCGGGGGGACGGGGAGAGGGAGGCGGGGCGCGGAGAACGGGTCAGGCTTCGGTGGACTTGCGCAGGCGGGCGGCCCAGCGTTCGAGGTACCCGGCGAGCACGATGCGGATCAGCACCGACGCCTTCATCGGCGGTGCTTCGTCGAACTGGGGAGCGGGACGGGGTGCGGTCGCCGTGGCAGTGGCGCTCGCGGATGTGGCAGCGGCGGCGGTCGGGGCGGCCGCCGCCGAGCCGTTGGTCGCCGGAGCCGCTGCCGCGGCGGCGGCGGGCGCCGGGGCCTCTTCCCCGTTCTCGATCCGCTGCCGCACCCGCGTAGCGAGCTCGCCGACCATACGCCCGGACACGTCGGACATGATGCCCCGGCCGAACTGCGCGAGCTTGCCGGAGATGGTCAGGTCCGTCTCGAGGGAGACGTGCGAGCCCTCCGCGGCGGGGGTCACGCGCATGGTCGCCTTGGCTTTCGCCGTGCCGGCCCCGCGCGTGTCCTTGCCGTCGGCCTCCAGCACCGCCACGCGGGCGGCGGCGTCCTTCTCCACGATCTTCGCGACGCCCTGGTAGGCCGCGGTGACCGGCCCGACCTTGATCTTCACCTTGCCTCGGTAGGAGTCGTCACCCAGGTCCTCCACGAGCTCCGCGCCCGGGAAGCAGGCGGCGACGTTGTGCGCGTCCTGCAGGAAAGCGAAGACCTCGTCCGGGTCGGCGGCGACGTCGAAGGAGTTTTCGATGAGCATCCGGTGCCTCTCAGTCCTGGCCCGCGGCCACGATGGCGTCGACGATGCGCGCCGGGGTGATGGGTGCCCGGGTGACGCGGGCCTTCAGCGGGCGCAGCGCGTCCTCCACGGCGTTGGCGATCGTGGCCGGTGCCGGGATCGTGCCGCCCTCCCCCGCGCCCTTCACCCCGAGCGGGTTGAGCGGGCTGGGGGTCTGGATGTGGAACAGCTCGACCGGCGGCACCTCGGTGGCCGACACGAGCGCGTAGTCGAGGTAGCTCGTCGCCTGGGGCTGGCCTTCGGCGTCGTACACCGGCTCCTCGTACATCGCGTTGCCGACACCGTGGGCGAAGCCGCCGAGCACCTGGCCGTCCACGAGCAGCGGGTTGATCACGTTGCCGCAGTCGTGGCCGATCACGTACTTGAGGATCTCGATCTCGCCGGTCTCCGGGTCGACCTCCACGAGCGCGGCGTGCGCGCCACTGGCGTAGGCGGCCCGCTCCGGCGAGAAGTAGCTCTGCGTCTCGATGCCGGCCTTGATGCCGCGCGGCATCGTGATGCCGTGCTTGCCGATGTTCGCCGTCTGCGCGAGCTGCTGCAGGGAAACGGACTTCTCCAGGTCACCGCCGAGGCAGGCCTTGTCGCCGACGAAGTCCACTTCGGACGCGTCGCAGCCGAGCAGGATCGCCGCGGTGTCGAGCAGCCGCTCGCGCATCTGCTTCGCCGCGTCCATCACGGCCGGCCCGCAGGTGGCGGTGATGCGCGAGGCGAACGTGCCCTGCCCGAACGGGATCCGGCTCGTGTCACCGGTCTTGACCTCGATGAGGTCCATGTCGAGGCCGATGCCGTCGGCGGCGATCTGCGCGTAGACGGTCTCGTAGCCCTGGCCCTGCCCGGCCGCCGCGAGCGTGACGAGGATGCGGCCCTTGTTGGTCAGCCGGATCTTCGCGCCCTCGTACGGGCCGAGGCCGCAGCCCTCGATGTACACCGAGAGCCCGATGCCGAGGTAACGCCCCTCCTGGCGCAACTTGGCCTGCAGCGCCCGCGCCTCGTCGTAGCCGATGCGCTCGAGCGTGCCTTCCAGCAGTGTCGGGAAGTCGCCGCTGTCGTAGGTGAGCGGGCTGCCGTCGCGGAACATGATGCCGACCTTGTACGGGAACTCGTCGGCCTGGATCAGGTTGCGGCGCCGCACTTCCGCCGGGTCGAGCCCGAGGTGCTCGGCGATCCGGTCGATCATCCGCTCCATCACGAACACCGCCTGCGGGCGGCCCGCGCCGCGCACCGACGAGGTCGGGACCATGTTCGTGTAGCACGCGCGCAGCTCGATCGCGATGTTCGGCACGTGGTACGGGCCGGGCACGGTCGAGGTCGTGATCGACGGGACCTGCAGGCCCGCGCAGTAGGCGCCCTGGTCGTGCTCGATCACGTCCTTGACTGCGAGCAGCCGCCCGTCGTTGTCGAACGCGACGTCGACGCGGTGGGTCTGCGAGCGCTCCATCATCGAGGTGACCATGTTCTCCTGGCGGTCCTCGACCCACTTCACCGCGCGGCCCAGCTTCATCGCGACCCACGGGATCACGACCTCTTCGCCGTAGAACTGCGCCTTCGGGCCGAAACCGCCGCCGACGTCGGCCGGCGCGATCACGCGGATGTCGTCCTCGGCCATCTCGTAGATCACCGAGAGCTGCTGGCGCGCGTAGTGCGGGGCCTGCGTGGTGTCCCAGATCGTGACCTGCCCGGTCGCCGCTTCGAAGCGCGCCGCGACGCCGCGGGTCTCCATCGAGTGACCGCCGCCGCGCATCACGAAGAACTCGTCGGACAGCACGTTCGGCGCCTCGGCGATCGCCTTCGCCGCGTCGCCCGCGCTCTGGCTCAGCAGCACGGCCACGTTGGTCTCGTCGCCGGAGTGGGCCAGCGGGCCGTTCTCCTGCAGCGCGACGGCGGTGGACGCCACCGCGGGCAGCACCTCGTACTCGACCTCGATGAGCTCCATCGCGTCCTCGGCGAGGTAACGCGACTCGGCGATCACCACGGCCAGCGGCTCGCCGACGTAGTGCAGCTCCGCCGGCGGCATCGGCAGGCGCGGGTAGTCGCGCAGCTGCGGGTGCTGCACCTTCGGCGCCAGCGGCTTCTGGATCTCCATCAGGTCGGCGCCGGAGAACACCGCGACCACGCCGGGCAGCGCGAGCGCCTCGGACGCGTCGAACGACAGGATCTTCGCGTGGGCGTGGGGCGAGCGCAGGAATGCCGCGGCGAGCGCGTCGGGCAGGTCGAGGTCGTCGAGGTAGCCGCCGTGGCCGGTCAGCAGGCGCTCGTCCTCGCGGCGCTCGAGGCGCCGGCCGATCATCGTGCCTTCGGGGACCAGGGTGTCGCTCACGCTTCGCCGTCCTTTCCTGCCGCGACTTCCAGCACGGACTTCACGAGGCCGGTGTAGCCGGTGCAGCGGCAGATGTTGCCGGAGAGCACCTCACGGGCCTGTTCCTCGTCGGTCACGGTCTGCTCGCGCAGCGCCGCGGTCACGCTCATCAGGAAACCGGGCGTGCAGAACCCGCACTGCAGCGCGTGGTTGCGCTTGAAAGCGCACTGCAGCGGCGACAGCTCGCCGTCCTCCGCCAGCCCCTCCACGGTTTCGACCTCGGCGCCGTCGGCCTGCACGGCGAGCATGAGGCACGAGCGCGTGGCCGAGCCATCGACGATCACCGTGCACGCGCCGCACACGCCGTGCTCGCAACCGAGGTGCGTGCCGGTGAGGCGCAGCTTCTCGCGCAGGAAGTCGGCGAGCGTCATCCGGGGGTCGACGACCGCCTCGTGCGCCTGGCCGTTCACCGTCAGGCCGACGGTGTGCGTCTCGTCCTGGGTGCGGGTGGGGAACTCCGTCGCGTTGTCACGCACGGGTGGCCTCCAGTTTTCCTCGGATGTCGGCGAGCGCGCGCTTGACCAGCACGCCGGTGAGCCGGCTGCGGTACTCGGCGCTCGCGTGGATGTCGCCGGTCGGCTCGACCTGCGCGCGGGCGGCGGCTTCGGCCTCGGGCAACAGGTCTTCGCCGAGCGACGCGCCGGTGACCAGCGCCTCGACGTCGGTGAGCCGGTGCGGCGTGGGCGCCACGCCGGCGGCGGCGATGCGGCAGGTGGTGACCACGCCCGCGTCGTCGACCTCGCACACCGCGGCCACGCCGGCGAGCGCGAAGTCCCCGCGCCGCGTCGCGAACTCGCGGAACGCCGAGAACTGGTTCGACGGCGGACGCGGCACGCTGACCTGCAGCAGCAGCTCGTCGGGTTCGAGCGAGGTGGTGAGGTGGAAGAGGAAGAATTCCTCCGCCGGCACCTCGCGCACCCCGCGCGAGGACGCGATGGTGAACGTCGCGTCGAGCACCGAGAGCACGCTGGGCAGCTCGGCCGCCGGGTCGGCGTGGGCGAGGCTGCCGCAGATCGTGCCGCGGTTGCGGATCTGCGGGTGCGCCACCTGGGCCAGTGCCTCGGTGAGCACCGGCAGCATCCGCGCGGCCTCGGGCGAACGCTCGATGCGCCGCTGGCGCACCAGCAGCGGGATCGTGATCCGGTCGTCGCCGAACACCGGCTCGCCGTACTCGGCGCCGAGCCGGTTCACGTCGACCAGGTGCTCGAAGCGGGCCAGGCGGAAGTTGAGCATGGGCATCAGGCTCTGGCCGCCGGCCAGCACCTTCGCGTCGTCGCCGTGAACCTGCAGCGCGGCGAGCGCCTCCTCGAGGGAGCGCGGCGAGTGGTAGGTGAACTTCCCGGGTTTCATGCGGTCTCCGTGCCGGTCACGCCGGTCTTCAGGTGTGCCCGCACGCGCTCGGCGAGCGCGGGCCGTTCGATCAGGGACATGTGCCGCAGGCCGGTCTGGATCTCCAGCTCGGCGGCCGGGATCCCGTCGGCGAGCGCGGCCGCCATCTCCGGCGGTGTCGCGTAGTCGTGCTCGCCGACGAGCACGAGCGTGCGCGCGGTGACCGAGGGCAGCAGCGCGCGCGAGTCCATCTCGCCCATCGCGATCGACGCGGCGGCGTGCGCCTCGCTGTTGGTGCGCAGGAAGATCTTCACGATCCGGTCGGCCTCGGTCGCGTGGTTCTCCCGGAACTCCGGGGAGAACCAGCGGTCGAGCTGGAACGCGACCTGCTTCGAGCGCGGCACGGACACGGCCTTCTCCGCGCGCTCGGCCCACACCTGCGGCGCGTCGTCGCCGTAGTAGGCGGTGGTGTCGGCGAGCACGAGGGAGCGCACGCGGTCCGGGAAGCGGCCGGCGAAGTTCACGCCCACGCTGCCGCCCATCGACAGGCCGAGCAGCGACACGGTCTCCAGCCCCAGCGCGTCGAGCGCCACGCCGACGTCGTCGGCCAGGTCGGCGATGGAGAACGGCTTGCCGTCCCACGAGGACTCACCGTGCCCGCGCAGGTCGAAGGCGAACACCTGGAACTCGTCGGCGAGCGCTTCGGCCAGCGGCGTCCACAGCTCGCCCGACGTCGCGAGCGGGTGCAGCAGCACCACGGGGTCGCCCGCGCCCCAGCGGCGCACGGCCAGCGGGCCCGCGGTCGAGGTGGACGGGGTCATTCGGGCCTCCGGAAGATCTTCTCGGCGTTGGCGCGCAGGATCGCCTCGGTGTCGCTTTCGGACAGTCCGGCCGCCAGGACGGTGTGCACCGGGCGCGGGTCGCCCAGGGCAAACGGGTAGTCGCTGCCCAGCACCACGTGGTCGGCCCCGACGAGGTCGGTGAGGAAGCGGACGGCGGGCGCGGACAGCGCGACGGTGTCGTAGACGAAGTCGCCGAGGTAGTCCGACGGCTTCTCGCGCTGCAGCTCGCCGGCGAACGCCTCCTTGGTGCGGTAGCCGCCGTCGAGCCGGCTCGCCTGGTACGGCAGGAACCCGCCGCCGTGCACCAGGATCACCTTGAGGCCGGGGTGACGGTCGAGCAGGCCGTGCAGGATCAGCTCGGTCACGGCGACCGTGTTGTCGATCAGCCGGCCGTGCACGTTGCCCATCGTGCCGAGCGTGGCGAGCTCACCCGAGGGCCCGTAGGTGGGCGGGTGCAGCACCACGGGGATCTCCTCGCGGGCCGCGACCGTCCACAGTGGCTCGAAGTTCTCCTCGTGCGGCGCAGAGCCGGTGAGCGGGTCGGTGCTCAGCATGACGCCGGTGAACTCCGGGCGCTTCCACACCTGGAGCAGGTCGGCGGCCGCCTGCTCGCCGTCGTCGGTGGCCACGGACGCCAGCGCGGTCGTGCCGCCGCCCAACTCGGCCACGGACTCGGCCATCGCGTCGTTGACCCGCTGCGCCCAGTCGCGCGCGGCCGCCGGCTCGAGGAACGCCGACTGGATGTCCATCCACGGCGAGATGACCTGCGTGGCCACCCCGGTCTGCTTGCGCCAGCCGGCCCGGGGGCCGGTCTCGTTCATGCGCGCGCCGATCGGCCGCGTCTCGCCCATGCCGGGCACGTCGACGACCCAGCCCTTCTCCGTGCGCCGGGCGCTGAACCCGCACGCCGGCGCCTTCTCCAGCGCCGTGAGCAGCGACGGGGGGACGATGTGGGCGTGCGTGTCGAGAACCGGGTAGGGGACGATCTCGTCGGTGTCCGTCCGACTCACCTCTCAGTGCCGAAGACCACGTGTGGGAAAACTCGCTGGTCCCCGACGCTAGGTCCCCTGGACAGGGGCAACCAGCGCGCTTTGCTGTCGGCCCCGGTAAGCAGTTCTTACAGCGGCCCCCTCGCGCGAGCGGGGGGCGGCGTGATGCGATGACCGGAGCCCGGCGCCACGTCCGGGCCACTACGAAAGGCGGAAGCCCGTTGACGGGTACAGCGGCGACAGGACTACCCCGGCGCAACGTCGTCGTGGCCATCACCGGGGCGAGCGGTGCGTGTTACGGCGTGCGCATTCTGCAACTGCTGCGCGAGCGCCCGGACTTCTCGACGCACCTCGTGCTGTCGAAGGCGGGGATCGTGACCCTGCGCCACGAGTGCGACCTGTCCGCCGAGGAGGTGCGCGCGCTGGCCGACGTCACCTACCGGCCCGGCGAGATCGGCGCGACGATCGCCTCGGGCTCGTTCCCCGTGGAAGCCATGCTGGTGGCGCCGTGCTCGATCAAGACGCTCTCGGCGATCGCGACGGGCTACACCGACGACCTGGTCGCCCGCGCCGCCGACGTGTGCCTCAAGGAGGGCCGGCCGCTGCTGCTCATGGTGCGCGAGACGCCGCTGCACCTGGGTCACCTGCGCTCGATGACCGCCGCGGCCGAAGCGGGCGCCATCATCGCGCCCCCGGTTCCGGCCTTCTATTCTCGACCCGGCACGATCGACGAGATGGTGGACTTCACCGCCCGCCGTGCGCTGGCCCGCGTGGGCCTGTGGGAGCTCGCTCCGGCGCCGTGGGACGGTGACGTGACCGGACGCAAAGACGCGCTCATCCAAGGTGGCTGACGGCGGGACCGCGCGAGCGGTCGGGAAAGGACTCGGGTGCTCGAAGCTCGGCGGCTGCAGATCTTCTCGGCGGTGGCCGAACGCGGCTCCTTCACCGCGGCCGCCGAAGCCCTGTTCATGACCCATTCCGCCGTGTCGCAGCAGATGGCGCTGCTGGAACGGCAGCTCGGCGTCACGCTCATGATCCGCGGCCCGCGCGGCATCGAGCTCACCGACTCGGGGCGCATCCTCGCCGAACGCAGCACGGGCCTGCTCGGCACGATCGCGAACATCGAGCAGGAGATGGCCGACCTCAAGGCGCAGCAGTCCTACGTGCGCCTCGGCGCGTTCCCCACCGCCGGCGCCGACCTCATCCCGCGCGTGGTGCGGACCTACCAGGAACGCTATCCGGACACCAAGATCGTGCTGCGCTCGGCCCACGCGTCGGACATGCCCGCGAACCTGCGTGACGGGTCGATCCACCTCGGGTTGGCCTGGGACTACGACTTCGACCCCCGCTCGGTGCCCGCCGACATCGAGTGGATCCACCTCGCCGACGACCCGCTGTGCGTGCTCGTGCCGGTGGACCACCCCGTGGCCGGCGAGTCCGAAGTGGAGCTGCGCGAGCTGGCCGGCGAGAGCTGGGTCGTGCGCAGCCACCGCCCGCCCTACGACGAGGCGTTCACGACGCTGTGCCGGCTCGCCGGGTTCGAAGCGGACATCGGCTTCGCCACGGAGGACTACCTCTCGGCGCAAGGCCTGGTCGCCGCGGGCGTCGGCATCAGCGCGGCGCCGCGGCTGGCCCTGGTGGCGCTGCGGCCCGACGTCGTCGCCGTGGACATCGCGGGTCCCGCGCCGCGGCGGCGCATCGCGGCCGTGCGGCTGCTCAACGCGAGCCATCCCCCCGCCGCCCAGCAGATGCTCGACGTCCTGCGCGCGGCCACGACCCCCGAGGAGACCCCGTGACCGTGCCGGACGACACCGGCGACCGGCCCGGCACCGACGTCCTGCGCCGCATCCTCCGCGACGGGCGCACCGACGTCTCTCTCGTGGACCGCATCGTCGAAGACCTCGCCGTGCAGATCATCGACGGCCGCCTGCCGCCGGGCGCCGATGTGAACTCGGTCGAGCTCGCCCGCCGCTACGCCAGCAGCCGCACGCCCGTGCGCGAGGCGCTCCTGACGCTGCAGCGCGAAGGTCTCGTGGACATCCCCGCGCGCCGCCGCCCGCGCGTGGCACCGGTGACACTGAGCCAGGCGCGCGAGATGTACGAGATCCGCGCGAGCCTCCACGGCCTCGTCAGCGAGCTGATCGTGCGCAACGCCCCCGACGACGCACTGGACGTGCTCGACACCTGGCAAGCCCACCTGCGCGAAGACGCCGGACGCGGCGACGTGGACGCCTACTTCTGGCACAACGTCACGTTCCGCCAGGCCGAAGCCGAGGTCGCGGGCAACCACCAGCTCACCCGCCTGCTCGGCTCACTGGGCCTGCGCACGCTCCAGCTGCGCCACGTGAGCCTGTCGCTGCCCGGCCGCCTCACGCGGTCGGTGGACGACCACGAACGCCTCCTGGAGGCCTACCGCGACCGCGACGCGCCGCTGGCCGTGGCGCTCACCAAGTCCATCATCACCGCCGGCCTGCAGGCGATCGAGGAGTCCGGCTGGTCCGGCCTGTCGGTGGAACGCTCCCCCGGGCCGGTCGACCCCGATCCGCTCGAAGACTGACCGCGCCGGCGCCGGTCACCCGAATCCGGCCCGGACACGGGTGACCGGCGCCTGTGCGCGGGTCGGGGCCTCACGCGCACAGACGGCGGTTACGCGCGCCCGGGCCGGATCCGGGTGCCTCACACCTGCCCGGACCGTTCGATCGCCCGGTAACCCCGCAGCACCAGCGACCGGCTCACCGCCGCGGCGAGCGGTGCGTCGCGATCGGCGTAGGCGTTGACCAGGCGCTCGTGGTCGGCGACCGAGTGCAGCAGCCGGCCCGGCAGCGACAGGCTGAGGTGCCGGAAGCGGTGCATCTGCAGGCCCAGCGACGAGAGCCGACGCTGCAGCTCGCCGTTCTGCGAAAGGCTCGCCTCGGCGTTGCGGAAGCCGACGTTGTGCCAGAAGTAGGCGTGCACGTCACCGCGTTCGGCGTCGTCGGCGAGCACCTTCTGCCACGCGCGCAGGCCATCGATCTCCTCGTCCGTGGCGCGCGCGACCACGAGCTCGCTGACGAGCGCGTAGAGGCTGCCCCGGATCTCGTAGATCTCGCGCACCTGCCGCATGTCCACCGGCGACACGTAGGGCCGCCGGCGCGGCGGCACGATCACCAGCGACTCCCGTTCCAGCAGGAGCAGCGCCTCCCGCACCGGGGTGCGGGAGGTGCTGAACCGCCGGGCGAGCTCGGCCGAGTTCACCTCGTGGCCGGGCCGCAGCCGGCCCTCCACGATGCTGATGGCGAGCTCGCGGAAGATCGCGACCGCGAGCGACGAGTCGCCGTCGGACCCGCGCAACGCGCTGAACAACAGCTCCTTCCGCAGATCCTCGACGCCCGCCTCGGTCACTAGCCGAGCACCTCGGGCCAGCGCCTGGTCACCGAAGCCACCAGGTCCTCGGTCGACTCGGCCACCGCCGGGAAGTCCTTGAGCCGCTCGAACGGCCGGCACGCGTCGATCACCGCGCGGCTGTTGAAGGGGATGTCGCCCGGCAGAGTGAGCGGGTCGACCCGGCTGCCCCACGTTCGCTTCATGACCTCGATGTCGAGCTCCGGGTTGGTGCGCCCGCACATCGCCCACACGACCTCGCCGAGGTCACGCGGGTTCACGTCGTGGTCCACCACCACCGTGAAGCGGTTCATGTAGGCGGCGTTCGGCAGCTGCGCCGTGAGGTACGCGGCCTGGCGCGCGTGCCCCGGGTACTTCTGCTCGATCGCCACGATCAGCAGCGACCGCCCGCCACCGGCCTCGTGCGCCCACACAGTGCGCACGCCGGGCAGCCCGGTCTTGCGCAGCGAGTCGGTGATGATCGCGGACTTCATCACCGTGCGCATGTACGAGTAGTCGTGCGGCGGCTTGCCCGGAGGCGCCCCGAGCAGGATCGGGTCGTCGCGGTAGTAGACCTTCTCGATGTCGATCGCGAGGATCGGGTCCTGCGAACCGGAGTAGTAGCCGGTCCACTCGCCGAACGGGCCCTCGGGGCGCGTGTCGGCCGGGCGGACCCAGCCCTCGATCGCGATCTCCGCGTCGTGCGGCAGCGGCAGGCCCGTGGCCAGCCCCGCGATCGTGCGCACCGGCGAACCGGTCATGGCGCCGACGTAGTCGTACTCCGACACGTCGCCGGGCACCTCGACGCCGGCCGCCACCAGGTACGCCGGGTGGTGCCCGAGCGAAGCGGCGATCGGCGCGCGGCCCTCGGCCTCGAACCAGCGGCGCAGGTGCTGCGCGCCGTGCTTGCCGGCCTCGATGTTCACGGTCGCCGAGCGGCCGTCGTCCTGCACCTGCATGCGGTAGGCGCCGAGGTTGATCCGGCCGGTGTCGTAGTCGCGCGTGACCACGGCGCAGCCCGTGCCGATGTAGCGCCCGCCGTCGCCCTCGTGCCAGCGCGGCACGGGGAACTTCAGCAGGTCCACCTCGTCGTCCACATGGGACAGCAGCGGCCCGTCGGCGACGGTGACCGCCCGGAACTCCGCGGCGTTCGCGGCCCACTGGCCGGGCTTCACCGCGAGGCTCTCCATCAGGTCCTCGTCGGTGTTGTCCCAGCCCATGCCCAGCACCGAGCCGAGCAGGCGCGGGTTGCTGACCGAGCCGGACAGCACCCGTGAGCCCGTCGAGTAGTCCTTGATGTTGTCGAACAGCATCGCCTTCGGCTTGCTGCGCCGGTAGTTGACCTGCGAGAGCGCGCCGATCTCCAGCTCCCAGTGGGCGCCGTCGATGGGCTGGACCTCGCCTTCGCGCTCGGCTTCGGCGAGCCAGCGCCGCAGGTCGGGACCGGTGTCGTTCATGCCACTCCTCGTCGCGTGTCGGCCTGCAGGTACTCGGTGGCCGCGTCGGCGGTGATCACGTCCGCGTACTTCTGGTTGAGGTCGAACAGGCTCAGCCAGTGCGACGACTCGAACCGGTCGAAGCACAGGTCGCCGACCACTCCCACGCGGTAGCCGCGGCTGCACGCGTCGACCACCGTCGAGCGCACGCACCCGCTGGTGGCTTCGCCGACCACGAGCAGCGTGTCGTGACCCCCCGCGCGGAGGATGGTGTCGAGCGGGGTCTGGAAGAAGCAGCTCGGGCCGATCTTCTCCAGCACGATGTCCCCGTCGGCCGGGGCCACCTCCGCCACGATGGCGTTGCCGTCCACCGCACGCGGTTTCGGAGCCAGCGCGGGCGCCGGCTTGCGGTTCCAGCGCCCGTATTCCGCCGGCGTGGCGTGGAAGTACGCCACGCGCACGCCGGCGTCACGAGCCGTCTGCAGGAACGGTGCCGTCCGGTCGACGACCTCCCAGCCCTGCGCGCCGCACGAGCTCGGCCAGTCGGCGACCGAGTCGAGGATGTCGGCGCGCGGCAGGCCCAGGGCCGTGTAGTACAGGTCGACAGCCACCACGAACGGCCGCGAACCGAGACCGAAGGGCGCCTGCTTGGCCCACGACGTGGCCGCGAGCACGGCCCGGTCGCGGTCCGTCAGGTAGGGCGCCCAGCCGTCCTCGAACACGGCCGCCGCGGTCGTCGGCACGCTCACGCCGCCGCCAGCGTGCTGTCGATGTACTGCGTGACGTCCGCCGGCGGGGTCTTCTTGGCGTTGTGCGCGGCCTCGTCGAACGCCTGCTTGATCACCTTGGGGTCGACCTCGGGGGTCTGCGACCACACGGTGAGGAAGAAGTCGTAGGCGTACTGCGCGAGGTCGTCGCTCTGCACCCCGCTGTACTTCTTGATGGCCTTCACCGTCTCGGCCTTGTGCCCGCGCAGGTACTGCAGCGACTCGGCTTCCGCGGCGTAGAACCGCTTCACCGCTTCGCGGTTGTTCTGCAGGAACTTGTTCTGCACGGTGTAGGCGCCGAGCGGGAACTGCAGATCGGCCAGGGAAGCCAGGCGGTGCGCGCCCTTCTCCCGGCTCTGCGTGCCGTTGGGCGGCTGGGTCAGCAGCGCGGACACCGCACCGCTGCCGAGCGCCGCGACCTCCGCGGGCACGCTCTTCACGAACACCGCCTGCACGTCTTCGCGCTTCATGCCGTTGGCCTCGAGCAGGTCGGTCAGCCCGAAGTCGCTCTGCGAACCCGGCGACGAGATCGCGACCTTCTTGCCCTTGAGGTCCTTGATCGTCTTGACGTCGGGGCTGGCCCACATCTCGAGGTTGTAGTGCGGCTCCGACATCGCCACGTACTTCAGGTCGGACCCCTTCATGATCGCGGCGGCGGTGTCGGCCGCGACGCCGACGCCGATGTTCACGCTGTTGCTCGACAGCGCCGCGACGAGCTGCGAGCTGTCGTTGAGCCGGCTGAGCGTGACCTTGAGGCCGTGCTTGGCGAAGATGCCTTCGTCCTGGGCCACGTACAGGTCGGAGTAGCCCGCGCCGAGCGCGGTGTAGCCGATCGTGATCGGCAGGGCGCCGCTGGCGTCGGCCTTGACCGGGTCGGTGCCACCGCCCTTGCCGGCGCAGCCGGAGAGCCCGAGCGCCAGGGCCGCCGTCGCGGCGACCGTCGAAAGGAGCTTCTTGTTCATTGAGAACCTGCCCAGTGGGTGAAGCGGCGTTCGATCATCCGCACGGCGCCGTTGAGCAGCAGCGCGACGACGGCGAGGATGACGATGCCGGCCATGGCGTTGTCCATGTTGAAGTTCGAGGTCTGGGTCTGGACGAAGTACCCGAGGCCCTGGCTCGCGAGGAACAGCTCCGCGACGATCGCACCGACGAGTGCGCGGCCGACGGCCAGGCGCACACCGGCGAGGATGTACGGCAGCGTCGCGGGCAACGCGATGGCGTAGAAGAACCTCAGCCGCGGCGTGCAGAACACCGTGGCCACGCGGGTGTAGTCGCTGTCGAGGTTCCGCACGCCGGCGGTGATGTTGATGATCAAGGGCAGGATCGCCGCCCAGATGATGACGAGGATGCGCGAGACGTCGCCGATGCCGAACCAGAAGATGATGATCGGCAGGAACATCACGTACGGCACGGAGTAGAGGATGTTGACCATCGGTTCGGTCATGTCGTGCAGGATCTTGCTGCGGCCCAGCACGAGACCCACCGGGATGCCGACGACGAACGTGATCAGCAGTCCCCACAACAGTTCGAGGCCGGTCGCGCCGAGCGCGGGCCAGATGTCACCCGAGCCGAACAAGTCGATCTCGGACGAGACGATGCGCGTCGGGCTGCTGCTGAAGGAGACGTCGACGATGCCGGTGGCGCTGAAGAGCTGCCACAGCACCAGGACGATGACGATCCCGAGCGTGCCGAGCAGACCGCTACGCCTGCGCTGTACCCAGGCGGACAGCCCCTTGGACTCCAGTGCCGCTGGTTGCCCGGGCGTTGTCGGCGGCCTGGTCAGTGTTGACGCCGTGGTCATGGTTCCTCGCTGAGTCTTCCGCGGATTCCTGGGTGGGGTTGGGGTTCGCGCTCGCGCCGGCGGGCTTGTGGTGCAGCGCCTCGAGAATCCTGTCGCCGTAGGCGAGGAACTCGGCGCTGCGCCGCCAGGCCGCGTCCCGGGGACGGGGCGCGTCGATCTTGACCTCGAGCGCGACGTGGGCCGGGGACTGGGAGAACACGATCACGCGGTCGGCCAGCAACACGGCCTCGTTCACGTCGTGGGTCACGAACATGGCCGTCTTCTTGGAGCTGACGGTGTCGGCCTGCCAGATGCGCAGGAGCTCGTCCTGCAGGTTCTCCCGCGTCTGCGCGTCGAGCGCGCCGAAGGGCTCGTCGAGCAGCAGCAGGGTCGGGTCGGTGGCCAGGGCCCGCGCGAGGTTCACGCGCTGCTTCATGCCACCCGAGAGCTCGTGCGGGTACTTGTGGGTCACGTGCGCCAGGCCCACGATCTCCAGCAGTTCCTGCGCCCGTTCCTTGACCTGGGCCGTGAGGCGGCCCTGGACCTGCGGTCCGAAGAGGACGTTGTCCAGCACCGTGCGCCACGGGTAGAGCGAGGCGTGCTGGAACACCAGCGATCGCTCGGGGCCGGGTCCCTTGACGGCTTTGCCGCCCACCTCGAGCGCACCACCGGCGACCGGGACGAGCCCGGCGACGGCTTCGAGGAAGGTGGTCTTGCCGCACCCACTGGGTCCGACGATGACCACGAACTCCTCGTCCATGATCTGGAGGTTGAGGTCGAGGACCGCCGTGGAGAACGCGTTGCCGCGCCTGGCCTTGTGGCCGAGCAGCAGGTCACGCGCGTCCAGACATACATTCGACGACGTCATCGGCCGACCGCCACCCCAACCGGTCGGACTTCCGGGTTGCTCACTACTACTCCTCCTTGCTGATGGCTGCACTGCGATTCGCAAGGTGTCGACACTTCGGGAGAGTCTCTGCTCCGACCCCAAATGTGTCAAGGGTCGCAGTGAGACAGTCGCCATGATCGAAGCGGAAAAAGATCTTCCACAAGAAGGAAAATTCCTGGTCACACCAGCGAAGGCGCGCCTCGATTCCTTTCGGTACCGATCGCCTCGTTACCGACGTGTCACCAGCTTCGCTCGGCAAACTGTCGACACTAGCCACTTCCGAGCGGCATCAACGCTGCCTCACTGGGCCGTTCGGAGCAACGTGACGGCCGTGGCGAACGCACCTTGGCGGTCTCGGTTCTGTGCCCGAGCTCGTCGGCCACCCGATCGGCAAAGTTTTCCCCGCCGTGTCCGCCATCGCCCGAACTTGCCATGAACGCGGCGGATGATCGCTACGCTTTCGCCCGTTTCCGGGCCGGCCTGGGGGTCACACCCTCATGCACCGCTTCCGCGCGTCCGTGGCGCTCGCCGCGGCCGCCACCGCGTTCGCGCTGGTCACCGCACCCGCCGACGCCGCCGCCGCGCCGTTCACCTCGACGATCTTCAAAGCCATCCACAACAGCTACTGCGGCAACGTGGACGGCGCGAAGGGCTCGATCACCTCCCTGGCCGCGGTGAACCAGGAGCTCCAGGCCGCGTTCGGCCCGCGGCTGCTGCTCGCGAAGGACTAGTCGGCCGGTGCGACCACGGACTCGTTGCGCGGCAAGGTACTCCCCCTGCTCTCCGGCGACAGCGGCACGCGCGCCGAATACCGCCGCGACCTCGGCTACCACCCGGCGGTGGCGATCAATGGCCACGGCCGGGTCGTCGAGGTGCACGACTCCGGCGCCGGCGCGCTCTGGTACTGGACCGGCACGTACGGTGCCGACGGCCGCGTGACCCGGAACCGCCACGGCCGCTACGACAGCGGCCACACCCCGGCGATCGCGCTCGACGACTCGGGCCGGCTCGTGGAGGTGCACCAGTCGCAGGCCGCCACCACGCTCCGGTCCCACACGGCGAAGCTCGGCGCCGACGGCGAGCTGACCTGGTCGCCGAGCCGGCAGTACGACAACGGCGTGTCCCCCACCGTTGCCTTCACCGGCACCGGGGTGCGGGCGATCCACCGCAGCCAGTCCAGCAGCCAGAACTGGCAGTGGCAGGGCATGCTCGACGCGAACGGCGCGGGCGTGACCTGGACCGGCAACGCGAAGACGCCGGACGCGCTGTACCCGAAGGCCACCGGCACGTTCGGCACGCGGCGCGTGACCGTGTCGACGGGCGCGGAAGGCCCGACCCCGGCCCAGACCCTGCGTTATGCCACCGACCGCTTGTCCGGCGAACGCGCGCTACCCGCAGGTCGCGTTCGACGAGTACCGGAAGGGCGACCCCGCGGAGCTGCAGCAGGACGCGTTGTTCCACGGCGCGCCGGCCACGGAATCGGCGTTCATCACGGCGGCACGCGCAAGCGGGCACCTGGTCCGCGGCTCGGACTTCGATTCGGCGGGCCTGGCCACGAACCCGCCGGCGAGCTACGCGGCCACCAACCACCCCTGGGACGCCTGGTACCAGACGCTCATCGCGGCCGCGGCCCAGTAGCCGAGCGCGCGACGGGCCGGGCTTCCGCACCCCGACGGCGGAAGCCCGGCCCTGTCCCCGCAGGTGGTGCCCGCACCGGTCGGTGTCCCCGGCCGCCGCCCGCGGCCTCGACCGGTGCCGCACCACGTTCCGTGGTGCCCGCGGCTCAGCTCGGCAGCGGTACCGCCCGCGCCCTCGGCCGCGGAATCTCGCGCTCCGCAACCCTTTCCGGCGCCTGCCGGTCCGCCGCCGCTCTCGCCGGGCCTCCCGTGCACCGCTGCTCGAACCGCTCCATCAACACGGCACCGACCATCAGGACCACGGGTGTTCCCAGCGCGAACCACATGCCTCCTGAGGTACCCAGCGACATCCCGGCCGAACCCGCTTCTGCCCCGTCCGGGGGATTTCCGTTGCGGGGCCGGACAACCGCACGAACCACCAGAAGTTCGCCGCCCGCGCTGCCGATCTTCGCGGCGCGGGCGACGATCGGATCATGAACGGGCGGCGGGCAGCGAACTTCGGCATCTGGTTCTTCGGCGCACTGGGCGGGATCCTGTGGGGCTACGACACCGGGGTCATCTCCGGTGCGCTGCTCTACATCGGCCACGACATCCCGTTGAGCCCGCTGGTGCAGGGCATGGTCGTCTCCGGGCTGCTGGCCGGGTCGATGGCGGGCGCGGGCCTCGCGGGCCGGCTCGCCGACTCGCTGGGGCGGCGCCGGATGATCCTCGGTTCCGGGCTGGTGTTCGTCGTCGGCACGGTCGGCGCGGCACTGTCGGGTGCCGCGCCGATGCTGGTGACGTTCCGGTTCGTGATGGGCATCGGCGTCGGGATCGCGTCGGTCGTGGTGCCGATGTACCTGTCGGAGCTGGCGCCGAAGGAGGTACGCGGCAAGCTCACCTCGCTGATGCAGCTGCTGGTCACCGTCGGCATCCTGGTCGCCTACATCGCCGACTACGCGCTGTCGGGCTGGGGCGCGTGGCGGTGGATGATCGGGCTCGGAGTGGTGCCGGCGGTGCTGCTGGTCGCCGGGATCTACACGCAGCCGGAGAGCCCCCGCTGGCTGGCGGTCAACAAGCACGACGAACGCGCGGCCCGCACCGTGCTGACCCGGTTGCGCGGCAGCGAGGACGCGGCCGACGCCGAACTGGCCGACATCCGCGCCGGCGCCCGCGACGAGGCCGAGCGCGCGGAGCCGTTGCGGCTGCGGATGCTCACGGGCGGGCGGCTGCGCAAGGTGTTCACGATCGGGATGCTGCTGGTGTTCTTCCAGAACTTCGTGGGTATCAACACGATCATCTACTACGCGCCCACGCTGCTGACCAACGTGGGGTTCGGCTCGTCCGGCGCGATCCTCGCCAACGTGGGCATCGGCGCCGTGAACATGCTCATGACCCTGCCCGCGATGCGGCTGATCGACCGGCGGGGCCGGCGGCCGCTGTTGCTCGTGGGCGCGCTCGGCATGTGCGCGGCGATGGTGCTGCTGGCCGTGGTCAACCTCGGCGGGCCGGGAAAGGGACCGGTGGTGCTCGGCCTCACGCTCGCCGGGATCGCGGTGTACATCGCGTCGTTCTCGGTGTCGTGGGGGCCGGTGCAGTGGGTGGCGCTGCCGGAGCTGTTCCCGCTGCGGATCCGCGCGGCGGCCGTGAGTGTGTGCGTGGTGTTCAACTGGCTGTTCAACCTGGCGGTCGCGCTGGTGTTCCCGCAGCTGCTCGACGCGTTCGGAGCCGGGCTGAACTTCCTGTTCTTCGCCGTGATGACGGCGCTGGCGTTCCTGTTCGTGTGGCGGCTGATGCCGGAGACGAAGGGCCGCAGCCTCGAGGACCTCGAACGCGAGCTCGTGGGTGCGTAAGCTGATCAGGTGCGGACACGACCGACCCTGAGCTGGACCGGCACGGGTGAACCGCTCCCGCGCACCTCCAGCGTGGCCGAGGTGGCCGAGGTCGTCGCCCGCGGTCGCGTGGTGGTGCTGAGCGGGGCGGGGATCTCGACCGAGTCCGGCATCCCCGACTACCGCGGCGAATCCGGCAGCCTGCGCCGGCACACCCCGATGACGTACGACGAGTTCACCGGCAGCCCCGAGGGCCGGCGCCGCTACTGGGCGCGCAGCCACCTGGGCTGGCGCACCATCGCGCGCGCCGAGCCCAATTCCGGGCACCGCGCCGTCGCGACGCTGCGTGAGGCCGGCCTGCTGTCCGGCGTGATCACGCAGAACGTCGACGGCCTGCACCGCGCGGCGGGCACGCGCGGCGTCGTCGAGCTGCACGGCAACCTCGACCGCGTGATCTGCCTCGGCTGCCGCCGGGTCACCCCGCGTGGAGAGCTCGATGACCGCCTGCGCACCGCCAACCCCGACTTCGGCGGCACCGCCACCCGCGTCAACCCCGACGGCGACGTCGACCTCGCCGAGGACGCCGTGCGCACCTTCACGCTCGTCGACTGCACGGCCTGCGCCGGTGTGCTGAAGCCCGACGTGGTGTTCTTCGGCGAAAACGTGCCGCGGCCGCGGGTCGAGCGCTGCTACCGCCTGGTCGACGAAGCCGCGGCGGTCCTCGTCCTCGGCTCGTCCCTCACGGTCATGTCCGGCCTGCGCTTCGTCCGCCACGCAGCGAAAACCGGCAAACCCGTCCTCATCGTCAACCGCGGGGAAACCCGCGGCGACGCCCACGCGCGCGTGCGGGTGGACCTGCCGCTGGGCCAGGCGCTGACCGACCTGGTCGACCTCCTCGGCGACCACGCCGGCCGGACCGCCTGACGCGTCAGCGGAACGCGGCCACGGACTCCGCCACCCACTCGGCGAACGTCCGGGCCGGGCGGCCCAGCACGCGCTCGACGTCGGGGCTCACCGCGCGTTCGGCGGGCAGCGGCGAGCCCAGCACGGCGAGCGTCGCGTCGGCGATGGGCGGCGGCATGAACTCCAGCATCGCCGCGCGGGCCTCGGCCGGCGTCTGGTCGGCGAAGCGGACGGGTTCACCGAGTGCGGCCGCGAGCGCGGCCACGCGTTCGCGCGGAGTCAGGGCTTCCGGGCCGGTCACCGTGTACTCGGCGCCGTCGTGCGCCTCGTCCAGCAGGGCCGCCGCGGCGACCGCCGCGACGTCCGCCGGGTCGGCGAACGGAAGGGCGACGTCGCCGAACGGGGCCGCCACGACCCGCGAAGCCCGTACCGAAGGCACCCACGCCAGCGTGTTCGTGGTGAACCCGCTCGGGCGCAGGACGGTCGCCATCGGCACCACCGAGCGCACAGCTTGTTCGTACGCCGTGAAGAAGCCGTACGCGTCGGGCCGCGTCGCCGCGCCCTGCGACGACAGGAGCACGAGGCGGGGCACGGACTTCACGACATCCGCCACCTCGACCGGGACCGGGCCGCCCGGGAAGAGGAACAGCGCGTCGGCGCCGCTCAGTACCTCGCGCAGCGTCTGCGGTGCCGCCAGGTCCGCGACGCGGTGTGCCACACCCGCGGGCAGCGAGGCGGGCACCGTCCGCGACACCGCCGTCACCTCCGCGCCCGCCGCCGCCAGCGCTGCCACCAGTGGGCGGCCGACGTTTCCGGTCGCCCCCGTCACCACGATCATCTCCGTACCCCGTTTCTCAGGTTCCACAGTGGTCACGAAGGTGCCGTGCGCGTCCCGGGGCCGGAAGGACGCACCTTTAAGTAAGCTCACGACATGGAGGAATGGACGCAGTTCGCGGGCCGGTCGAGCCGCGACGGGTATGAGGTGTTTCACACCGACTGCCCGGCGCGCACGGTGCTCGACCACGTGACCAGCCGCTGGGGCGTGTGGGTGCTGATCGCCTTGCGGCAGCGGGAACTGCGGTTCTTCGAGTTGCGCCGGAGCATCGACGGGATCAGCGAGAAGATGCTCGCGCAGACCCTGCGCACCCTCGTCCGCGACGGCCTCGTGTGGCGCGAGGTCGAACCCACCACACCCCCGCAGGTCACCTACGGCCTCACTCCGCTCGGCCGCGGCACCGGCGACCACCTCTCGACGCTGTTCACCTGGCTGCGCGACCACGCCGTCGACATCCTCGCCACCCAGGCGGGGTACGACGAGTCCGGCGGCCGGCAGAGCGCGTAGGCATGGCGGCGGAAGAACCCGGGGGCACCGCGGCTCCGAGAACCGGTCACGCCCGGCGCACGTTCCTGCTCGGTGCCGGGGCCGCCGGCGCGGCCATCGCCGCGTCCGGCGCGATCTCGGCCGCGCTGAACCACCCGGCTCCGGTCGAGGCGACGGGCGGTTTCGGCGCCGACTGGCTGTTCGGCAAGTTCGTGCCGGGCTGCACCGACGTGGACTTCGACGACCGGTCCATGACGCTCGTGTCGGTGCCCCACTGCGTCACGCCGCTTTCGTGGCAGAGCTGGCAACCGAACGACTGGCAGCACCTGTGGGTGTACCGCCAGCACTTCCTCGTGCCGCCGCAGCTGCGCAAGAACCGCGCGTTCCTCCGGTTCGACGGGGTTCTCAGCGCCACCACGGTGTTCCTCAACGGCCGCCGCGTCGCCGCCCGCAGCGGTGGCTACCTGCCGCTCACCTGCGAGGTGACCGGGTTGCTTTCGGAGAAGGACAACGTGCTCGCCGTGGCCGTCGACGGCCGGTGGCAGCAGGACACGCCGCCCGACCTGCCGGAGTACCCGAACCCGACGGCCATCGACTTCTACCAGCCCGCCGGGATCTACCGCGCGGTGAACCTCTACGGCACCCCGCAGGCCCATCTGTCCGATGTGTACGCCCAGCAGATCGCCGTGCTCACGCCGAACCGGGCCGTGGTGGTGCACTGCACCGTCGACGCCGGTAAGGCCGTGAAGGGACCGGTGCGGCTCACCGCGACGCTGAGCCAGGCCGGCACCGAGATTGCCGGCGCCGTCACCGACATCACCGGGCTGCGCCAGGGCGAGACGAACGCCACCGTCACGCTCGAAGGCCTCGACGCGGTGAAGCTGTGGGACGTCGACGACCCGGCGATGTGCGACATCCTCGTCACGCTCTCGGTGGCGGGGCGCAAGGTCCACACCTACCCCGTGCGCACCGGCCTGCGCGATGCCCAGTTCACTGTGGACGGTTTCCGCCTCAACGGCCGTCCGCTCAAGCTCTTCGGGCTCAACCGCCACCAGTGGTACCCGTTCGTCGGCGGCGCCATGCCCGAACGCGTGCAGCGGCGCGACGCCGAGATCCTCAAGAACGAGCTCAACGTCAACATGGTGCGCTGCTCGCACTACCCGCAGTCGCCCGCGTTCCTCGACGCGTGCGACGAGCTGGGCATCCTCGTGTGGGAGGAGCTGCCGGGCTGGGACCACGTCGGCGACACGGCGTGGCAGGAGCTCGCGGTGCGCGACGTGCACGACATGATCGTGCGCGACCGCAACCACCCGTCGATCATCGTGTGGGGCACCCGCGTGAACGAGACCCTGGGCCAGTACACGCTCTACGGCAAGACCGACCAGCTGGCCGCGGAGCTCGACCCGATGCGCCCGTGCACCGGAGCGGTGGCCGGGCAGAAGGGGTACGTCCAACCGTTGTACCCGGTCAAGGAGAACGGTGGGGTCTTCTCCTTCAACGACTACAGCAAGCCGCCCTCGCGCAACGCGCCGCCGCCGCTGCGCCCGCCGCGCCACGGCGTGCCGTACCTGGTGAGCGAAGCGGTCGGCACGCTCGTGGGCGCGCCGTACTTCCGCCGCACCGACTCCGCGGACGTGCAGCGCGAGCAGAGCATGCTGCACGCGTGGGTGCACGAACACGCCGCGGCCGACCCGCGCTACTGCGGGCTGATCGCGTGGTGCGGCTTCGACTACCCGTCGGGCTGGTACCACTCGCTGCGGGGCGTGAAGTACCCCGGTGTGGTCGACTTCTTCCGGATTCCCAAGCTGGGTGCGGGGTTCTACCGCGCCCAGCGCGCGCCGTCGCGCGGCGCGGTGATCGAGCCCGCGTTCTACTGGGACTTCGGGCCCGGCTCACCCCGCGGCGGACCCGGGCGCAACGCGCTGATCTGGTCCAACTGCGACCAGCTCGTGGTCACGGTCGCGGGGCGGCGGCCGGTCACCGTGCAGCCCGACCACGCGCGGTTCCCGCACCTGAAGCACCCGCCGTTCCTGGTGAACCTCACCGTGACCGGGCGGGCGCGGCCGGACCTCACGATCGAGGGCCGGGTGAAGGGGCAGACGGTGCTGCGCCGCCGGTTCAGCGCCGACCCGACGTTCGACACGCTCGCCGTGGCTGCCGACGACGGCGCCATCACGGCCGACGGCCAGGACACCACGCGCGTCACGCTCCGGTCGGTCGACCGCTACGGCGCGCCGCGCCCGCACGCCCGCGGGGTGCTCAGCGTAGCGGTCGAGGGGCCGGGAATCCTGATCGGAGACCCGTTCCTGGACTTCGGCGCCCTCGGCGGCGCGGCGGCGGTGTGGGTCCGCTCGATGCGCGACACGCCCGGGACGATCACCGTGACCGCGTCGCACCCGTTCCTGGACACGGGAACGGCCACGATCTCCTCGGTCTGAGCCGGCGCGCGCGGGTACCATCGGCAGCGCCACGAGAAAACGCTTGGGAGGCGGCATGGCGCGGACGCTGACCCACACGGATCCGGCCGAGGTCACGTTGCAGCAGGCGCTCGACGCGCTGACCGACCCGGTGCGCCGCACCATCCTGCGCGAGCTGTCGGACGAGCCGGACTTCTCCCGCACGTGCGGCACCTTCGACCTGCCGGTGTCCAAGGCCACGGCGAGCCACCACTTCGCGGTGCTGCGCTCCACGGGCCTGCTCGAACAGCTCGACCGCGGCCCCCGCCGCTACAACCGCCTGCGGCGCACGGAGTTCGACGCGCGGTTCCCCGGGCTGCTGGACCTGGTGCTCACGGAGCCGTGACGCGGTCGATCGTCCACTTCGGACGCGTCAGTCCTTGGCCAGCCCGTCGAGCCACTTGAGCATCAGCTGCGTCTCCTCGGCGCCCAGCGGCGCGTCCTCGGCCCGCAGCAGCGCGGCGAGCTGCAACGCCGTCGTGGGCAGTTGCGCTTCGGTGCCGGCGGTGGCGGTGCCGTTTTCCGGGGTGAGCAGGCTGTCGTGCACCGCGTCTCGCACGCGGGTGGACAGTTCGGGATCGGTGTAGATGTCGGGCTGGGTGACCATGTTGAGCGCCACGCCGATGTTCGCCGACATCACGCGCTGCGCGGCGGCGTCGGGGTCCACGCGCAGGCGCCCGATGGCGGCGATCCGCACGAGCGACTCGCGCAGCAGCCGCAGCGCCTCCTGGGCGGCACCCGGCACCTCGGCGAACGCGGGCGAGTACATCAGCCGGTACACGGCCGGGTGAGCCCGGGCGAAGGCGATGTGGTTGTCCCAGCCGGTTTTCAGATCGGCGACCGGGTCGGCCGACGGCTGGGCCGCCCGCTTCCCCGCCAGGTACCGCTCGAACCCGTGGTCCACCACCGCCGACATCAACCCGTTCTTGTCCCCGAACAGTCGGTACAGCATCGGCGCCCCCACCCCCACCGCCTCGCACACGGCGCGCGTGGAGATGTCCCGATCGGGCGAGGCGTCGAGCAGTTTCTCGGCGGCCTCCAGCATTTGGGTGCGGATGTCCATACCGCCAGTGTACTCCGGATATCGCGCTCGCGTATCAATGTTACGCACGTCATAGCGTTGATACGGGATTTCTCTACCGATGATAACCCGTTCGGGAGTGTGCGGCTCGGGTGGTTCAGCCGGCTCCGAGCAGCGCCGCGATCCGCGGCGCCTCGGCCGTCTTGAACCGCACCTCGACGTGACCGCCGCGGTCGGCGTGGAAGGTCCCCGGTTCGTACCCGAGGACCAGCCGCCGCTCCTGCGCCAGCACAGCGACGCCGAAGGGCCGGCCCGCGCGCAGCGGCACGTCGATGTGCTTGCCCTTCTGCTCGCCGGCGGTGAGCCACACCAGCAGCCGCTGCCGCGTCACCACGAGAGCGCCCGCGGTGGCGTCCACGGCGCCGAACCGCCACACCCCCGGGGCGCGGTACCCGCGGTAGCGGACGGAGCCGGTGAGCCCTCCGCCAGGTACACCACCCCCTCGGCCGTCAGCCCCGCCCGCACCGGTTCGGGCAGCCGCCCCGACCCCAGCACCGCCCGCGCGAAGAAGTTCACGCCCGACCCTTAAACATGCCCCGACGGCGCGCGAGGGCAGTTTCACCGTCCGTTCACGTCACCAGGTGACCGGCACGTTCGCCACCCCGCCCGTGAGCCGGTTGGACCGCACGTCGAGGTCGGAGACGTCCACCGCGAGCCGCAGGCCCGGGAAGCGGCGGAACAGCGTGCTGAAGACGACTCGCAGCTCGGTGCGCGCGAGGCTCGCGCCGATGCAGAAGTAGCCGCCGTAGCCGAAGGCGATGTGGTTGTTGGGTTTGCGGTCGGCGTCGAACTCGTCGGGGTCGGCGAAGGCCTCCGCGTCGCGGTTGGCCGAGGCGGTGGAGATCATCACGGCGTCGCCGCGGCGGAGGGTGACGCCGCCGAGCTCGACGTCTTCGTGGGCGTAGCGCAGCAGGCCCAGCCCGCCCGGAGCGGACATCCGCAGGATCTCCTCGACCGTGCTGTGCGTGCGGCCGTCCGGGTCGGCGGCGAGCGCGTCGCGGCGGGCGGTGTCGGCGAGCAGGAACAGCACGCCGAGGTCGATGCGGTTCGACGTGGTCTCGTGGCCGGCGAACAGCAGGCCCGCACCCAGCCGGGCGAGGTCGTCGTCGGTGAAGGTCGGGTCGTCGGCCTGCGCGGCGACGAGGTCGGACACCACGTCCTGCGCCGGCTCCGCGCGCTTCTTCGCGGCCAGCTCGCCCAGATAGGCCGCGAACTCGTCCATGGCCAGCTTCGCGTCGCCCCCGCTGTCGAGCACGCCGATGCGGTCGGACAGACCGCGGAACTTCTCACGGTCCGCGTACGGCACGCCGAGCAGCTCGCAGATCACCAGCACCGGCAGCGGGAACGACAGGTGCTCGTGCAGGTTCACGGGTTCGCCGCCGGCCGCGTCGTGCGCGGCTTCGAGCTCGTCGAGACACCGGTCGGTGAGCTCCTGGATGTGCTCGCCGAGCTTGCGCATGCGGTTGGCAGAAAATGCCGGCACGAGCAGCCGCCGCAGCCGGGCGTGCTCGGCCTGCTCGTTGTCGTGGGTGCCCTGCGGGCCGCTGAGCACGGCCGCGTCCGACACCACCGAGGCCTCCTCCGGCTTCGGGTGCGAACGGCCGAACCGCGGATCGCCGAACACCGCGCGGGCTTCGGAGAACCGGGTCACGAGCCAGGCCGGGTCACCCGCCGGCGTCGTCACCGGCGAGATCGGGCCCTCACGGCGCAGAACCTGGTACAGGGGCGCGATCTCCAGCACGTTCGGCCGGTCGAAGGGCAGCCGCGGCGCACGCTCGGTGGTGGTCATGGCGAACACTCCTTGTCGGGTGGGGGGTTCGGGCCCCGCACACGCACTCGCGGGCCGGCTCGGTTCCTGCTCGGCCGGCGGGCGCCACGGGTCCTCTTTGTGCCTGCGCCGGCTTCGTCAACCGTTCGGCCCGCGCCGCAAGAGCGCTTTCCCTCGCAGCGAGCGCCCGGAGCCGATCCGCCGGCTCGAGTGAGCCTCGCCCGACGGCACCGGAAGCGGCGAAGCGCTTCAGCGCCGGGCAGACCGAGTTGTCGGACAACGGCCGGCCGCTCGACTCCTCGACCCGCGCGGGGTGCCCGCGCAGTAGGACGTCGATCCACATCCCGGTCACCGTAACGTGGGTTCTCCTGACCCGACAACGGCCACCACGGTGACCCGGACGGAAAATCCCGTCACGTCCGCAGCACGGCGGCGCCGGTGAACCGCCCCGCCGCGAGGTCGGCCAGCGCCCGGTCGGCGTGGTCGAGCGGGTACGGGCGCGTGGTCACGTGCAGCCGGTGCCGGCCGGCGAACGCGAGGAACTCGCGGGCGTCGGCGCGCGTGTTCGCCGTGACGCTGCGGACCTGCCGTTCCTGGAACAGGTGCCGCGCGTAGTCCAGCGCGGGCACCTCGGTGAGGTGGATGCCCGCGATGGCGAGAGTGCCCCCGCGGTCGAGCGCCGCCAGCGCGACCGGCACCAGCCCGCCCGCGGGGGCGAACAGGATCGCCGAATCGAGCGGCTCGGGCGGCGGCTCCCCCGCATCACCCGCCGACGCGGCACCGAGGTCGAGCGCCAGCCGCTGCGCCGCGCGGCTGCGGGTGACCACGTGGACCCGGGCGCCCTGCGCGATCGCCACCTGCGCGGCGAGGTGCGCGCTGCCGCCGAAGCCGTACACGCCGAGGCGCCCGCCCTCGGGGACCTCCGCCCGGAGCAGGGCGCGGTAGCCGATGAGCCCGGCGCACAGCAGCGGTGCGAGCTCGTCGTCGGAGTAGCCGGCGGGCAGCCGGTGGGCGTAGTCCGCCGGGACCACTGCGTACTCGGCGTAGCCGCCGTCGGCGTCCCAGCCCGTGTACCGCGATCCGGGGCAGAGGTTTTCCGTGCCCCGCAAGCAGAACTCGCACGTGCCGCACGTGTGGCGCAGCCAGGCGATGCCCACGCGGTCACCGATCGCGAACCCGGCGCCGGGTGTGGCGACGACCTCGCCGACCACCTCGTGGCCCGGCGTGACCGCCGGCCGGTGCACCGGCAGATCCCCTTCCGCCACATGGAGATCCGTGCGGCACACCCCGCACGCGAGCACGCGCACGAGCAGCTCACCCGGCGCCGGTTCGGGCACTGGCCCGCAGCAGCGCCGCAACGGCCCGGTGGCGACCGGCCCCGGCGCCGTGACCCGCCACGACCGCATCGTGGCCGGCAGTCCCGTCATGACCCGAACGTAGCGCGTGGAGCGCGGGGCGGCAGGTCGTCCGCCGCCCCGCTCTCCCGCGATCGGTCAACGGCCGCTCCACTGGAACGTGGCGGTGGCGCCGGCGCCCACGGTCGCGTCGAACGAGCGCTCACCCGAGACGACCGTGAACTTCTGCTCGGCCTTCGCCGTGTTCAGCGCGACCACGGTCGTCGAGCGGTCGGGGTTCGTGAACGCCACGGCCTCGATCGGCGTGCTGTCCCCACTGGTGTAGACCACCGACGAGGCGATGCGCACCGCGCCCGGTGGCACGAACTTCGAGAAGTGCTCGATGTCGCGGTACTGGTCGTTGTAGGTCACGGCCTTCGTCTGCGAGTTCACGGTGATCGTGCCGTTGCAGGTGCCGCAGCCGCCGAGGTGCGGGCCGTGGTTCTCGTCGAGCGCGATGTTCCAGTCGATCGAGCTGCGGCCCCAGTTCTTCATCACGCCGAGGATCGTGGACGAGTCGCCGCCCTCGCACTCGGTCATGAAGATGTCTTTGCCGGGGAACGACGCCTTGAGCGGCGTCTGCGCGTCGGACGAGCCGTAGTAGCAGTGGTAGGCGGTGCCCGCCAGCCACTTCGCGGCCGGGGTGGACAGCAGGTCGTAGGGGTACGCCGGCTGCGGGTCCTCCCCCGCCCGCTGGTGCGAGGCGATGTCACCGGGGTGCTCGCTCCAGTTGTGGTCGAAGCCGAGGATCTTCGTGTCGAGCCCCGCCGCGTGGATGGCCGGGCCGAGGGCCTCGATCACCTTCGCCTCCTGCTGCCACGGCAGGTCGGTGCCCGGGTAGTTGTCGCGCTCCAGGGCCTGCGGCTCGTTCTGCACGGTCAGGTAGTCCACGTGGACCCCGGCCTTGCGGTAGGCCTGCAGGAACTTCACCAGGTACTGGGCGTAGGCGCGGTAGATCCGCGGCGAGTCGATGAGCTTGCCGTCGATCATCGAGCCGGAGGTCTTCATCCAGCCCGGCATGCTCCACGGGCTCGCGACGATCTCCAGCTTCGGGTTCAGCTTCTTCGCCTGGCGCACCAAAGGCAGGATCTGGGCCTCATCGTGCGCGATCGAGAAGTGCTTGAGGTCGTAGTCGGTCTGCCCGGCCGGCATGTCGTCATAGCTGTAGTCCTGCCCGACGGCGAAGTCCGACGCGCCGATGGGCTGGCGCAGGAAGCTGATGCCCGCGCCGGCGCGCGGGTCGAACAGGTTCTTCATGACCTCGTCGCGGTTGCCCGGGGCGAGGCCGTAGAGCACGTGCGCCGACGAGTCGGTGATGGCGGCGCCGAAGCCGGACACGGTCTGGAACTTCACGTTCGGATCGAGCCGCACCGTAGTCGGCGCCACCGCGGCCGGGCTCTGCCAGCTCAGCTGCGTGTCGACCGGGGTCGCGTCACCGGGGTTGGTGAGCCATTCGTGGACGCTCGTGGAAAGAGGGGCTTGGACTTGGGTTTGGGCTCGGGCTGCTTGGGCCTCTCGGTCTGCCGGGGACGCGGCGGTCGCCGACCCGGCCGCCACCGTCACGGCGGCCGCGGCGGCCGTCACCGAACACAGCACTCTTCGCAAGCGCGGCATGCAGATTCCTTCGTTTCACGGGGAAAACCCAGCGGACCCGGCGGCGTGGGGAGCGCCGCGGGAACCCGCGCCCACGTTGGCGGCCGCGACCGGGGTTCGCCCCGACACAACCAAAACCGGGGCGTGGTGACAAGATCCCCGGCCCGGCTTCCCCGCGTTCAGGCGGTTTGTCCGCACGTCCGGCCCGTTCCCGTGCCACTGACCGGCAACCCCTGGGTGAGCGTTCTCTTGTCCGGCAAGGCAATTCAGCCCGCTGATCGTCTGCCGCGCCTTCCCGAGTGAGGTATCGGTGTGCCCAGGGTCTTGCCCGGGTGTGGGGCAGGGCGCCAGGGGACTGACCACCGCCTTCGCAGTTGTCCACAACCGCACCGGCCGAGGCAGGAACGACGTCATGGCTCGAACCGCTCACGCACCCCGACCCCACCCCACCTCTCACCCACCGTGGCCAACGGAGATCCGCCACGCCGGTGACGGCTCACTCGGCCTGGTCGCGCACGGGCTGTTAAATTCGGTCCGACCACGGTTGAGCACCCAGCCGTCACCAGACCGTGTCCCGGCCACCCACCGGGCACCAGGGCCTGCTGCCGGTGGCTGCCGGGGCGGGCCCGTGATCCCGGGAGGTTACCCGTCGTGACCGACGACCTCAGAGGGCCCGGCGCGCGCCGTCTGCCCACCCTCGACATCTCCACCACGGCCGGTCCCGGCGTGACCGTGGTCACCGCAGCCGGCGAAATCGACACGGCGGTGTCGGAGGCATTGCGCGGTGCACTGGCCGCGGCGCTCGAAAGCCGTCCGGAAGTGCTGGTCACGGATTTGTCCGACGTGCCGTTCTGCGACTCCAGCGGCCTGTCGGTGCTGATCGACATCCGTGGCCGCGCGATCGAGGCCGGCGTCGCGTTCCGCATCGTGACGCGGCAGCGCGGGCTGCTGCGCCCGATCAGCCTCCTGCACCTCGACTCGGTGCTGGAGATCCACCCGACACTGGAGAGCGCCACGGGCGCGGTTCCCTCGTCGTGATGCGCGACCGCGCGGCCGGGCCTAACGTCCCTGTATGAGCGATCTGCCAAGATTTCCCGAGGAGTCCACCCCACCTCCCTATGGCGAACCCGCACGTCCGGCCGTGCCGACCACCATCACGGTCGCGTTCTGGGCGTTCGTCGCCTCGACCGTGATCGGCATCGTCGGTGGTCTGCTGCTGTTCGGGCAGAAGGACGAGCTGATCGACGCCGCCCGCGGCACGAACAGCACGCTGAGTGAAGCCCAGCTCGACCAGGCGGCGAACATCGCGCTCGTGATCGGCGTGGTCATCGCGGTGGTCATCGCGCTGCTGTACCTGCTCTTCGCGGTGAAGCTGCGCGCGGGGCGCAACTGGGCGCGCATCGTGCTGACCGTGCTCACCGCACTGCAGGTGTTGTCGCTGCTCAGGAGCGACGGCGGCACCTGGCTGAGCTACGTGTCGGCGGTGGCCGCGGTGATCGGCGTGGTGTTCTCGTTCCTCGGCGATTCCAACGCCTACATCGCTGCGGGCCGGCAGGTGCGGCGGTAGCCACTCGCGCGGCGGCTGGCGGCCGTAGTGCACTTGCACTACGCTGGAACTCGGTTGAGCCACCAGCCGCCGCGATTTTTACCGCGCTCAGGGAGCGTCGGCGCCGATCGGCTGGGATGTGCGAACTCCGGCCGCCCGGCCGCCGCCCGGGCGCGACCAACGAGAGGCGGGCCGCCATGAGCGCCCTACGCCGCACGAAATCTTCAGCCGGCCCGGTCGACCACGTCGACCCCCACGGGCTGCTCCACCTGCACGTCCACCGTCCCGTTCCCGGCGCGTCCGTGGTGGAGGTGGTCGGCGAGGTGGACCTGTGCACCGCGCCCCACCTCGAGGAAGTCGTCGAAGCCCGCATCCGCAGCGCGGTCGGCGTGGTGATCATCGACCTGGGCCGCACCACCTTCCTCGCCGTCGCCGGCCTGAAGGTCCTGCGGCGCATGCAGCTGCTCGCGCGGCTGTTCGACACCGACTTCTACGTGGATCCCGGCGACTCGCACCCGGCTCGCCGACTGTTGCAGCTCATGCCGCTGGGCTGCGAACGCCCCGGCGCCGCCGAGGGCCTTCCCCCGTCGACGTGCCCGAGCAGCGACCGCTCACGACCTGAGGCGCGTTCACCCTCCGTTGGTTGTCCGGTGAGGACCGGACTGCCCAAGATGGCGGGATGATGGAGCGCCACCACCGGCACAAGTCCGACGACAGCACCGGGCTCGCCGAAGCCGCCGAGCACGCCGGGTTCGACCTCGGAACCGACCTCGCCCAGCCGGTGCCCACCCACGAGCACAACACCTTCGAGGCCGAGGTCGACCTGGGCGTGGACGGCGAGCCACCGCAGCTGCGCGGCTGAGCTCCCTTCGACACGAGGATGGCCGCCACCCGGAGCCAGGGTGGCGGCCATCGTCTCGCGGCCGGTGCGTCACCGCATCGGCCTGCTCGTTCAACATCACGAGCGGTGATCGCTATTCCCGTTCAGGCCGTGCCGGGGTCGCGGAAGTCGTCCGGGCTGACCTCGTCGAGCAGGTCGCGGAACTGCCGGATCTCGTCTTCGGTGCCCTCGCCCGGTTCACCGCCGAGCGCCTCGGCCGGATCCTCGCCGCCGGCCACGGTCACGTCGACCGCCGCCTCGGCGAGCACCGCCTCGGCGACGTCGATGGGCGCGTGGGCGCGCAGGCCCACCGCGATCGCGTCGCTGGGCCGCGCCGACACGCGCACGCCGTCGGAGAGCACGAGGTCGGCGTGGAAGATGCTGTCCCGCAGCTCGGTGACCTCGACGCTCGTCACGTGCCGGCCGAACGCCGACACCACCTCGAGGATGAGCTCGACCGTGCCCGGCCGCGCCGATGTGACCTGCTCCTGCGCCGCGGCCAGCTCCTGTGCCTCCGGCGCCCCGATGGTGATGGCCAGCCAGCGGCGCTGCCCCGTTTCCTCACGCAGCAGCACCACCGGCGCCACCTCCTGAGCGACGACGGCCAGGCCCTGGACCCGCACTTGCACCATGTGGTTCACCTGCTTCCGGACTGAGGTCCCCGTGGGGATGTACCCAGTGTCGCGCGCGGGCACGCGTACCGGCGCGGGGCGGGGTCAGGTAAAACTGGACACGGCGGCCACGAACTCGGCCGCCACGTCGTAGAGCTTGCGGTTTCCGTCCTGCGAACGCTTCACGAGGCGTTGGAAAGCTTCTTCGGCGGTGATGCGGTGGGCGGCCATCAGGATGCCTTTGGCCTGGTCGATCACCGCGCGCGTGGCCAGCGCCCGGTTGAGCTGGGCCACCAGCTCCTGCGCGTCGAAGTACCGGCGCGCGCTGCGCAGGCCGAACACCACCGTCGCGGTGTAGAGCTCGAGGATTTTCACCTCGAGGTCGCTGAACCCGTGTTCGCCGAACCCGAACAAGTTCATGGCGCCGCTCATGTCGCCGTCGACGGTGAGCGGCGCCGCGAGGAAACTCGCCACGCCGAGCTCTTCGGCGGCCGACGCGAACTGCGGCCACTGGTCGGCGACCGCGCCGACCCCGACGCGGACGGGCACACCCGTCTCGGCCGCGCGCAGGCACGGCCCGTCCCCGATGCGGTACTGCTCGCGGTCGAAGTTCACCGCGCGCTGGTCGGTGCTGGCGACGGTCTCCCCGACCCCGTCGCGCACCAAGGTGATGCTCGCCATGTCAGCCCCGGCCACCACCTGCACCACGTGCTCGCACACCGCCTGCAGCATCTGCCCGAGATCGAGTTCCTGGTGGTCGAGCATCGCGGTCAGCGACTCCATCGCCACGGTGACTTCGTCAAGCCGTGCGGATAGCCGTTCCTGGCCGCCGGTCATGTTTCCCTGGCCCCTTCTCTTGGGTACTTGAAGGGCGCCGCAGACCAGGCGAGACCCGGGCGCGCGCCACTACTGGCCGCTAGCGCTTTAACGGGTCCTCTCAGGACATTACTGCATCCGATCGCCTGTCCCACACGCGGTGCCGCTCCCCTCCTGCACCACGCGTCCCACGGATTCGACGTGTCGGACCGGGGCCGCGTGGGTAACCGGGGGTCATGGAGAACGAAGGAGCCGGCAGCTCGCCGAGCCACGGGATGCCGGCGGTCGACGACCTGCTCGCGGAGGTGGTCGAGCTGCGCCTGCCCGCGGAGACCGGGCAGATCCCGCTGGTGCGGATGCTGGCGCAGGCGGTGGCCGCCCGCGCCGACTACGGGCTCGACGCGATCGCCGATGCCAAGATGGCCGTGGACGAGGCGTGCGCGCAGCTCGTGGAGCTCGCGGACTTCGGCGAGACGATGACGTGCCGCTTCCGCGTGGCACCCGAGGGCATCACCATCACCGTGGAGACCACGACCGGCCACGCCCGGCTGCCCAGCGAGCGCAGCTTCGGCTGGCACGTGCTCACCACCCTGGCCACCTCCGTGTCGGCCACCAGCGCCCCGGCGTCGGCTTCGGCCGGCAACACGCTGTCGATCCACCTGGAGCTGGGCGCGGGGACGGCCCGGTGAACCAGCAGCCGATCACTCGGCGCCGCGACGAATACGCCCACACGGTGCCGCTGTTCGAGGAGTTCGCCGCCCTGGAGGCGGACGACCCCCGGCGACCGCGCCTGCGCGAGCGGCTCGTCACGGAGTTCCTCCCCGTGGCCGAGCACATCGCCACGCGCTTCACCGGCCGCGGCGAACCGCGCGAGGATCTCGTGCAGGTGGCCCGCATCGGGCTGATCAACGCGATCGACCGGTTCACCCCCGACCGCGGCCCCGACTTCCTGTCGTTCGCCGTGCCCACCGTGATGGGCGAGATCCGCCGCCACTTCCGCGACACCGGCTGGTCGGTGCGCGTGCCGCGCCGGCTCAAGGAACTGCACCTGGCGCTGAGCCACGGATCGAGCGCGCTGTCGCAGACGCTCGGGCGCTCGCCCACACCGACCGAGCTCGCCGAGCACCTCGGGCTCGACGTCGACGAGGTTCACGAAGGCCTGATCGCCGGAAACGCGTACCAGACGCTGTCGGTGGACAAGCCCGTGCACGACGACGCGGAACCCCTTTCGCTCGCCGACACCCTCGGCGAAGAGGACTCGGCACTCGAGCACATCGAAAACCACGAGGCCCTCGAACCGCTCCTGCGGGAACTGCCGCAGCGCGAACGCGCCATCCTCGTGATGCGCTTCTTCGGCGGCCTCACGCAAACCCAGATCGCCGATCGCGTGGGCATTTCGCAGATGCACGTGTCGCGGCTGCTGTCGCAGACCCTCGAACAGCTCCGCGGAAAGCTCACCACCGACCCGTGAGCGCGGCACGAACCGAAATCTTTTCACCGGCAACGCCGGAAAACGCCACACACCAACAAAAACTCCGCGGTACCGCCGCCCGTTCCCGTTACGGGAATTCGGCTTCTTCACCCGCAGGAGCGAACCCGTTGTCCGGCCCTGCGTCTTCTGCGAGGATTCATTCCCGTCCACGACGAAGGAGTGTCCGGTGGCTTCGATCCTCAACCCGTACATCAGCTTCCGCGACGACGCCCGGCAGGCGATGGAGTTCTACCGGGACGTGTTCGGCGGAACGCTCACGATCATGACGTTCGGGGAATCCGGCATGGCGGACTCCCCCGCGGCGGACAACATCATGCACGCCCAGCTCACCACCGACAACGGGTTCACGCTGATGGCGGCCGACACACCGCCGGGCATGGACCACAACCCGGGCACCAACATCTCGGTGAGCCTCTCCGGCGACGACGGCGACCAGCTGCGCGGCTACTGGGGCAAGCTCTCCGACGGCGGAACGGTCGCCGTCCCCCTCGAAAAGCAGATGTGGGGCGACGAGTTCGGCATGTGCGTCGACAAGTTCGGCATCGGCTGGATGGTCAACATCGCGCAGCCGCAGGGCTGAGCCACCCGGCGGCGCCCGGGTTACCCGGCACCGCCGCCGGGTAGCCCTCGCGTGTCCGGACCACCCCGAGGGACAGGAGACGTGATGCGGGTCGTGATCGTGGGCGGCGGGTTCGCCGGGTACAACGCGGCGAAGCAGCTGCTGAAGACCGCCGACGACGACGTGGAAGTGGTGGTGGTCAACCCCACCGACTACTTCCTCTACCTGCCCCTGCTGCCCGAGGTCGCGGCCGGCCTGCTCGACCCGCGCAGCATCACCGTGTCCATCCCGGACACCCTGCACGGCGTGCGGCTCGTGCTCGGCGCAGTGACCACTGTGGACTTCGACGCGCACACGGTGGGCTACACCGACCCCGAGGACCGCACCCACGAGCTGACCTACGACCGGCTCGTGCTCGCCGCCGGCAGCGTGAACAAGCTCCTGCCGATCCCCGGCGTCTGCGAGAACGCCCACGGCTTTCGCGGGGTGCCCGAGGCGCTCTACCTGCGGGACCACATCACCCGCCAGATCGAGCTCGCCGCCGCGGCCGACGACCCGGCGGAACGCGCCGCGCGCTGCACGTTCGTGGTCGTCGGCGCCGGGTACACGGGCACCGAGGTCGCGGCGCAGGGCCCGCCGTTCACCGAGGCCCTCACCGCGCGCCACCCCGAGCTCGCGGGCCAGCCGGTGCGGTGGCTGCTGCTCGACATCGCCGACCGGGTGCTGCCCGAGCTGTCGCCACGGCTGGGCCGGACCGCGGACGCGGTGCTGCGCGAGCGCGGCGTCGAAGTGCTGATGAAGACCTCGGTGTCCGGAGCCGACGCCGACGGCGTCACCCTCACCACCGGCGAGCGCGTGCCCGCTCGCACGCTCGTGTGGTGCGTCGGCGTGCGGCCCGACCCGCTGGTGGCCGACATCGGCCTGCCCACGGCCAAGGGCCGCGTGGTGGTGACCGCACAGCTCGGCGTGCCGGGCCACCCGGACGTGTTCGCGTGCGGCGACGCCGCGGCCGTGCCGGACCTCACGCGCCCCGGCGAGTACACGGCCATGACCGCGCAGCACGCCGAACGCCAGGGCCGGCTCGCCGGGCACAACGTCGCCGCGTCACTCGGCTACGGCAAGCCCGCCATGTACCGCCACCACGACCTCGGGTTCGTCGTCGACCTCGGCGCGGGCCGCGCGGCCGCCAATCCCCTGCACCTGCCGCTGTCGGGCTGGCCCGCGAAGCTCGTGACGCGGGGCTACCACCTGCTGGCGATGCCGGGCAACCGCCTGCGCACCGCCACGGGCTGGGCGCTCGCGACGGTGAGCCGGCGCCCGACCGTCCAACTGGGACTGGTCCGCGGCCCGTCCGTGCCGCTCGACACTGACTCGCCGGAGGTGCCGCACCTCCGCCGGTGAGTCCGGTGTGGACGGATCACGCCACAACCTGGACCGAGGCTCCGACCGGGAGCCCGTCGAAGAACACCTCGGAGTCGGCGTCGGAGAGGTGGACGCAGCCGTGGGAGGGCTTGTCCAACGGCCCGGCGTGGAAGGCGATGCCCCCGGCGGCGAAGAACACCGAGTTGGGCATCGAGTCGCCGTACTCGCTGCTGGTGTGGACCTTGTCCTTCCACGCGACCGCGAAGCTGCCGACGGGGGTCGGCTGGCTCGCGTCGCCCGGTTCCATCGCCACCGGGCCGTGCACGACCACGCCGTCCTTCAGCAGCCACGCCAGCCGCAGCGACAGGCTCGCGCACGCCCCGGTGCTCACCGTGCACGGCGGAGCCGGGGGCGGCGGGGTCGTCGAGGAAGGCGTCGTCACGGTGGTGGCGGGTGCGAGACTCGACGCGTCGGCCAGCGGTGTGGGCGTGGGTGTGGCCGCCTGCGGTGCGGCGCACGCCGTGAGCGCGGCCGCGGTCACCACCAGCACGGTCGCGCGGATCTTCGCCTGCATCGGCAACTCCTCTTGTCCGGTCCACCGTGGTCAACGCATGGGCGGCCCCGAAGGTTGAGTCCGTGACCGCGGACACTACCGGCGCAGAATGTTGACGCGTCATCGACTCCGGGTAGGCTCGACGCCAGGACCTCGCGAGGAAGTGGACATGGAACTCGGTATCTACAGCTTCGGTGATCGCACCCCCGACCCGATCACCGGCGAGCAGGTGTCGGTGGCGCAGCGGCTCGCCGAGACGCTGGAGCGCATCAAGCTCGCCGACGAGCTCGGCCTCGGGTTCTACGGCCTGGGCGAGCACCACCTCGAGCACTACGCGATCTCGAACCCCGCCACCGTGCTGGCCGCGGCGGCGAGCGTGACCGAGCACATCACGCTCGCGAGCGCGGTCACGGTGCTCTCCACCGAAGACCCGGTGCGCGTGTACCAGCAGTTCACCACGCTCGACCAGCTCAGCCGCGGCCGCGCGGAGCTGCTCGCCGGGCGCGGCTCGTTCACCGAGTCGTTCCCGCTCTTCGGCGCCGACCTCGGTGACTACGACGAGCTGTTCGAGGAAAAGCTCGCCCTGCTGCTGCGCATCGACCGCGAAGACCCGATCACCTGGTCGGGCCGCTTCCGCCCGCCGCTGGACAACGCGCACATCTACCCGCGCCCGTACGGCCGGCGCCTGCGCATCTCCGTCGGCACCGGCGGCAACCCGGAGTCCTCGATCCGCGCCGGCCTGCTCGGCCTGCCCGTGGTCTACGCCGTGATCGGCGGCGAGCCCGAACGCTTCGCCCCGCTCGTCGACCTCTACCGCCGCGCCGCCGCGGCCGGCGACCACACCGACGACGAACACGACGTGACCATGGGCGCCATCGGCTTCCTCGCCGAGAACTCCCAGGACGCCAAGGAAACCTTCTTCCCGTACTGGCTCGAGACCATGAAGTGGGGCGCCCGCTCGCGCGGCTGGGCCGTGCCCACGCGCCGCGAGTACGACCAGTTCACCGAGGGCGCCCGTGCCCTGTTCGTCGGCAGCCCGAACGAGGTCGCCGACCGCCTCATCACCGTCGGCAAACTGACGGGTGCCGACCGCTACGCCATGCAGATGGACTGGTCGGGCGTGCCCCACGCGAAGGTGATGAAGGCGATCGAACTGCTGGGGACCGAGGTGCTGCCGCAGGTGCGCAAGGAGTTCGGCTGAGCGGTGCGGGGGCGGGCTCGCGGGTCGCGCCGCCCGGCCCACGATCGTACGAGCGGCAGTGCACCTCCCTCGCCGCGCGGAGTCAGCAGAACTGCTTCGCCCCACCCGCCAGCCGAGCCGCCCGGCGCACCGCCACCGTGAGCAGATCCGTTGGCGCGCAACACGTTTCGACCAACCCGGCAACCAGTGCAGACTCCGGGCTGAACGTGCGCTCGCCCGTGAACACCGTGCGCCAGACCGGGCCGGCGTGGCGGCGCAGGACCTCCGTCACGGCGGGGGTGACCCGGGCGCCCGCGCCGAGGCCGAGGCGACCGGCCGACATCACGCGGGAGTCGGCCGCCGCGGCGAGGGCGTAGCCGGCGCCGAGGGCGTCGCCGCCCAGGGCGGCGACCACCGGGCTCGGGTGCTGCGCGATGGCGAGCACCGCGCGTTCCAGGCGGTCGGCGGCGCCGCCCGCGAAGCCGCGGGCGAAGACGTCGTCGCCGCCGGTGAGGACGACCGCGTGGGAGCCACCGATGTAGGCGAGGGCGGCCGTGATGCGGTCGAGGGTCTCGGGAACCATGGTGCCGCAGTGCATTTCGAAGTCCGGGTGCTCGTGGATCCGGACCACCGCGACGCCGTGGTCGTGCTCCAGGTCGATCATGTGCCGTCCTCCCAGCACCCGATCCCGGACACCCTGATCCGGGCGCCGCTCACGACGGGATGTCGATGCCGTAGTCCCGGATCTTGCGGTAGATCGTGGCCCGCGACATGCCGAGGGAATGGGCCGCGCGGGACTTGTTTCCGTCGGCGTCCAGCAGGCTGCGCACGATCGCGTCGCGCTCCAGGGACTCCAGTGGGTTGAGCACGCGCTTGACCACCGTGCGGCACTCCGGCGGCAGGTCCTCCGGCTCGATCACGCCGGCGCGGCGGGTGTGCACGACCTTGCGCAGCACCTGCCGCAGCTGGGCGACGTTGCCCGGCCACTCGTTGCGCAGCAGCAGCTGAAGCGCGGCCGGCGAGCAGTGCAGCAGCGGGCCCTTGCCGAGTTGCGCGAGCAGGAACGGCACGAGCACGCGCACGTCCTCGATGTGGTGGCGCAGCGGCGGCACGGTGACCGACGTCGGGAAGTGGCGCATCAGGTCGGTGTCGAGACCGTCCTGCTCACCCTCCGACACCGTCGCGACGCCCCACACACTCGCGTCGAGCCGCGCCGCATCGAGCACCGCGGCCAGCGACCGCTGCTCGCCGGCCGAAAGCTTGTCCAGGTGGCGGAACACCACCGTGCCCGGGCCCTTGCGCAGCGCACGCCGCACCGGGGCCTCCCACTCCCCCGGCCCCACGCCGGCGAGCTCCACGACCTCGCACGGCGCACTCGCCGTGGAGCCGGAGTGCGCGGCGCGGGCCATGGCGAGCTTGCCGCTGCCGGGTTCGCCTTCGAGCACGGTCCACTTCCGGTCACGCGCGAAGCGGCCGACCGAGTGACACGCCCGCGCCCACAGCGCCCCCGTGCCGACGATCCCGGGCAGCACCGGCTGACGCGTGTCGATGCGCGCCGACACCACCTCGGGCTCCTGCAGCAGCCGGGCGCGCACGACGCCGCCGGCCGGGCCGACGTCGCTCGACACCGGCGTGTACGACAGCCGCGCGCGGGCGCCGCTGGGCAGGTCCATCGACAGCGAGCGGTCCGACTGCGAGCTCAGCGCCTCCACGGCCCGCGCCAGCAGCGCGGCCTGGTCCTCGGGCACGAGCAGCTGGCGGGCGTGGTCGTTGAGCATCACGAGGTCGTTGTTGACCGCGAGCACGATCCCCTGGCCACGCCGGCAGGCGCGCAGGTAGGCCGAGAACAGGCTCAGCTCCCGCAGCCCGACCTGGTTCGTCAGCTCGGTCTCGATGTCATGCGCGGTCGCCTTCGCCAGCGCCAGCAGCAGGGGGCCGGCGTCCTTCTTCCAGCACGTGAGGTCCAGCAGGCCCAGCACCTGGCCCGAGATCGGGTGGCGGATCGGCACCCCGGCGCACGCGAGCGTGTCGAGGTTCTCCGCGTAGTGCTCGTGGCCGAACACGGCGGTCGGCTGCCTGCCTTCGAGTGCCGTGCCGATCCCGTTCGTACCAACGAACTCCTCGGCGTAGCTGAATCCACGCGCGAGCTGCACCCCATCGAGGTACCGCTCCAGCGCGCGGTCCTCCGTGCGGCGGTCGAGCACCAGCGCCTGGTCGTCGGTGAGCACCACGCTCACGGCGAGGTCGCTCAGCTTGTCCTCCAGCGCGTCGAGCACCGCGCCCGCGCTCTGCAGCAGCGGCGTCTCGAGATCGGGGTCCGCCACGTACGGCGTTTTCACGGAGTCGGCGGCCACCCGGTGGGTCCGGGACCGCCACCAGGACGCGAGGATCGTCTTGCGGACGCTTTCCGCGTCGACCTGCTCCGTGGACAGGAACTGCTCCCTGGCCGTCGCCAGGCGGTCCGGCGACGTGATGGAGGCGCCTGCGTCGGTCAAAGCCTCACCTCCCGGCAGTAGGGCGCCGTGCGCCCCAGCCAGGCACACGACGTCGTGTGCCAGTCACCATAACGGCAGCGCCGACCACTGCCTGTCTCATATTGAGACCACCATCACAGGGTACTCGCGGTGTCATTCCCTGCATCCGGACGGCGACGTGCGAGCTGCATCCGGTGCCCGGCGGGCCAAGCGGCCGGGGACCGGATCACCACCCGCGAGCGGCGCGAACCAAGCCGAGCCAGGAACTGCCGACGAGGCGATCAGGTGGAGGTACACGGCGTGAGTCGACAAAGTCTGAGCAAGGCACACAAGAAGATCACGGAACTGTCGTGGGAACCGACCTTCGCGACCCCCGCGAAGCGCTTCGGGACCGACTACAAGTTCGACAAGGCCCCCAAGAAGGACCCGCTCAAGCAGATTCTCCGGTCCTACTTCCCGATGGAGGAGGAAAAGGACAACCGCGTGTTCGGCGCCATGGACGGCGCCATCCGCGGCAACATGTTCCGCCAGGTCCAGGAACGCTGGATGGAGTGGCAGAAGCTGTTCCTGTCCATCATCCCGTTCCCGGAGATCTCCGCGGCCCGCGCGATGCCGATGGCCATCGACGCGGTGCCCAACCCCGAGGTGCACAACGGCCTCGCGGTGCAGATGATCGACGAGGTCCGCCACTCGACGATCCAGATGAACCTCAAGCGCCTCTACATGAACCACTACATCGACCCCGCGGGGTTCGACATCACGGAGAAGGCGTTCTCGAACAACTACGCCGGCACCATCGGCCGGCAGTTCGGGGAGGGCTTCATCACCGGTGACGCGATCACCGCGGCCAACATCTACCTCACGGTGGTGGCCGAGACCGCGTTCACGAACACCCTGTTCGTCGCCATGCCCTCGGAGGCGGCGGCCAACGGCGACTACCTGCTGCCCACGGTGTTCCACTCCGTGCAGTCCGACGAGTCCCGCCACATCAGCAACGGCTACTCCATCCTGCTGATGGCGCTGGCGGACGAGGACAACCGGCAGCTGCTCGAGCGCGACCTGCGCTACGCCTGGTGGAACAACCACTGCGTGGTCGACGCGGCCATCGGCACCTTCATCGAGTACGGCACGAAGGACCGCCGCAAGGACCGCGACAGCTACGCCGAGATGTGGCGGCGGTGGATCTACGACGACTACTACCGCAGCTACCTCATCCCGCTCGAGAAGTACGGCCTGAAGATCCCCCACGACCTCGTCGAAGAGGCGTGGGACCGGATCATCAACAAGCACTACGTGCACCGCGTGGCGCAGTTCTTCGCCACCGGGTGGCCGGTGAACTACTGGCGCATCGACCCGATGACCGACACCGACTTCGAGTGGTTCGAAGCGAAGTACCCGGGCTGGTACAACCAGTTCGGCAAGTGGTGGGAGGCGTACAACCGCCTGCGCTACCCGGGCAAGAACAAGCCGATCGCGTTCGAGAACGTCGGCTACGAGTACCCGCACCGCTGCTGGACCTGCATGGTGCCGTGCCTCATCCGCGAGGACATGGTGACCGAGAAGGTCGACGACCAGTGGCGCACCTACTGCTCGGAGACCTGCGCCTGGACCGACACCACGGCGTTCCGCGGCGAGTACGAGGGCCGCGAGACCCCGAACATGGGCCGGCTCACGGGCAAGCGCGAGTGGGAGACGCTCTACGACGGCATGGACCTCGCCGACATCATCTCCGACCTCGGATACGTCCGCGACGACGGGAAGACCCTCATTCCGCAGCCGCACCTCGACCTCGACGACCCGAAGAAGCTGTGGACGCTGAACGACGTCCGCGGGATCACCTTCGGCAGCCCGAACATCGCGCTCAACAAGATGTCGGACGCCGAGCGCGAGGCGCACGTCGCCGCGTACAAGGCGAACCCGAACGTCACGGTGGCCTGAGGCCGCAACCCCGAAACGGCATCCCGCCGGGGTTCCCGGGTTCGAGTCCCGGGTGCCCCGGTGGGTGCCCCCATCCCCAGGAGCGGCGTCCATGGGCGACAAGCACAAGATCCGGTTCGAACCGGTCGGCATCGACATCGAGGCCGACGAGGACGAGACCATCCTCGACGCGGCCTTCCGGCAGGGCGTGATGCTCATGCACGGCTGCAAGGAGGGGCAGTGCTCGGCGTGCAAGTCCTTCCTGCTCGAGGGTGACCTGCAGATGGACCGGTACTCCACGTTCGCGTTGGCCGACTACGAAAGCGAAGAAGGGTTCGTGCTGCTCTGCCGAGGGCACGCGTACTCCGACGTCGAGATCGAGCTGACCAACTACGACGAGGACATGATCCGGTCCGGCCTGCCGGTCGTCACGGCGGGAACCACGGTGGAGTCGATCACCGACCTGACCCACGACATCTCGCTCGTCCGCCTCAAGGTGGACGAGGACGCGGGCATCAGGTTCCACCCGGGACAGTACGTGGACATCAAGATCCCCGGCACGGACGAGCACCGGTCGTTCTCCATGGCCAATGTCACGGTGGCCGACGGGATCCTCGAGTTCATCATCAAGCGCTACCCCGGTGGGAAGTTCTCCGGGCTGCTCGAAGGACCCCTGTCCGCCGGCGACCCGCTGGAGGTGACCGGGCCCTACGGCACGTTCACCCTGCGGGTCAGCTCCGACCGGCGGCTGGTCTTCGTCGGCGGCGGGGCCGGGATGTCCCCCATCCTGGCGCTGCTGCGGCAGATGGCGGAAAGCGGCAACGAGCGGGAGGTTGTGTACTACTACGGCGCCCGCACCGAACGGGACCTCTTCCACCTCGACGAGATGGCGGAGCTCGCGCGGCAGCTGCCGAAGTTCCGGTTCGTGCCGTGCCTGTCCGACACCGCTCCCGACGGCTGGCCGGGTGACGGCGAAGGCGAAACCGGGCTGGTGACCCAGGTGCTCGAACGGCGGGAGGACAACCTCGCCGAATGCGACGTGTACCTGTGCGGCCCGCCGCCGATGATCGACGCGGCCCTGCCCCTGCTGGAAAGCCTGGGTGTGCCGTCCGATCAGGTCTTCTACGACAAGTTCACGATCACGGCCGCGGCGCAGGACTAGACCGCGCGAGGCCGACCCCACCCGAAGCAGGCCACCACACACAGAGAGGTGTGCTCATGGTCAGTACGGAAAAGCCCCAGCAGAGCTTCCCGAAGCCCGAGTTCACGGGCGCCGAGGCCGGGCTGCTGGACTTCCCGAGCTCGAAGAGCCGAAGCTACAACTACTTCAAGCCGCGCAAGCTGCGCGCGACGATGTACGAGGACGTGACCTTCGACGTCCAGCCCGACCCCGAGCGCCACCTCTCGCAGGGCTGGATCTACGGCTTCGCGGACGGTCCGGGCGGCTACCCGAAGGAGTGGACGGAGCTCAAGTCCGGCAACTGGCACCAGTTCCTCGACCCCAACGAGGAGTGGGAACAGACGATCTTCCGGAACAACTCCAACGTCGTCCGGCAGATCCAGCTCAACCTCGCGAACGCCAAGAAGGCCGGCGCCTACCAGAACTGGGCGCCGAGCTGGGCCAGGTTCGTCGAGCGCCACCTCGGCGCGTGGATGCACGCCGAGCACGGCCTCGGCATGCACGTGTTCTGCTCGGAGCAGCGTTCGGCCCCGACGAACATGATCAACAACGCGATCGCCGTGAACACCGCGCACAAGCTGCGCTTCGCCCAGGACCTCGCGCTGTACAACCTGGACGTGACCGAGTCGGGCATCGACTTCGACGGTTCGGTGCACCGCTCGGTGTGGCACGAGGACCCGGCGTGGCAGGGCGTGCGCGAGAACGTGGAGCGCCTGACCGCGATCGGTGACTGGGCCGAGTCGCTCTTCGCGGCCAACGTGGTGTTCGAGTCGCTCGTGGGTGTGCTGTTCCGCAGCCACCTGGTGATGCAGGTGGCCGCCCGCAACGGCGACTACGTGACGCCGACCGTGGTCGGGGCCGGCGAGCACGACTACGAGCGGGACCGCTCCTACACGCGTGCCCTGTTCAGCATGCTCACCAGCGACGCCGAGCACTCCGCACACAACAAGCAGGTGCTCACGGGGTGGCTCGAGAAGTGGGTGCCGGTGTCCGAAGCCGCCGCCCGCGCGCTGCAGCCGATCTGGTCGCAGCCGCAGGAGAAGGTCGTGTCCTTCGCCGAGTCGTGGAACGCGTCGGTCACCGGCCTGCGCACCCTGTTGTCCGAACTCTCCCTCGACGAACCGAAGGGGCTGCTTTCATGACCGCGAGCAGGCAGTTCTCCGTGGACCGCACCGCTTCCAACATGTGCGGCGTCACCCTGATGAACAACCAGAACGGCTACGTCGTGGCCGAGGTCATGCGCGGCAAGGCCGGCGTGACGGTGGCGGAGTACCCGTCCATGATCCGCGTGGACGGCACGAACAAGATCGTCTTCAACTGGGACGAGATCTCCGAGGCGATCGGGTTCGACTTCGAGCAGCCGGACTTCGAGGAGATCATGTCGACCCACTACGGGCGCATGGTCCACCTCGACGACGAGACGGTGCTGTTCGCCAACCCCGAGGACGCGGCCGAGTACATCGACTTCGACCTCGAACCGGTCGAGTAGCCCGCGCACACCGGTTCACCCCAAGGGGGGCCGGGCCGGGACGGTGCTCGCCGTCCCGGCCCCGGCCCCCGGGCCCTTCCGCGAAAGGACTCCCCATGTACCGCAAGGACGGCGAGAGCTACTTCATCGTCGACAGCCACGTGCACTTCTGGGACGGCTCGCCGGCCAACCAGGCCAACCGGTACGGCAAGGGCTTCATCGAGTGCTTCTACGACCACCACCGCACGCTCAGCCCCGCCGAATGGCTGTGGTCGCCGGAAAAGTTCGGCAAATACTCCGAGGAGACGCTGGTCGCCGACCTGTTCACCGCGGGCCACGTGGACAAGGCCATCTTCCAGCCGAGGAACCTGACCGACTTCTACGTCAACGGGTTCAGCACCACCGAGCAGGACGGGGCGGTCGCGGAGAACCACCCCGGCAAGTTCATCGTCAACGGCGCGCTCGACCCTCGCGACGGCGAGGCCGGCTTGGAGAAGCTCGAAGCGCTGGCGCGGCGCTGGGACCTCAAGGGCGTGACGCTGTACCCGGCCGAGTGGAAGGGTGAGTCGCGGGGCTGGCGGCTCTCGGACCCGTGGTGCCACCGGTACCTGGAAAAGTGCGAGCAGCTGGGGATCCGCAACATCCACGTCCACAAAGGACCGGCCATCGACCCCGCGGTGCACGAGGGGTTCGACGTGGCCGACGTGGATGAAGCGGCGACCGCGTTCCCGAACCTGAACTTCGTCGTCGAGCACGTGGGCCTGCCGCGGCTGGAGGACTTCTGCTGGATCGCCACGCAGGAGCCGAACGTCTACGGCGGGCTGGCCGTGGCGATGCCGTTCATCCACACGCGACCGCGCTACTTCGCGCAGGTCGTGGGCGAGCTGCTCTACTGGCTCGGCGAGAACCGCATCACCTTCGCCAGTGACTACGCGATCTGGCAGCCGAAGTGGCTCGTCGAGTCGTTCGTGGACTTCGAGTTCCCCGACGACATGCAGGGCGAGTACGGCACGCTGAGCACTGACGCGAAGAAGAAGATCCTCGGCCTCAACGCGGCCGGGCTCTACGACCTCGAGGTGCCGGCGGAGGTGACCGCCGGGATGGCGGACGCCCGCCCGGCCGTCGGTGCGGGCGCGGGGGCCGGATCGGCGGCTCGGTCGTGACCGCGGCGACGGCGGAGACCCTGACGAGCCGCGTCCGGCAGGCGCTGGCCGGCGTGGTGGACCCGGAGTTCCACGAGCCGATCACGAACCTCGGGTTCGTGGCCGGCGTCCACGTGCGGCTGTGCGAGGACCGCGGGCACTCGGTCTCGGTGCGGCTTCGGCTGCCCGCGCAGTTCTGCTCACCCGAGCTGGCGTACGTGCTGGTGGCCGACGCACACAACGCGGTGCTGGCGCTGCCGTGCGTCGACACCGTCGACATCGTGCTGGAGGATCACCCGTCCGTCGTCGAAGTGCTCCCGGCGCCGCGCACCGGCGTGCACGTGGCCTGTCTGGAGCAGGCCGTGCGCGACCTGGCGGCCGCGGGGTGGCAGGTGGACGCCCTGTCGCCGGGGCGGCCCGGCGACGGTGTGACCGCCGTGCAGCTGCGCGGCCGGTCTCCCCTCCCCCGGATTTCTCTCGTCGGCACCGGCACCGGGTCCGCCAAAGACCCCGCCTGACCGCCGGCAGGTTCTGCCGCGACCACAACCTCCGTACGGAAAGGACAGACATGGCCAAGGATTTAAGGTTCAACGTCGAAGCTCGCCAGCTGCTGGAGTCGGGTGTGAACGCGCTCGCCGACGCGGTGAAGGTGACGCTCGGCCCCAAGGGGCGCAACGCCGTGATCGAGAAGCTCACCGGAGCTCCGACGATCACGAACGACGGCGTGACCATCGCCAAGGAGATCCAGCTGCGCAACCCGTTCGCCAACATGGGCGCACAGCTGGTGAAGGAGGTGGCGATGAAGACCAACGGCGTGGCGGGCGACGGAACGACCACCGCCACCGTGCTGGCGCAGGCGATCGTGCGCGAGGGCCTGCGGGCCGTCGACGCGGGCGCCAACCCGCAGCTGCTCAAGAACGGCATCCAGAAGGCCGTGCAGCGCGTGGTCGAGGTGCTGCAGGCTTCGGCGCGTGAGGTGACCGAGGCGGCCGACCTCGCGCACGTCGCGACGCTGTCGGCCAACAACGACCCGGAGATCGGCGACATCATCGCCGAGGCGATGGGCCGCGTGGGGCTCGGCGGTGTGGTGACCGTCGAGGAGTCGCCGGCGTTCGGGCTGCAGGTGAACTTCGTGGACGGCGTGGAGTTCGACAACGGCTACATCTCGCCGTACATGGCCACGGACAAAGACCGGATGGAGACGGTGTTCGAGGACCCGTACATCCTGCTGACCAACGAGAAGATCTCGAAGGTGCAGACGCTCATGCCGATCCTGGAACAGGTGACGCGGACGCAGAAGCCGCTGGTCATCATTTCGGAGAACGTGGATGGGCCCGCGCTGGGCATGCTCGTGGCGAACAACGTGCACAACACGTTCCGCTCGGTCGTGGTGCGAGCGCCGGGCTTCGGGCACCGGCGGATCGCCGAGCTCTCGGACCTCGGCGTGTTCACCGGCGGCGAGGTGATCACCGGCGACGCGGGCCAGAGCATCGACGCCGTGCGATTGGAGCAGCTGGGCCGCTGCCGGCGCATCACGATCACCGAGAACAGCACCACGCTGGTGGGCGGCGCGGGCAACGACACCGCCGTGTCGGCGCGGATCGAGCAGATCAAGCGCGAGCTGGAACGCGCCGAGAACGAGCACGACCAGGACAGCCTGCAGGCGCGGATCGCGCGGCTGTCGGGCAGTGTCGCGGTGATCCACGTGGGCGCGGCCACCGAGGTCGAACTGCGGGAGAAGCAGCACCGCGTGGAGGACTCGCTCTCGGCCACACGCGCCGCGATCGAGGAGGGCATCGTCGCCGGCGGCGGCACGGCCCTGGTGCAGGCCCGCGCGGAGGTCGACAGCCTCGACCTGACCGGCGACGCGGCCATCGGCCGGGACATCGTCCGCCGCGCGCTCGCCGAGCCGCTGCGCTGGATCGCCATCAACGCCGGCTACGACGGCGACGAGGTCCTCGCCCGCGTCGGCGCCGCCGGCCTCGGCCACGGTTTCAACGCGCTGACCGGCGAGTACGGCGACCTGTTCGAGGCGGGGGTCATCGACCCCCTGAAGGTGACCCGCTCGGCCCTGCAGAGCGCGGCGTCCATCGCGGCCCTGCTGCTGACCACGGAGACGCTCGTGGTCGAGGAGATCATCCAGAACCCGGGCGCCATCGTGGCCCCCGGCTTCGGCGACCTCGCCGAGGGCATGGTCCGGCCGTCGAACATCTACTGATCGGCGGGCCGGCGGGTGGTTTCCGTCCCCCGCCGGCCCCCTTTCCGGGACTCGGTACCCGGCGCGGGACGCCCGCCGGGCACCGCGGCCGGTCGTGAGCACGGGTGGTCGCGGCGCCCGGCTCACGCCCGGTCTCTCGTCTGCTGTGCAGTGCGCGCCGTGCGGAGGACAGCATGATCTTCATCGTCGTGAAGTTCACGGTGCGCCCCGAGCGCGCCCACGACTGGCTCACCCTGGTCGACGACTTCACCCTGGCCACCCGCCGCGAACCCGGCAACCTGTTCTTCGAGTGGTCGCGCAGCGTCGACCTCCCCCACCAGTTCGTGCTGGTCGAGGCCTTCGCCGACGCCGCAGCCGGCCGCGCGCACGTGGCGTCACCCCACTTCGCCCGCACGATGGCGTGGCTGCCCGACGTCCTCGCCCGCACCCCGGAGATCGTCAGCCTCGACGCCCCGGGCGCCGGCTGGAGCCCCATGGCCGAGCTCCGCGTCGACTGACCGCTCCCACCACGACCCACCGGAGCCGGGTTCCCGCGACGGGTCCGGCTTCGGTGGGTGTTTCAGTGCTTTCTCCCCCGCCTGCGCCGGGTCGCGCGGGCCAGGATCCACGCCAGCGACACCACCACCGTCCCCGCCGTGATGCCCCACGCCGTGAGGTCGATGGCGGGTACCCACTTCACCTCCGAGCCGCGGATCACGAAGGCGCCCGTCGGGCGGGCGAAGAGGCCGTAGCCGAGACCTTCCTTGTCCGGGGCCTCCTGGCCACCGCCTCCGCCGCCGGTGATCATGGCGGCCGGGATGACAACGATGCCATCCTTTTCGACCGGTGAGCTGAAGACGCGGGTGGCGGTGTAGAGCTCGGTGGTGGACGCGGCGATGTCCTTGAGTCCCATGTGGTCACTCCTTCGCTGTGAGGGCCTGACCCGATGATGCCCGCCGATTACAACGTCCGGGTGAAGTCCCTGGCCACGGCGGCTCACGTTGTTAGCGTGGACGCCGCTGACTCGACGGACGGTGGGGACATGACAGCACCCGTGCAGGAGCGGACCGGCACGAAACGAAGAACACCGCAGGGGGAGGAACCGTTGCGCGGCAAGGAAAAACCCCGGCTCGTGGTGAGCATCGCGCTCACGACCGCGCTCGGGGTCGCCTGGGCGGCCGAGGTGGGGGTCGGGGTGGGGGTGAGTCTCGGGAACCTCGTGACCGGGAGCGTGGGCAAGCCGCTCCCCCGGTGAAAAACCGCGGCAAACGCACGGAAACGCCGTAGCCACAACGAAAAGGAGCGGCATGCTCATCGTCGCCGGGTATCTCGTTGTGGAGCCGCGAAGGCGGGAGGCGTATCTCGCGGGGTGTGTGGAAGTGGTGCGCCGGGCCCGGGAAACGCCCGGGTGCCTGGAGTTCTCGCTGAGCGCGGATCTGCTCGACCCCGGTCGCATCGTCGTGTTCGAGCGGTGGGAGTCGCGAGCGGCCGTCGAGGCGTTCAGGGGCAGTGGGTCGAGCGACGAGCAGAACGCCGAGATCCGCGGCGCCGACGTGGCCGAGTACGAAGTCGCCGACGTGCGGCCGCTGACGTGACAGCCCGGGTTCTTCCGTGACGGTGTAGTCGGCCTAGGACCAGATCGTCACGTACACCGGCGGCCGGAAGCGCGACGGCGGCACCCCGCTGCCCGGCGCGCGCATCACGTGCATCGCCGCGGGAGTGCCCAGGAAGTGGCGCAGGGAGTTGGCCGCGCCGGTGCGGCGGTCCGTGGGCAGGGTGGTCACGAACCAGCAGGTGGACATCGGCGTGTGGCGTGTCGGGACCACGACGAGCTCGTGGCGGCGCAGCTGCGGCGCCACGAGGTGCTCCAGCGCCACCGAGACCCCGCTCCCGCTCGCGGCGGCCGACCACGCGGCCGTCTGGTTGGGGAAGACCTGGATCGCGTCGTCGGGGACGCCGAGGCGGGCCAGCAGCCGGCCGGTGTCGCTGCCGGGGTCGGCGCCCGCGGGGTCGAGCAGCCACGGCCAGTGCGCCGGGCTGCCCTGGTGGCGGCAGTGCGGCGAGCCGACCACCACGAGTGACGCGCGGAAGATGGGCGTGCAGTCGAGGTCGCCGGTCACCTCCGGGCCGAGGGCCACGTCGGCGAGCCGGTTGGCGACCAGCACGGGCAGCTCGGCCGTGCGCGCGACGCCGGAGGACGCGTCGATGGCGTTGCCCGATCTTCGCGTGAAGGCCTCCAGCAGCGGATTGGCCACGAACTCCGCGATCTCACTCGTCACGGCCAGCTGCAGGCGCGCGGCGACCCCGTTGGCCTGGCGCACGGCGGCGTCGGCCTCCGCGCCCAGCGCCACCATCTGCGACGCGATCGGCAGCAGCCGGCTGCCGCCCGCGGTGAGGGTCATGCCGCCGGAGCGCTTGATGAGCAGCTTGTCGCCGTGGTGCTGGCGCAGCGCGGCCAGCGCCTGAGACACGGCGGGCTCGCTCACGCCGAGCGCCTTCGCGGCGTCGGTGACCGACCCCAGCCTCGCCACCAGGACGAACGCGTTGAGCTGGCCCAGTGTCATGGTCAAATACTCTCGGTAACCTCGGATCTCGGACATTACTCCTTAAGCAAAGGGTTAATCCAGCGCCTCGCGCACCACGCCGCCGTGTTGACTCGCCCCATGGACGACGAAGCGCTGCAAGTCCTGCGCGAGGTCTGGCGCGCCCCCGGCCAGGACGCCGACGAGCTCGAAGCCGCCTGCGGGCCCCAGCGCTCGTGCAGGAACATGTCCGCCGTCGGGTTCGACGCGCTCGCGGACAACGGCGACCTGCACGCCGCGTGGCACGACCAGCTCGCCCGCGAGGGGAAGCTCACGCCCGGGACGACCACGGTGCGTGACCTCGTGCTCGGCCCGGAAGACCCCGGCCCGGAAGGACCCGGCCCGGAAGCGCCCGGCCCCGAAAACCCCGACCCAGAAGCGCCCGGCCCCGACGAGCAGGGATGAGCGAGCCCGACACCGTTCCGGCCCTCACCGCCGCCCTGCGCGAAGGCGGCTACCTCGCCGACCGCGGCCTCGCCACGGCACTGCTCGTGGGCCTGCGCCTGCACCGCCCCGTGCTGCTCGAAGGCGAGGTCGGCGTCGGCAAGACCGAGGTCGCCAAGACGCTGGCCACCGTGCTGGGCCGCCGCCTCATCCGGCTCCAGTGCTACGAGGGCATCGACACCGCCCAGGCCCTCTACGAATGGGACTACGCCCGCCAGCTGCTGCGAATCCGCGCACTTCAGGACCACCAGGCCGAGTCCGGCGAGGTCGTGGCACAGCTGTTCGGGCCGGAGTTCCTCGTCGAACGGCCGCTGCTGGCCGCCGTGCGCGCGGGTGCCGGCGCCGTGCTGCTCGTGGACGAGATCGACCGGGCCGACGACGAGTTCGAGGCGTTCCTGCTGGAGCTGCTGTCCGACTTCCAGGTCACCGTGCCCGAGATCGGCACGATCGTGGCTGCCAGCCCGCCGCTGGTCGTGCTCACGTCCAACCGCACGCGCGAGCTGCACGACGCCCTCAAGCGCCGCTGCCTCTACCACTGGCTCGATTACCCCGACGCCGACCGCGAAACCGAGATCGTGCTCGTGCGGGAGCCCGGCGTCGAGCAGACCCTGGTGCGCCAGGTCGTGGCCGCGGTCCGGCGGCTGCGGGAGCTCGACCTCGCGAAGCCGCCCGGTGTGGCCGAGACTCTCGACTGGGCCCGGATGCTGCGGTTCCTCGGCGAGGGCACGCTCGACGAACGCTCCGCCGCCGACACGCTGGGCGCCGTCGTGAAGGACCGCGACGACCTCGACGTCGTGCGCGAGCACCTCGCGGAACTCGCCTGAAGTGGCTGAGCTCGTCGGCGTGCTCACCGGCTTCGCGCGGGCCCTGCGCGACGCGGGCCTGCCCGTCGGCTCGGGTGACGCGCTCGTCCACTGCCGCGCGATGGCGGTCCTGGACACCACCGATCTCGCCGACGTCTACTGGGGCGGGCGCACCACGCTGCTCAAGCGCCACGAGGACCTCCCCCGCTACGACGAGACCTTCCGGCGCTACTTCCTCGGCGAGCACGAAACCCCGGTCGCGCTGCTCACGATCCTGGCCGAACAGGCCGCCGACGCGACGCTGGCGTTGCCCGAACCCGACAGCACTCGCGACGAACAGGAGACCGACCCGCCACTGGGGCTCAGCGCGTCCGATGTGGACAGCCTCAAGCGCAAGTCCTTCGGCTCCTGCACCCCCGAAGAGCTCGCCGCGATCCGCCGCCTGGTCGCCCGGCTGCGGCTCACCCCGCCCAGCCGCCGCACGCGCCGCACCCGGCCCGCGCGCAAGGGCCACGAGCCGGACCTGCGCCGCACCGTGCGCGAGTGCCTGCGGACGTTCGGCGAACCCCGTGCACTGCGGTGGCGCGAACGGCGGGTGCGGCTGCGGCCGCTGATCCTCGTGCTCGACGTCTCCGGATCGATGGCCGCGTACTCGCGCACGCTGCTGCAGTTCGCCTACTCCGCGCACCGCGCGGCCGCGAAGGTCGAGGTGTTCTGCTTCGGCACGCGGCTCACCCGGATCACGGCCCAGCTGGGCACCCGCGACGCCGACGAAGCACTGGCGCGGGCGGCCGAAGCCGTGGTCGACTGGGAGGGCGGCACCCGGATCGGGGCCGCGCTCGACGAGTTCGTGCGCACGTACGGCCGCCGCAGCCGGTGCCGCGGCGGGGTGGTCGTGATCTGTTCCGACGGCTTCGACCGCGGCGACCCGGACGTGCTGGCGCGGGCGGTCGGGCGGCTGTCGCGGTTGTGCCACCGGTTGGTGTGGGCGAACCCGCACGGCGCCGCGGGCTCGCTCGGGATGAGAATCGCCGCGCCGTCCGTGGACCTGCTCGTGACCGGCCACGACCTGCGCAGCCTGGAAGAGCTCGCGGCGGCGCTGCCGCGGGTTCGGTGAGGAGCCGGCGATGCGGTGGAGCGTGGGGATCGAGGCAGACGGCGAGCGCGTGTTCACGCGCGAGGAGATCGTGAACCTGGCCGACGCCGTGGCCGCCGCGGGCGGTATCGCCAGCGGCATCGGCACCACCCGCTACGGCGTGCGGCTGCTCGTGGAGGCCCCCGACCGCGAGAAGGCGATCGCGCTGGCCACCGCGGAGTTCCGCCGCGCCGCGCGGGAGGCCGGCCTGCCGGTGCTGCCGGTCGGCCGCGTCGAAGCCGTGAGCGAATGATCCGGCTCGGCCCCGCGTCGGGCTACCCGTTCGAGGGCCCGCACCTGCTCGGCGGCTGGGCCCCGCCCGCGGTGGCCGCCGTGTACGCCGTGCTGTACCGCCCCGCGCCCGACACCCGGCCGGACCGCTACGCCGTGGTGTACGTCGACCAGGCCGACGACCTGTCGCGGGCGGGTCTTCCCTGGCGCCACCCACGCGCACCGTGCTGGGTCGCGCGAGCGGGTTCGCGGTGGAAGGTGCACATCTGCGCCTACGAGGTCCCGGGCGGGCAACGGGCGCACCGCGAGCAGATCGTGCGCGAGCTGACGGCCGTCTACCACCCGCGCTGCAACGAAACCCAGTTCGACCACAGCTGGGCCGCGGAGTGGATCGGCCACGAACGCTGAGGCCCCTCTCATCCTCCGCGGATGAGGCCCGCCGGTTCGGTCGGCGGTGACGATGCTCCCGGACACGACCGCGAGGCCGCGAAGCGACGGGCCGGAGGTGGAGGCAGGGATGGCAGCGACAGTCACCGAACCGCCGCAGGCGGACGTCCTCGTGATCTTCGGGATCACCGGCGACCTGGCGAAGGTCATGACCTTCCGGTCGCTCTACCGGCTCGAGGCGCGTGGCCTGCTCACGTGCCCCGTGGTCGGGGTGGCCGCCGATGACTGGACACTCGACCGGCTGCTCGAACGGGCGCGATCGTCGATCGAGGCGACCGGCGACCTCGACAAGGCGGTCTTCAACCGCTTCGCCGCCAAGCTGTCCTACGTCGGCGGTGACTTCACCGACCCGGCCACCTACGACCGGGTCGGCGCCGCGGTGAAAGGCGCCACGACTCCGGTGTTCTACCTGGAGATCCCGCCGTTCCTGTTCTCCCGGGTGGTGCAGGGGCTGTCCGAGGCGGGGCTGACGGGCGGCGCCCGGCTCGTGATCGAGAAGCCGTTCGGCCACGACCAGCAGTCCGCCCGCGCGCTCGCCGCCGACCTGCACCAGTACGTGGACGAGGAGCAGCTGTTCCGCGTCGACCACTACCTGGGGAAGATGGGGCTGCAGGAGATCCTGCACCTGCGGTTCGCCAACGCCGTCCTGGAGCCGCTGTGGAGCCGCAACTACCTCGAGTGCGTCGAGATCACGATGGCGGAGAGCTTCGGCGTCGAGGACCGCGGTCACTTCTACGATCCGGTCGGCGCGTTGCGCGACGTCGTGGTCAACCACCTGATGCAGGTGGTCGCGGCGGCCGCGATGGAACCGCCCTCGCGCGGCGATCCGGTGACGCTGAAGGAGTCGCAGGTCGGCCTGTTCCGCGCGGTGGTGGAGGCGAACCCGGCCCACTACGTGCGCGGCCAGTACCGCGGCTACCTCGACATCGACGGCGTTCCGCGCGGCTCGACCACCGAGACGTACGCGGCGCTGCGCCTCGACATCGAGAACTGGCGCTGGGCCGGCGTGCCGTTCTTCCTCCGGACGGGCAAGCGGCTGCCGGTGACGCAGACGGAGCTGCGGCTGGTGTTCAAACGCCCGCCGAAGCTGGGGTTCGGGCTGGTCGGGCACGCGGCGGAGCCGAACCAGCTCGTGCTGAGGCTCGACCCGTCGACCGGGGTCCGGATCCAGGTCGACGCCTTCCGCGCCGACGTGGCCCGCATCGCGCCGATCGAGCTCGACATGGAGTTCGCCGACGAGGGCGGTGAGGGCCCGACGCCGTACGAGGTCCTGCTGCACGCGGCGATGATCGGGAACAGCACCCGGTTCTCCCGGCAGGACGGCGTCGAGGAGACCTGGCGGGTCATGCAGCCGCTGCTCGACGCGCCGCCGCCGGTGCAGACCTACGAGCCGGGCGGCTGGGGCCCGGCCGCGGCCGCGGAGATCACGGCCGGGTTCGGCGGCTGGCGCACGCCCTGGACGACTCGCTGATCAGGTCCGGCCCAGCGAGATGTGCGGGTGGTCCGCGTCGTCGTCGCTCCAGACGATGCGGCGGGGTCTCGCGGACCACTCGACCGTCGCGGCGTGGTCGCGCTCGAAGTAGTCCCACGCCCACGACAGGAACGCATCGACCTTGCTGTGCACCCCGCTCAGCAGCATCGCGTGGACCCCGAGCCAGGCGGCGAACGCGAGCGGGCCATCGATCTGGTGGCGGTGCCTGCCGACCTCGGCGACGGCGGCGTTGCGCCCGATCATCGCCATGATGCCCTTGTCCTTGTAGTGGAACGGTTTCGCCGGCTGTCCGGCGCGCCGGCGCAGGATGTTGGCGGCGGCCCACTCGCCGGACTGCTGGGCCACGGAACCCAGCTGCGGCAAAGCTTTGTGGTGCGGCGCCGGGATGTTCGCGGCGTCGCCGATCGCGTACACGTCCGGGTGCCCCTCGATCGTCAGGTCGGGCAGCACGTCGACCCGCCCGCCGTGGCCCGTGTCGAGCCCCGGGGCCGCCTGCACCACGGGCGCCGCCGACTCGCCGCCGCCCCAGATGACGGTGCGGGTCGGGATGGCGGTGCCGTCGTCGAGCTCCACGCGGTCGGCGTGCACCGCCGCCACGCCCGTGCGCAGCCGGGGCTCGGCGCCGTGCTCGGTGAGCCGCTTGTGCGCGTATTCGTGCGACCGGTGGGAGAAGGCGCCGAGCAGCTCGCCGCCGCGGTCGATCAGGAAGATCCGCCCGGCTTGGGGGATGTGGTCCATCGACGCGAGGGCGGCCATCAGCTCGGTGAGCGCCCCGGTGATCTCCACCCCGGTCGGGCCGCCACCGACGACCACGATGTCGAGGGCGTCCACGCCGAGCTCCTTGTCCGCGACCGCCCGCACCAGGTCCTGCACGTGGCGCCGCAGCCGCACGGCGTCCGCCACCGAGTACAGCGGGAACGCGTGCTCGGCGGCGCCCGGCACACCGAAGTACTCGGGCTGCGCGCCGGCCGCGATCACCAGGTGTGAGCCGCTGATCCTCGTGCCGTCGGCCAGGGCCAGCGCGAGGCCCGCGATGTCGAGATCCGTGACGTGTGCGGTGCGGACCTCGACCGTCGGGTGGTCGCGGAAGATCACTCGGTGCGGCCGGGCGATGTCCTCGGCGGGCAGCTGCGCGGTGGCGACCTGGTAGAGCAGCGGCTGGAACTGGTGGTAGTCGTTGCGGTCGACCAGGGTCACGCCGATGCCCTCGTCACCGAGGTGCCGGGCACACGCGACGCCCGCCAGCCCGCCGCCCAGCACCACGACGTCATGCTGCCCGGTCACAGCGACAGCTCGCCCATGAAGTCGGACAGGATGATCCGGCTCGCCGCCTGGATCAGGGCGAGGTGGGAGAACGCCTGGGGGAAGTTGCCGAGGTGCCGGGCCCGGTCGACCTCGAACTCCTCCGCGTAGAGCCCCAGCGGCGAAGCGATCCGCAGCAGCCGCTCCAGCAGGCTGGTCGCCCGGTCCATCTCGCCGACCATGGCGAGCGCGGAGACCAGCCAGAACGAGCAGATCAGGAACGTGCCTTCCTTGCCGGACAGCCCGTCGTCGGTCTCGTCGACCTTGTAGCGCAGCACGTAGCCGTTCTCGGTCAGCTCGTCGGCGATCGCGTCGACGGTCTTGCGCATGCGTTCGTCGGTGCCCGGCAGGAAACCGAACAGGGCCGCGAGCAGGGTCGAGGCGTCGAGCGCGTCGGTGTCGTAGTGCTGGCGCAAGACTCCCCGCTCGCTCACGCCGTTCTCGAGGATGTCGGCGCGGATCTCGTCGGCGATCGTGCGCCACTCGCTCGCCAGCTTGCCGTCGTCGCGGATGGTGGCCAGCTTCGCGGCCCGGTCGAGCGCCACCCAGCCCATCAGCTTCGACGACACGTAGTGCTGCGGCTTGCCGCGCGCCTCCCAGATGCCCTGGTCCGGCTCGCGCCACGCGGCGATCGCGGCCGCCGCCTGCGACTGGACCAGCGGCCACAACCGGCGCGGCAGGTGCTTGCTGCGCGCGGTGTGCAGCAGCAGCGAGTCGAGGACCGCGCCGAAGACGTCGTTCTGACGCTGGTCGAAGGCGCCGTTGCCGACTCGGACCGGGCGGGCGCCTTCGTAGCCGCCGAGATCGTCGCGGGTGGACTCGGTCAGGTCGCGGCGTCCGTCGATGCCGTACATGATCTGCAGGCCGCCGTCGGCGTTCGGTTCGAGGTCGCCGACGAACTGCATGAAGTCGCCGGCTTCCCAGTCCAGGTTCAGGTAGTGCAGTGCCTGCAGCGTGAACGTGGTGTCGCGGATCCAGGTGTAGCGGTAGTCCCAGTTGCGCTCGCCGCCCGGTGCTTCGGGCAGCGACGTCGTCAGCGCGGCGACCGTCGCGCCGGTCGGCATGTAGGTCAGGCCTTTGACGGTGAGCGCCGAACGCTCCAGCGGCGGGCGCAGCGGGTGGTCCGGGATGCGGGCGCGGGACAGCCAGCTGCGCCAGAACTGCACCGTCGCGTCGATCCGGGCCTGCGCGTCTTCGACGTCGGCCGGTGTGGCCAGTCCCTCGGCCCACGACAGCGCGCAGAACGCCTTGTCGCCTTTGGCGAGCACGTGCCGTGCCCGCGCGGTGCCGCCTTCGATGCCGATGAGCATGGAGGTGGCGAGCCGGAAGGTCTGGCCGGCGCCGGTCGCGTCGGCGCGGTGCTCGTCGCCGACGATGGTCCACGCCGCCGGCTCCCGTCCGTAGTCGAACGCCGGCTCGCACACCAGCTCCACCTCCAGCTCGCCTTCGAGGCACTCGACGGTGCGCACGAGGAGGTGGTCGGCGTCGAAGTCGGCCGGTGGCCGCGTGTGGGGCGTGACGGTGTCGGGGCCACGGCGCGGGCCCATCGTCAGGGCGTCGTGCACCAGCAGCCAGCCGCGTGGGGTGTGCCAGGCGGTCGTCATCACGTTCGTGCCCGGCACGTAGGCGCGCGAGGTCGGCACGTTGATACCGTAGGGACCGAACCGGAACGAGCCGGCTCCGCGGTCGAGCAGGTTGCCGAAGCTGCTCGGCGCGTCGAACGCGGGCAGGCACAGCCAGTCGACGGATCCGTCCGGCGCCACCAGGGCACCGGTGTGGCAGTCGGACAGGAACGCGTAGTCGGCGATCCGCGGGAAGGGCGAGGTCGTGGCGTTCACGGGGGCTCCTTCACATTCGTGACGCGCGGAGTCGCGGGCCTGCTTCGACGATCGATGCACCGGGCGGCGCGGCAATCACCCCTCGCAGGTGATTGCGGTCCGGCTCAGTCGGCGGCGCCTTCCCCGGGGAGCAACCGGCGCTGGTCGAGCACGTACAGCAGCACGAAGCCGGGCAGCACGACCAGCACCGCCAGTCCCACGGCGACCAGCAACGCGACCAGGGTTCCGGTGGGCGCGGCCGCGCCGGAGACCGTGACGCTCTCCGGCAGCAGGTACGGCCACTGCGCGACGCCCCAGCTGACGATGAGGCAGGCCACCGCGACGACGGCGAGCACGCGCGCGCCGCGCGCGGCGCCGCGAACCAGCAGCACCAGGGCCCCGAACCCGCCCAGCACGCTGAGCGCGACCGGGGGCAGCGCCCACGAGACCAGCCGGCCGAAGACGTGCGGTGCCGAGGCGCTCAACACGACGAAGCCGATCGCGGCGACCACCGCCGCGACCACGGCGCTCACCACGGCGCGGCGGCGGAAGTAGCCCGCCAGCTCGGTGTCACCCGCGTCCTTGACGAGGTACACCGCCGCCAGGTACGCCGCCGACACGACCGCCAGCCCACCCGTCACGAGCGAGGTCGGGTTGAGCCAGCTGCCCACCGGGTCGCCGGCCCGGCCACCGGCCGGCACGTGGCCGGAGGCGATACCGCCCGCGACCGCGCCGAAGCAGAAGGGCACGAGCACCGACGAGAGCGCGAACAAGCCGCCGAAGACCCGCCGGAAGCGAACCGTGACCATCGTCTTGCGGAACGCGAAACTCGCGCCGCGCAACACGATCCCGAAGGCCGCGAGGGCGAGCGGGACGAACATCGTCAGTGTGATCGCCTGGAACACCTCCGGAAAAGCCGACCAGGTCACGACGAAGATGAAGATCAGCCAGACGTGGTTGGCCTCCCACACCGGGCCGATGGAGCGCTCCACCAGCTCGCGCGGCGCGGCACCCCGCTCGGGTCCGCCGGCGATCAGGTCCCAGAAACCGGCGCCGAAGTCGGCACCGCCGAACACGGCGTAGGTGGCGAGGGCGAGCAGCAGCACGGCCGCGACGGCGGTGCTCACGGCTCGGGTTCCTTCGCCCTGAGGTGCTCGGATCGGGGTTCTTTCGGTTCGGGCGGTTTCGGCTGAGGTTCTTCCGGCTCGGCTTCCGTGCCCGGCCCGTACGGCGTGTCGAGGTCGGCGAACCCGCCGGCCCGTCGGAAGCGCCTGCTCATCGACCGGAGCACCACGATCGTCGTGACACCGAGGGCGAGGTACAGCACGGCCACGGCGATGAAGGTGATCCAGACGCCGGTGTTGCCCGTCGCCGCGGTCTCGACCTTCATGAGGTTGTAGACGATCCACGGCTGCCGGCCGACCTCGGTCACCACCCAGCCGGCCTCCATCGTGACGACGGCCAGCACTCCCGCGCACGCCGCGGCGCGCAGGAACCACTTGCCGACCGGCAGCCGGCGCCGGACCAACCAGACCGCGGCGTACCAGAGCGACAGCAGGAGCAGCGCCGTCCCGAGGCCGACCATCACGTCCCAGGCGAGGTGGACGATGTTGGCCTCGAGCACCGTCGGCCGCGCGTCGACCGGCACGGAGTCGAGCCCCTGCACGACCGTCGAGCGCCCGGTGCCGGGGTTCGACAGCCACGACGCCAGCCCGGGGATCGGGATGCCGCCGGTGACCGTGCCGTCGGCGTTGAGGTGCCCGAGCAGCGTTTCGGGGACGTCGGAGGAGGTCCTCGGCACGAGTTCGATCGCGGCGAACTTCACCGGCTGGTTCGCATACACCCAGCGCGCGAGGGTGTCGCCCACGCCGATCTGGATGGGCGTTGCCACCGCGGCGACGGTGAACGCGATGGTGAACCCGAGCTTGTGGTAGCGATCGGTCCGGCCGCGCAGCATCCCGGCCGCGTACACCGACGCGACCAGGAACCCGCCGACCAGGTAGGCGGCCACGACCATGTGGGCGGCCTGCAGCGGCATGGCGTCGTTGAAGATCACCCCGAGCGGGTCGACGTCGACGATCTCACCTCGGGCGTTCGCGGTGAACCCGGACGGCGCGTTCATCCACGCGTTCGCGGCCACCACGGAGATCGAGCCGAACACCCCGGCGAGCACGATGGGCACGCCGGTCCAGAAGTGCGTCCACGGCTTCAGCCGCCGCCAGCCGAAGATGTAGATGGCCACGAAAATCGCCTCGGTGAAAAAGAAGACCCCCTCGAAGGCGAACGGGATGCCGAAGGCCTCACCCCAGGTCCCCATGAACCGCGGCCAGAGCAGGCCGAACTCGAAACTCAGCACCGTGCCGGTCACCGCGCCCACCGCGAACGTCACGGCCATGTACTTCGACCAGCGCTGCGCGAGCACCAGCGCGGCCCGGTCGCGGTGGCGCACCGCGCGGTAGTTCGCGATCAGCGTCATGAACGCCCACGACACCCCGAGCGGCACCAGGATGATGTGGAAGCCGAGCGTGAACGCCATCTGTGCACGCGCCCAGGGCACGGGGTTCACGGCGGCGGCCGCGTTCGTCAGCACGGTCAGCGTCTCGCCCACTCGTCACCCCTGCCCGCTTTCCCGTGCGCCGGCCCCGGCCGTCCGGAAGGCTCGCCGTTCGCGGCGGTGCCCCGACCCTGTCGGCTCCGGCACCGGGCGGGCATCACCCCACGGGGATGACGTCGGGCTCGGTCAGTGCGCCGCGAACCCCACGGCGTCGTGCAACCGCGACCGCCGCGTGCCCGACGCCGGGCGCGCGGGCGGGCGCCCCCCGGTCGGCGGCGTGTACGTCGCACCCGCCACGATGTCCTCGGCCATCCCGTACAGCAGCGGCAGCGCGCCCGCCACGACGGCGCCGGTGCGGTTGATGTGGGAGACGCCCGGCACGATCGCCGCGGCGTGGGAGTTGATGCGCGCGACGGTCTCCGCGCAGTCCTCCAGGTTCGTGGCGATGCGGGCGAGCAGGCCGCCGACCCAGAACAGGTACACCGCGAGGCCCGCGATGAGCAGGGCGATGTCGACCACGGTCAGCACGATCAGGGTGGTGGTCACGATTTCACCTTTCCGAGCACGCGGCCGAGGAACAGGTGGTGCTGCAGGCCTTCGGCGAGCACGGCGTCCACGCGGGTGGCCGTGGCGGGGATGAGCGCGGTGTCGCGGGTGTTGGCCTCGGCGCCGTGCAGGGTGTCGCGGATGCCCGCCACGCCGTGGTCGATCTCCTTGACGGCGCGGATGAGCAGGCTCAGCAAGGCCACGACCACGAGGATCACCACGAAGCCCGCGGCGATCGCGATCCACCAGAGCGGGTCGGTCGACATGGTCAGCCTCCCAGCCGCGCGCGGCCGCGGCGCAGGCCCGCGGTGATGACTTCGGCGTGGTCGATGGTGGTGTGCAGCTCGCGCAACGCGGCGGTGTGGCGTTCGGTCGCCACGAGCTCGCCGTTGATCAGCGGTGCGGCGCGGCCGATCGAGCGCGCGAGCGCCAGGATCGGCAGCACGAGCAGCACCACGACCACCACGATCGCGCCGCCGACGGAAAACCCGATGATCCAGCCCGTGGTCATGCCCGGCCCCCTCTCACACCGACTCGCAGAAGTCGCGCACCGGCTTCAGGCTCGCGTTCAGCGAACCCAGCGCACCGGGCACGGGCGCGGTCTCGTCCGCGATCACGCGGACGCCGCCCAGCACGCTGCCGAGCGTGCTGCGCACGTGGCGCAGGTGCAGGATCACGCGCAGCAGGCCGACGGCGGCGAAGAGGACGATCAGCGCGCTGATGGCCAGGGTGGCCCAGGCGGCGGCAGGCATGGCGGAACTCCTTTCAGCCCAGCAGCTTCGCGACGCTGCCCGCGTAACGGGTCGCGCCGACGGCCACTTCGTCGATGGTGCGGTCGGTGCGGGCGAGCGCCGCCGGCACGGGTTCGAGCTGCCCGGCCAGGCGCACGCCGCCCGCGAGGATGTCGTCGGCCGCGGCGCGGATCCGCTCGAGGGCGGCCAGCACGCGGTTGAGCAGGGCGATCACCACGGGCAGCACCACGAACAGCAGCACGGCGTTGCCGATCCACCACAGGACCACGGTTGCCTCCTCAGGCCGGGGTGCTCGGATAGGGCGCGAAGAACCGGCGGAAGACGCGCGCCAGCGCCATCAGCGTCGCCCGCAGGCCGAGGGTGAACCCCTGGGCCGGGGCCGCCGCGTGGCCGGCAGCGGTGGTGTCGCCGCGTTCGGCGCGCGCGATGGCGTCCTGCAGGTTGGTGGCGAACTGCCCCATCAGCACCTTCGAGACGTCGGCGATCATGCCGCGCCCGTACTGCGCGGCGGCGCCGGAGACCTGCAGGTCCTGCTCCACGTCGACGCGGGTGCCCGAGGTCGCGCGGGCCAGCGTGGCCGTGACGACCATGGCTGCCTGACCGCGGCCGCGTGCGTCGGCGCCGCTCGCGTCGACCACGATGCGGCGGTCGTCCTCGTCGCGTGCGGTGATGGCCGCGACGCCGTCGAACCGCAGTGACACCGGGCCCATCCGGATGCTCACGAGGCCGCGGTAGCGCTCGTCGCCGAGGTCCTCGGTCAGCTCGGCACCCGGCAGGCACGCGGCCACGGCCGGCACGTCGTCGAAGAACCGCCAGACCTTGTCCACGGGCTGGGCGACCTCGAACCGGTTGCGGATCAGCATCGGCTCTCCTTCTTCGCGTACGCACCGGGGTCGCGCAGGAACGCGGCACGGCAGCCGGCGCAGCAGAAGCTGTACTCGTGTCCTTCGAACACCACCGGGTCGTCGGCCTCGACGGTCATCCCGCACACCGGATCGACGACCTCGGCCAACACCGTCGGCACGGGCGGCACGGGCGGCACGGGTGGCACCCCGCGCGCCGCCCGGATCCGCACGAGCTCGGCGAGGATCGCCACCGCGATCTCCCGGTGCGACACCCGGCCCAGGTCGAGCCCGGCCGGCACCTGCACCCGCTCCAGCGCGTCGGCCGCCACGCCCCGCTCCGCGAGGTACCCGAGCACACCCTGCCCGCGCCGGCGCGAGCCGACGAGCCCCACGTAGGCCGGCCGCGCGGCCAGCGCACGCTGCAGGGCCTCCTCGTCGTGGTGGCCCTGGGTCGCCACGACCACGAACGACCGCACGGTGACCTCGTCCAGCTCCGTGTGCTCGACGAGCCGGGCCTGCCAGCCGAGCGAACCCGCCAGCTCCACCAGCGTGTGCGCCATCGGCGAGCGCCCGACCACCACCAGGTGCGGCACGGGCAGCACCGGTTCGACGTAGACCTCCAGCGCGCCTTCGCTCTGGCACGAGATCGGCACCACCGTCATGCCTTCAGGCACCCCCGCGCCGAACTGACCGGGCGAACCGAGCAGCAGCAGCCGCGGGGTCCCTTCGACGAGTGCCTGGTGCGCTTCGCGGATCACGGCGGGCTCGGCGCACGCGCCGCCGATCCACCCGCGCACCTCGCCCTCGGCCGTGATGATCGCGCGGCAGCCCTGTTTGCCCGACGACGGCCCCTTGCGCCACACCACGGTCGCGAGCGCGAAGGCTTCCCCGCGGCGGGCCAGCTCGCCCGCCTGCACGAGAACGTCCCAACCGTCAGAAGCAGACACTGCGCGCACCTCACTCGTCCGTCCGCACCGGCGGCGCACCGGACACGTCGTGGTGCTGAGTAAGGGCTTCCCACACGCGGTCGGGCAGCAGCGGCATGTCGATGTTGCGCACGCCGGTGTCGTCGAGCGCGTCCATCACCGCGTTCACGAACGCCGCCGGGCCGCCGACCGCGGCGCACTCCCCCACGCCCTTGGCGCCGATGGGGTGGTGCGGCGACGGCGTGACGACCTCGCTGTGCAGCTCGAACCCCGGCGTCTCCCACGCGGTCGGCAGCAGGTAGTCCAGGTAGTTCGAGCCGACGCAGTTGCCCTCGGCGTCGAAGGTGATGAACTGCATGTTCGCCATGGCGTAGGCCTCCGTGAGCCCGCCCATGATCTGGCCCTCGACGATCATCGGGTTGATGCGCACGCCGCAGTCGTCCACGGCCACGGTGGTGAGCACGTCCCACACACCCGTCTCCGGATCGACCTCCACCGTCACGATGTAGACCGCGAAGGGCCAGGTCAGGTTGGGCGGGTCGTAGTAGGCGTGGTTCTCCAGCCCGGGCTCCATGCCGTCGGGCATGTTGCCGTACGCGGCCATCGCGCACTCCTGGATCGTCACGCCGTGCTCGGGCACCCCGCGCACGGAGAACCGGCCGAGCTCCCACTCCAGGTCCTCTTCGGACACTTCGAGCAGGTGCGCCGCGAGCTTGCGCGCCTTGGCCCGGATCTTGCGCGACACCAAGGAGATCGCCGCGCCCGCGACCGGGGTGCTGCGCGAGGCGTAGGTGCCCATGCCGAACGGCGCGGTGTCGGTGTCGCCCTCCTCCACCGTCACGTCGTCGGCCGGGATGCCCAGCTCGTGGCTCACGATCTGGGCCCACGTCGTCTCGTGGCCCTGCCCCTGGCTCTTCGCCCCGACCCGCAGGATCGCCTTGCCGGTCATGTGCACGCGCAGCTCGGCCGAGTCGAACATCTTGATGCCGAGGATGTCGTACTCGCGGCTGTTGCCGGCGCCGAGCGGCTCGGTCATCGTGGAGATCCCGATCCCCAGGCGCCGCCCGCGTTTGCGCGCTTCTTCCTTCTGCCGCAGGAAATCCTCGTAGCCCACGGCCCGCAGCCCGACGTCGAGGCATGCCTGCGGCTGACCGGAGTCCACCAGGAACCCGAACGGCGTGCGGTACGGGAATTCCTCGGCGCGCACGAAGTTGCGCCGCCGGAACTCCGCCGGATCGAGCCCGAGGTCCTTCGCGGCCTGGTGCACCATGCGTTCCTGGAAGAACATCGCCTCGGTGACCCGGAACGAGCAGCGGTAGGCGACGCCGCCGGGTGCCTTGTTGGTGTAGGTGCCGCGGGCGGTGAGGTGCGCGGCGGGCACGTCGTAGCAGGCGAACGTGGAGTGCAGCAGCCCGATCTTGAACTTGCTGGGCTGGGCGTCGGCGAAGAAGGCGCCGTGGTCGGCCTCGGCGTGCATGCGGACGCCGAGGATCCTGCCGTCGGCGCGCAGCGCCATCTCGCCGTCGAGGTACATGTCGCGCGCGAAGCCGGTGGAGATCAGGTTGCCGGTCTTGTCCTCGATCCACTTCACCGGCCGTTCCAGCAGGATCGAGCACAGGATGGCGCAGACGTAACCGGGGTACACCGGCACCTTGTTGCCGAACCCGCCGCCGATGTCCGGGGAGATGATGCGGATCAGGTGCTCGGGCAGCTCCGCCACCATCGCCACGGCGGCGCGGATGATGTGCGGCGCCTGCGTGGTCAGGTACACGGTGAGCTTGCCCGTCGCGCGGTCGAAGTCCGCGACGGACCCGCAGCACTCGATCGGCGACGGGTGCGAGCGCGGGTAGTGCAGGCGCAGTTTCGAGACCACATCGGCCTTTTCGAACGCCGCGTCGGTGCCGGCCCGGTCGCCGACCTCCCAGCGGTACACGACGTTGTCGGCCTGGCCCGCCTTGTCGTCGCGGATCAGCGGCGCGCCTTGGGCCACGGCCTGCTCGGGGTTCACGATCGCCGGCAGCGGCTCGTACTCGACGTCGATGGCCTCGCAGGCGTCCTTGGCGATGTAGGGGTCGTCGGCGACGACGCACGCGACCTCCTGGCCCTGGAACCGCACCTTGTCCGTGGCGAGCACCGCCTGGGTGTCGTAGGACAGGGTGGGCATCCACGCGAGGTTGCGCGTGGCGGCCATCTCGCCGGTGAGCACGAGCCGCACGCCCGGGATCTCCCACGCGCGGCTGGTGTCGATCGACTTGATCCGCGCGTGCGCGAGCGGGCTGCGCAGGATCTCCAGGTGCAGCATGCCGGGCAGCACGATGTCGTCGGTGTAGTTGCCGCGCCCCCGGATGAAGCGGTTGTCCTCCACCCGCTTGCGGCTGACGCCGAGCCCGCCGATCTTGTTCTCGTCCAACGCCTGCGACACGTCGAGCCTCCTATTCGGACCGCAGCTTGGCCGCGGCCCACAGCACCGACTTCACGATGTTCTGGTACCCCGTGCAGCGGCACAGGTTGCCCGACAGCGCCCAGCGGACGTCCTCTTCGGACGGATCCGGGTTCTCGTCCAGCAGCGCCTTGGCCGAGAGCAGCATCCCCGGCGTGCAGAAGCCGCACTGCAGGCCGTGTTCCTCGCGGAAGCCCTCCTGCAGCGGGTGCAGCTCGCTCGCCTTGGCGAGCCCCTCCACGGTGGTCACCTCGTGCCCGTCGGCCTGCACCGCGAGCATCGTGCAGGACTTCACCGCGCGCCCGTCGACGAGCACGGTGCAGGCACCGCAGTTCGTGGTGTCGCAGCCCAGGTGCGTGCCGGTGAGCCGCAGCCCCTGGCGCAGCAGGTGCGCCAGCAGCAGCCGCGGCTCGCACTCGACCACCCGGCGTTCGCCGTTGACCGTGACCGTGACGCGGCGGAGGGGGACGTCGCCGGTGGTTTCCTCGTGGATCTCGTGGACGCTCGTCATGCCGCTTCCTCCCCGGTGCGGCCCAGCGCGCGCACCACGAACGTGCGCACCAGGTGCCGCTTGAACCCCGCCGTGCCGCGGTGGTCGGTCTTCGGGCGCGCCGCCGCGGCGGCCAGCTCGGCGGCCTCCGCGACCCGCTCGCGCGTCAGCGCACTGCCCACGAGCGCTTGTTCGGCTTCGGTCGCCTCGATCGTCGAACCACCCACGCCGGTGAGCGCGATGCCGGCGCGAGTGACCGTGCCGGCCTGCGTTTCCACCGCCACCGCGACGCCGACCGTGGCGAAGTCGCCGACGCGGCGTTCGAGCTTGAGGTAGCTGCCCGCCGGAGTGCCGCGGGGTGCGGGAATCACGGCCTCGACGGCGATCTCGTCGGGCGCCAGCGCGTTCTGGAACGGGCCTCGCACGAACTCGCGCACCGGGATGCTGCGCCGCCCGGCCGGGCCCTCGGCGACGATCGAGCCGTCGAGCGCGAGCACCACCGAAGCCCAGTCGCCCTGCGGATCGGCGTGGCACAGCGAACCGACCAGCGTGCCGCGGTTGCGCACGATGGGATCGGCGATGAGCGGCGCGGCCGCGGCCATCGTGGGCTGGGCGTCCTCGATCAGCTCCGAACGCTCGAGGTCGGCGTGGCGGCACAGGGCCCCGACGTGGAGGTTGCCCTCGGCGTCGAGCAGGTGGTGGCCGAGGCCGGGCACGGTGTTGAGGTCGACGACGAGCGTCGGCGCCGCGAAGCGCAGCTTCATCAGCGGCACCAGGCTCTGCCCGCCGGCCAGCACCTTGGCCTCGTCGCCGTCGGTGCGCAGCAGGTCGAGCGCCTCGGCCAGGGAGCGGGGCGCTTCGTAGCGGAACCGGGACGGGTACACGCGGACCCCCTCAACCTTTCTCGGGAGGTTCGGCCACGGCCGTGGGCAGCGTGTCCTCGTCCGGCTCGGGGCGCGGCCGCTGGTGCGGGGGCCACGGCCCGGCGACCGGCCGGCCCGCGACCTTCAGGAAGTCCACGAGCTGCGGCCACGCCCACACGGTCGGTCCGGGTCCTTCTTTCGGTGCGTCCTCGACGAGCTCGTACAGCCGGGGGTTGCCGCGACTGTGCCCGTCGGATTCGATCCGCATCACGCGCACCTGCTTCCGCCGTCGGTCAGCTGCCGTGATGCTCCGCCCGGCCGGGGCGGGCGACAATCCGCGATTAACCCTTTGCTTAACCCCTCGCTCAACGGGTGCTCGCGCGGATTAGGCCATCGGTTAATCCGCTGTTGCCCCGCGCCCGCGCACCGGGGACGATCGACCGTCATGCAGGTGCCGGCGCAGTTCGAGTACGAGCGGGCCACGAGCGTCGAGCACGCGCTGGCGCTGTTGGCCCGCTACGGCCCCGAAAGCCGCGTGATCGCGGGCGGGCACAGCCTGATCCCCATGATGAAACTCCGCCTGGCCCGGCCCGAAGCGCTGATCGACGTCAACGAGCTGGGCGAGCTGGCGGGCATCGAGGTCGCCGACGGCGAGCTGCGCATCGGCGCGCTCGTGCGCCACGCCGAGCTGCTCGCCTCCGCCCAGGCGGGCGAGCTGTTCCCGATCCTGCCCGACGCCGAGCGAGTGATCGCCGATCCGATCGTGCGCAACCGCGGCACGATCGGCGGGTCGCTGTGCCAGGCGGACCCGTCGGAGGACCTCTCGGCCGCGTTCACGGCGGTGCGCGCGACCGCCGTCATCCGCGGTGCCGAGGCCACGCGGACCGTGCCGGTGCGCGAGTTTTTCACCGGCCCCTACGGCACGGTCGTCGGCCCGGCCGAGCTGCTGGTGCAGGTGCGGCTGCCGATCCGCAAGGGCGGCGCGAGCGCGTACGCGAAGGTCGGCCGCCGCGCGGGCGACTGGGCGGTGGCAGCCGCCGGGGCCGCGCTGGTGCTCGAGGGTGGCGTGGTGGCCGAGGCCGGCGTCGGGCTCACGGCGGTCGGCGCGCCGCGGTTCGTCGCGGCCGAAGCCGAGGACTTCCTGCGGGGCGGCGCCGCTTCGGCGGACCGCTTCGAGAAGGCCGGCCTCATCGCGGCCGAGCACTGCCGCCCCACCGCCGACCAACGCGGGCCGGTGGACTACAAACGCCACCTCGTCGCCACGCTCACCACCCGCGCGCTGCACCGGGCGGCGGAGAGGACGGCGTCGTGGACATCACGGTGACGGTCAACGGCGAACCCTGCCGCCGCACGATCGAGCCGCGGCTGCTGCTCGTGCACCTGCTGCGCGACGAACTCGGGCTCACCGGCACGCACTGGGGCTGCGACACGTCCAACTGCGGCACCTGCGTGGTGTGGCTCGACGACGTGCCGGTGAAATCGTGCACGGTGCTGGCCGCGATGGCCGACGGCAAGCGCGTGCGCACCGTCGAGGACCTCGGCCACGGTGCGGAGCTGGATCCCGTGCAGGAGGGTTTCGTGGCGTGCCACGGGATCCAGTGCGGGTTCTGCACGCCGGGCATGCTGATGACCGCGCGCTGGCTGCTCGACCACGACCCGGACCCGAGCGAGGCCGTGATCCGCGAGGCGATCTCCGGGCAGCTGTGCCGCTGCACCGGCTACGAGAACATCGTCCGCTCGATCCGCTGGGCGGCCGAGCACCCGGACGGAGCATCGGCATGACCTTCGGATCGCTGCCCCGCAAGGAAGACGCGCGGTTCGTGCGCGGCGCCGCGAAGTTCGTCGACGACCTCGTGCTGCCCGGCATGCTGCACGGCGCGATCCTGCGCAGCCCGCACGCCCACGCACGTCTGGTGTCCGTGGACACGAGCGCGGCCGAGGCCCACCCGAAGGTCCGCGCGGTGCTCACCGGGCGGGATCTCGCCGAGCGCGGCATGGCGTGGATGCCGACGCTCTCGCACGACGTGCAGGCCGTGCTGGCCACCGACAAGGTCCGCTTCCAGGGCCAGGAGATCGCGTTCGTCATCGCGGAGAACCGTTATGCCGCAAGGGATGCGCTGGAGCTGATCGACGTCGAGTACGAACCGCTGCCGGCGGTCGTCGACGCGCGGGCCGCGCTCGCCCCCGGCGCCGCGGTGATCCGCGACGACCTCGGCAAGGCCGACAACCACGTGTTCGACTGGTCCTCCGGTGACGAGGCCGCGACCGAGGCCGCGTTCGCCGCCGCGGACGTGGTGGCGCGGCAGGACATGCTGTACCCGCGGGTGCACCCGGCACCGCTGGAGACGTGCGGCGCGGTGGCCGACGTCGACGCGATCACCGGCAAGCTCACGGTGTGGGCCACCGCGCAGGCCCCGCACGCGCACCGGTTGCTGTACTCGCGGATCACGGGCCTGCCGGAGCACCGGATCCGCATCGTCGCGCCCGACATCGGCGGCGGGTTCGGCAACAAGGTCGGGATGTATCCCGGGTACCTGTGCGCGGTGGTGGGCTCGATGGTCACCGGGCGGCCGGTGAAGTGGACCGAGGACCGGTCCGAGAACCTGATGAGCACGTCGTTCGCCCGCGACTACCACATGAGCGGCGAGATCGCGGCAACCCGCGAGGGCAGGCTGCTGGGGCTGCGCGTGCGGGTGCTCGCCGACCACGGTGCGTTCAACGGCACCGCGCAGCCCGCGAAGTTCCCGGCCGGGTTCTTCCACGTGTTCACCGGGTCCTACGACCTGCCGGCCGCGTTCTGCTCGGTCACCGGCGTGTACACGAACAAGGCGCCGGGCGGGGTCGCGTACGCGTGTTCGTTCCGGATCACCGAAGCGGTGTACGTGGTCGAGCGGATGATGGACGTGCTGGCGCGCGAACTGGGTCTGGATCCGGCGGAGCTGCGGATGCGCAACCTGCTTCGGCCCGAGCAGTTCCCGTACACGTGCGCCACCGGCTGGCAGTACGACTCGGGCGACTACCCGCGGGCGCTGACACTGCTGAAGGAGCTGGCGGGCTACGACGAGCTACGCCGCGAGCAGGCGTCGAAACGGGCCCGCGGCGAGCTCATGGGGCTGGGGCTGAGCTTTTTCACCGAGGCCGTGGGCGCCGGCCCGCGCGAGCACATGGACATCCTCGGCTTCGGCATGGCCGACGGCGCCGAGCTGCGCGTGCACCCCACCGGCTCGGCCGTGCTGCGGCTTTCGTGCATGTCGCAGGGCCAGGGCCACGAGACGACGTTCGCGCAGCTCGTGTCGGCCGAGCTCGGCATCCCGCCCGACGAGGTCGAGGTGGTGCAGGGCGACACCGACCACACGCCGTTCGGCCTCGGCACCTACGGCTCCCGCTCGACGCCCGTGTCCGGAGCCGCCGCCGTGACCGTGGCCCGCAAGGTGCGCGACCGCGCGCGGCAGGTGGCGTCGGCGATGCTCGAGGTGAGCCCGGACGACCTGGAGTGGGAACGCGGGCGCTGGTTCGTGCGCGGCGTGCCCGGGCGCGGGCACACGATCCGCGAGATCGCGCTGGCCGCCCACTCCGACCTCGCGCTGCCCGACGGTGTGGAGGGACAGCTCGACGCCAGCACCGTGTACAGCCCACCGAACCTGACCTACCCCTTCGGCGCGTACCTGTGCGTGGTCGACGTCGACGCGGACACCGGCCAGGTGCGCGTGCGCCGCTTCGTCGCCGTGGACGACTGCGGCGTGCGGATCAACCCGATGATCGTGGCGGGCCAGGTGCACCGCGGCCTCGCCGACGGCATCGGCATGGCCCTGATGGAACTCATGGCCTTCGACGCCGAGGGCAACCACCTCGGCGGCTCGTTCATGGACTACCTGCTGCCCACGGCGCTGGAGTGCCCTTCGTGGGAACTCGGCGAGACCGTCACGCCCTCCCCGCACCACCCGATCGGCGCGAAGGGCATCGGCGAGTCGGCCACCGTCGGCTCCCCCGCCGCCGTGGTCAACGCGGTGGTCGACGCGCTGGCGCCCTTCGGCGTCGTCCACGCCGACATGCCGCTCACGCCGGCCGCGGTCTGGCGCGCGATGCGTGGCGCGCCTCTGCGTCCTGACCTGGCGATCCCCTGACCCACCTGCCAGGACCTCGTGATGTCCGCGAAGGCGGATTCACTCAACGGCTGAATTCGCCGTGGTCCGCGGAAACGCGATCACCGCACCGAGACTGATCAACGCCACCGCCACCATGTACAACGACACCGAAAACGACGTCCCCGTCGACGTCTGCAACGCCGTTGCGATCAGGGGCGCGAAGCCGCCGCCCAGGACGGCGCCCACGGCGTAGGCGAAGGAAGCGCCGCTGTAGCGGAAGCGGGCCTCGAACAGCTCCGCGAACAACGCCGATTGCGGCCCGTACGTGGCACCTAGACCGAGGTTCAGCACGACCACCGCGACGCCGAGCAGCCACGGCTGGCGCGTGTCCACGAGCAGGAAAAACGGGATCGACCACACCACGAGCAGCACGGACCCCACGAGGTACACCCGTTTGCGCCCGACGCGGTCGGACCAGATCGCGCCCGCGATGATGCTCGCGAGCCACACCACGCTGCCCACGATGATCTCCACGAGCATCGTGGTGCTGCTCAGCTTGAGCACGGAAGTGCCGTAGGACAGCAGGTACGCGAAGAACACGTACCCGAGCGCCGTGTTGGCGATGAAGCTCAGCGCCGCCACCACCACGGAGCGCGGCCGCTGCCGCAGCACATCGACAATCGGCACGCGGCTGCGTTCGCCGGTCGCGCGCAGGTGGGCGAACACCGGGCTCTCCTCCACGCGCAGCCGGATCACCAGGCCGACGACCACGAGCACCAGGCTCACGAGGAACGGCACGCGCCAGCCCCACGAGCGGAAGTCCTCCGGGGACAGCGAGCTGGTCACCGTGAAGAACACCAGCTGCGCGATGATCAGCCCCGCGGGTACGCCGATCTGCGAGAACGAGCCGTAGCGCCCGCGCCGGCCGGGCGGGGCGTGTTCGACGGCCATCAGCGCCGCGCCGCCCCATTCGCCGCCGGCGGAGATGCCCTGCAGCACCCGCAGCACGACCAGCAGCACGGGTGCCAGCACGCCGGCCTGCGAGAACGTGGGCAGCACGCCGACCGCGGCGGTCGCGAGGCCCATCAGGACCAGCGACGCGACGAGCATCGCCTTGCGGCCGACGCGGTCGCCGAAGTGGCCCCATACGATCCCACCCAGCGGCCGCGCGACGAAGCCCACGCCGAGCGTCGCGAACGCCGCCAGCGTGCCCGAAGCCGGGGACAGCGAAGGAAAAAAGAGCTTGTTGAACACCAGCGCGGTGGCGGTGCTGTAGATGAAGTAGTCGTACCACTCGATGGTCGTGCCGATCGCGCTCGCCACCGCGACCCGCCGGACGTGTTCGCCGCGCACGACGACGCCGGCCTCTCCCCTGTCGATCACGGCGGCGAGCATAGTGCGCGCAGGTCAGGAGCGGAATGGCCAGAAGTCCTCGGAGTGATCAAGCTCCCTGTGAGTTCCTGCCCATCCGCACGAGCGACCCGATCGACGCGTCCGGCAGGTACGCCCGCGCCAGCCCCACGCCGATCCGCGGCAGGTCGGCTTCCTCGCGGTAGGCCAGGTACATCGGCACGTACCGCGGCTTGAACTTCGTCTTGAACGCGTGCAGCGAGCGGAACCCGTAGTACGGCTCCATCGCTCCGCCGAACGAGTCGAGGAGCTTTTCGAGCGGCGCGGCGGGCGGGGCCTCCGGCGCGCGGGCCAGCGGGGCGCCCGAGAGCGACACGAACCGCGCGCCCTCGGCGCGGAACGCCTGGCAGCTCGACGCGATCAGGAACTCCACCGCACCCCGGAACCCGTTGCCGCGGCGGCGCATCACGTCGAGCGTCCAGCCTTCGACCTCGCCGTCGCCGCGGTACACCGGCAGCCACGACGTGACGCCCTGCACCACCCCGTCGGCGTCGACCGCCAGGCCCACGCGGGTGCGCGGGTCGAGGGCCTCGTCCACGCCGCCGAGGGTGAAGCCCATCTCGGGCATGCCCTTGTCGCCCACCCACTCCTCGGAGATCGCGCGCACCTGCGCCACGAGCGACCACTGCTCGTCGGCGAGCGTGACCAGGCGGAACTCCACGCCCTCCTTGCCCGCGCGGTTCAGCGCCGAGCGCACGTTCTGCCACGCCTTGCCCTTGAACTCCAGCCCGGCGAGGTCCACGAGCGTGTCCTCGGCGACCTGGACGCACGACCAGCCCAGCGACGCCGTGACCGCGGTCGTGTCGTCCGTGACCGAGAACAGGCACGGCACCAGGCCCGAGTTCTCGCACAGCTCCGCGAACGCGGTGATCGTGGCCGCGCGCCCGGCCGCGGGCCCGATCGGGTCGCCGAGGGCGATGGCGACGCCGGCGTGGCGGCGGTAGGCGAGGTAGGACTCACCGTCAGGGCCGAAGAAGTGGAAGTTCTCGGGCCAGACCGTCATCCACGACAGCGTGCCGCCGCCGTGGCGTTGCAGCAGTTCCGTGGCGCCCTCGACGTCGCGCGAGCCCAGGGCGCGGCGCCGTTTGCGACGTGAGGGCACGCGAAAGGCGCCGCGGGCCGCGATGAGCAGCGTCAGCATCGCGCCCCAGAGCACGGCGTCGGCGACGAGGAACGACGCGTTTTCGATCGTGTAGGCCAGCCCGAAGATCTCGGCGACGAGCACGAGCACCGCGATCACGACCCCGAGCGCGACGATCAGCGACGCGAGCCCCACGGCCCACCGCCACGCGGCCCGTTTGCCGCGCCGCAGCCCGTTGATCATCAAGGCGATCACCACGAGCACGATGGCCAGCTCCGGCGCCGAGTCCGCCTGGCCCGCCGTGGACCCGAGCGGGCTCGTGCCCGGTGCGATGCGCACCACGATCTGCACGGCCCCGGCCACGACCAGGCCGGTGACCGCGAGCAGCCGCCACTCCCGCCGCGTCGGGCGGCCGGTGGACCGGATGCGTTTCGGGCCGGCGAGGCGGCGCGCGAACGGCAGCGTGAGCCCGACGGCGAGCAGGTGCTCCAGGTCGGCGAGCGTGCCGATGTAGAGGATCGACACCCCGACGTACACGCACAGCAGCGCCCGCAACCGCAGCCGCCACGGCGAGCGGATGGTCGCACTCACCACCGCGACCACAGCCAGCGCGCCCGCCGAAAAACCGACGTCGGTGCGTCCGGCGAGCTGCACCGCCCAGTCCCAGCCGGTGCCGCGCAACGCCAGCAGGATCAACGCCGCACCGAGCGTGGCGGCCAGCTGTGCGCCGACGGCGATCGCGGCGGTCCGGCGGGTGCCCAGCCGTGCCTCGGCCGGGCCGACGAGCAGCGCGAAGCCGCCGGCCACGGGGAGGTAGAAGAGCGGGTTGAGCGCGAAGAACGGTCCGGTGAGGAACGTCCACCAGCGCCCGGCAGTGAGCGAGGGCAGCCCGTAGGACACCTGCGGGAACCACTCGCGCGTTTCGACGGCGCTCCAGAGGGTGCCCGTCGCGAGGCCGAGGGCGACCATCGCCACGACCACCGCGGTGGTGAACGGCGCGCGCCGCCACAGCAGCAGCGCGATCGACCGCGTGCGGGTGAGGAGCTCGGGGGTTTTCGCGTGCTCGACGGTCTGGTCGATGCTGTGCTCCGCCATGGTCGCCGGTCCGCCGCGTCAGTACCGCGGCGGCGCGGGCGCCGTGGGCTGCGGGACCCGGGGGCGCGGCCGGCCCAGCGCGAGCGCGACGATCGCGGCCACGACCAGCACGAGACCGCCGATGAAGAACCCGAGCGCGTAGCCGAAGAGCCCCGGCAGGTTCAGGTCCACGGCGAGCCGGGAGTCCACGCCGGGCGTGCCGTCGGCGTTCATCACGACCGCGCGGAAGTCACCGTCGGCGATCGGCCAGGTCACGTCCGTGGCCCCGGAAGCGACCCAGAACGGCTGCGTGGCCGGCGGCACCGCGAGCGGCGTCCCGTCGCGGCGCACGGAGTCGAGCGCGAACGGGTCGAGGTCGATGTTGCGCGCCTGCTCGATCGCCACGCCCGTCAGGTACCGGTCGACCTCCGCCGCGGGCCCGATCCCGATGAACAGCCCGGAGGTGTTGCCGCCCGAACCGTGCACGGTCACCGACGGTGACCCGAGCGCCCTCGTGAGCCGGTTGGTGTCGGTGATCTGCGCGGTGTCCGTCACGATCGCCGCGGTCGGCGTCGACACGGTGTGCTCCCCCGACTTCAGCGACCCGCCCGATCCGAACAGCAGCAGCAGCAACCCGCCACCCACGGCGAGACACACGCCGATCACGAGGGCGACCACGGAAATCACGATGACGGCGATCCGCGCCGGACTGCGCCGCGGCGGATAGGTAGCGGTCATCGGCGCCTCCCCGGCTCGAAGACAGGCCCCACCGAGTGGCTCCGGTGGGAAGTGCGTGAACGGGATGGTAACCCCGTTATCGGGCAGGATTACCCGGTTCGGCGCCGGCCAGTGGGTGGCCACGCGGTTCACGGCCGCGATCCCCGGCGAGGTCGCGGCTGTGGCGGCGGTCCCTCGACACGCCCGTCCGGCTCGTTCGGCGGGACTCCGCTGCGCGCCGGCCGCCGACGGAATGCTGCTGCCGCCGAACAGTTCCGCGACCACCGGCCACAGTGGACCGAACCTCCGGACTCGGGCCACGCGAGAGCACTGTGGACACTCCGCGACTGATCGTCCGCCACCACCGGCCGCCCGATGATCAGCCGATGAGCGCGGCGACGCTGAAAAACCCGCCCGCCGCCGAGATCACCCGGTGGTGGCCGAGTGCTTCGAACGAGCGGACTGTCAGCGGATCGGGGTGCGGCCTTGGCGTGAGGTGGTCCAGGGGACCCGTTCGGCTGCCGCCGGATGGGTGAACGCCGGCACGGATTCGTCGAGGCAGCTCTTGCGCTCGTCGCCGACCGCAACGGCGGGCCGGAGCCGACTCGACGAGGCGGAGAGACTCGAGCTCGTCGATCACCCCGGGTGCGGTGAGCTCGAGGTCGTCGAGCTGTGCGAGGAATCCCCGGATCTTCTCGGGGGAATCGACGATGACGATCAGCAGCGGCAGATCCGAACCGAACGGCAGCCGACGCTGCGGGTGAAGCCATCAGCCGGCACAGCCGGCGGTTCAGGCCGTGGGCCCCGGCGGGATCCATCGCCACTTTCCGGTACAGCCTGCTGCGGCGCCGGGTGAAGCGTCCGCCCGGGGCCACCGACCGCACGTCATCGCCGGGTCACACTGACCTCGCCGGCGACGGGGCTCGCCGAAGGGGCTGGGCGACGCCGAACCCGGATTCGGGAGGCCGATGCCGGCGCAACACGCGACCAGTGAGAATCGTGATCACCGCATCGGCACCACGGTGCATTCACTGCGCCAAGGGAACCGTCACCTCACCCGGTTTCCGGTCCGGCCTCAGCCCCCGCCACGCCGTGTGCCTCAGCCGCCCGTCGCCCGGGGTGAGGCGGCGGTAGACGACCTCCCCCACGAGCGCGGGATCCAGCCAGTGCGCACCGCGGGCACGGTCGCGGGGCACGGCGTTCGCGAAGGGGCTCGAGGAGCGTTCCCACGGCGCCAGCGTCGAGCGCAGCTCCACCAGCATCCGGTCGGTGAACCCGGTCCCCACGTCGCCCAGGTAAAGCAGGTCACCCGAAACGGGGTCGTGCGCGCCGAGCAGCAAGGCGCCCAGCGTGCCGGAGCGGCGGCCTTGCCCCGGACGCCAGCCGCCGAGCACGACCTCCGTGGTGCGGATCAGGGGGTGCTTGAGCCAGTCCGGGCTGCGCCGGCCCGGGTGGTACTTCGAGGCGCGCGCCTTGACCACCAGGCCTTCCAGCATCATCTTGCGCGCGACGTCCAGCAGGTCCTGCGGGCTCATCCCCTGCGCGGACAGGTCGCTGTGGCTGTAGGACGGGGTGATGGCCACGACGCGGCGGTCCGGCGGCTCCAGTTCCTCCAGCACCGCACGCCGTTCGTCGTAGGTGGCGTCGAGCAGGGAGTCGCCGCCGAGCCGGAGGACGTCGAAGGCGAAGTACGACACGGTGGCGTCGTGGTTCTGGAGCAGGCCGAAGTCCGGGTGGCCCTGCTCGTCCAGTGCCACGATCTCGCCGTCGAGGACCGCGGGCCGGCCGCCCAGCGCATCGGCGAACACGCCGGACAGCTCGGGGAACCGGCCGGTGAAGTCGTTGTTGTTGCGGCTCGTCAGCACGGTCGTGCCGTCGGCGGCCACGCGCATGATCGAGCGGTAGCCGTCCCATTTGAACTCGTACGCGTAGTCCGGCCCGTCGCGCAGCACGCCACCGTCGGGGGTCGCGAGCATCGGCTCGATCGGGCCCGGCACCCGTGATCGATCCGCTGCACCGGCCATGCGCGCCTCCCTCGTCGACGTCTTCCCCGCCGCTCCACCGTAAGGCGTTCGCGGCGATCGCGCTCAGGGAAGGTCCACAGTGGATCAACCGCCGTGCGTGCTGCCGCTCTGGTAGTCGGTGTAGGTGTAGGGGTTGTCGAGGACCTTCGCCTCGGGCACGTCGGGGTTCATCCCCTGCTGCCACGCCTCCTCGCCCAGCTCGGCACGCAGGTGTTCCACCGTCTGTTCCACTGTGCGCCGCACTGCCGCGAGATCGACGTCCACGAGCCGGCCGTCGCGCTTCACGACGCGGCCGTCGACCAGCACGGTGTGCACGTCGCCGCGCTGGGCCTGGAACGCGATGTGCCCGTGGGGGTTGAGCAACGGGAACGAAACGGGTGAGTGATCGTTTTTCACCAGCACCAGGTCGGCCTTCTTGCCCACCTCGACGCTGCCGAGCTCACCCGACCGCCCGAGCGCCCGCGCACCGCCGAGCGTGGCCCACTCCACCACCTGCTCGGCCCGCAGTGCGGCGTGCGTGACCGTGTCACCCTTCGCGTGCGCCTCCAGGTGCTCACGCGAGCGGTCGGCGCCCAGCGTGCTGCGCATGGCGGAGAACAGGTCGCCGCTCCACCACACCGACGTGTCCATCGACAGCGAGACCGGGATCCCGTGCGCGCGCAGGGCCCAGGTGGGCGGGTAGCCCTGGCCCGCGCTCTGCTCGCTCTCGGTCGACACCGACACCGAGCCGCCGGTCGCCGCGATCCGGTGGTACGAGTCGGCCGACAGCGAAGCGCCGTGCACGTAGACCGTCTCCGGCGTCATGAACCCGTGGTCGTGCATGAGGCGGATGCCGTCGTCGCCGGTCGCGCCCCACACGCCCGCGTGGGTGGTCACGGGCACGCCGAGCTCCCGCGCGACCTCGAACGCCGGCTTCTCCGGGAACTCCGGGTCGCCGGTCACGTCGAAGGCCAGCTGGAACCCGAGCATCGGGTCGCCGGTCACGCGGCGGGCGACGAAGGCGCGGAACTCCGGCGTGGCGGTCCAGTGCGCGGGTGCGTCCTGGATGTTGCCGTACGCCAGCACGAACCGGCCCGGCACGGCCTGCAGCGCGTCGACGGCCGCGTCGGCGTGCTCGGTCGTCTGCAGCCCGTGCGACCAGTCCACTGTGGTCGTCACGCCGGCGTCGAGCGCTTCCCAGGCGGACAGCAGGTTGCCGGCGTGTACGTCCACGGGCCGGAAAGCCTTGCCGTGCTCCAGGTAGTACCAGACGAAGTACTGCGTGAGCGTCCAGTCGGCGCCGTAGCCGCGCATCGCCGTCTGCCACATGTGCCGGTGCGTGTCGATCATGCCCGGCATCACGATGCCGCCGGTCGCGTCGATCTCCACGGTGCCCTCGGGCACGGCCAGCTCCGAGCCGATGGCGGTGATCGTGTCGCCGGTGACCAGCACGTCGTGCCCGGGCAACACGCGGCGGGTGGCGTCGACGGTCAGCACGGTCCCGCCGCGCAGAACGACCGGCCGGCCGGTGGGCTCGCTCATGGCTGCCTCTCCTCCGCGCCGGGACAGCTGGACTCCTTGGCGCGTACACTCGTCCGCTCAGCGGACAACCAGTGGGGTGCAGACACCTTTGCGCACCACGCAGCCGGTGTCAATGCCCGGCGCCGCGCGTGGCCGGACGACGCTGTCCGGCTCGCGGACAGCCAGCGGATACGCTTCGCCCGACGCCGTGCCCGCCAGGCCGTGAGGAGGTCGTGCCATGCCACGCGAAGGAACCGGTCCGGACTTCATCGAGGCGCTCGCACGGGGGCTCGAAGTGATCGCCGCGTTCCGGCCGAACCAGCCGGTGATGACCCTCGCCGAGGTCGCGACCGCCACGACGCTGGCCCGGCCCACCGCCCGGCGGATCCTGCTGACTCTCGAAGAGCTCGGTTACGTGCGCACGGCCGACCGCGGCTACGCCCTCACCCCCCGCGTGCTCGAACTCGGCGTCGCGTACGTGCGGTCGATGGGACTGTGGGACGCCGCGCGCCCACACCTGGAGAGGCTCGTGGCGCAGACGAACGAGTCGTGCTCGATCGCGCAGCTCGACGGGTCCGACATCGTCTACGTGGCCCGGGTTTCGGTGCCGAAGATCGTGTCGCTCGCGGTGCAGATCGGCACGCGGTTCCCCGCAGTGGCGACGTCGCTGGGCAAAATCCTGCTCGCCGCGCTGCCGCCCGAGGAACTGGAGGCCACGCTCGCCCAGCCGACGCGCTCCGGTCTCGTGCCGCGCTGGCAGCCCGAACCCGCCGAGCGCGATGCCGAGCTGCGCGAGGTCCGCGCTCGCGGCTGGGCGCTCACCGACGAGCAGCTCACCCTCGGGATCCGCTCGGTCGCGGCGCCACTGCGCGACGGGGCGGGGCGCGTGATCGCGAGCGTGAACGTCAACTGCCACGCCGCCGAGACCCCCGTCGACCGCCTGGTGGGCCACCACCTGCCACTGCTGCTGCAGGCCGCGGGCGACATCAGCGCGGACTTCGCGCGCCTGCAGGACGTGCCCCACGTCCCGGCCCCCGCCGGCCCGCCGGCGTCCTGACCCCCGCTTGACCGGCGCGCCCGGGCAGGCGCAGACTCGACCGTGTCGGACATCAGTCCGACTGCCGGACAATACCGCTGAGGGCACTGAAGGACACGGAGAGGCCAACGCATGGACGACTCCCCGGCGGGCGCGGGCACCGGCCCGCTGTCGGGGCTGCTGGTGGCGGACTTCTCGCGGGTGCTGGCCGGCCCCTACGCCACGATGCTGCTCGCCGACCTCGGCGCCGAGGTCGTGAAGGTCGAGGGGCCGCAAGGCGACGAGACCCGCACCTGGATGCCGCCGACCCGCGGCGAGACGTCCACCTACTACCTCGGCGTGAACCGCGGCAAGCGCTCGATCGCGCTGGACCTGCGCGACGAGGCCGACGCCGCGCTCGGACGCGAGCTCGCCGCCCGCGCCGACGTGCTCATCGAGAACTTCAAACCCGGCGGCCTGGCCAAGTACGGCCTCGACTACGAGAGCGTCCACGCGCTCAACCCCGGGCTCGTCTACGCGTCGATCACCGGCTTCGGCTCCGGCGCGGGCAGCCACGTGCCCGGCTACGACCTCATGGTGCAGGCGATCTCCGGCCTGATGAGCCTCACCGGCGACCCCGACGGCCCGCCCTACCGCGCCGGGATCTCCGTGTTCGACGTGATGGCCGGCAACCACGCCGTGATCGGCATCCTCGCCGCGCTGCGCCACCGCGACGCCACCGGCGCCGGGCAGCTCGTGGAGGTCAACCTGCTGTCCTCGGCGCTCACCGGGCTGGTCAACCACAGCTCCGCCTACGCGGCCGGCGGCGTGGTCCCCTACCGCATGGGCAACGCGCACCCCAGCGTGTTCCCCTACGAACCCCTCCCGACGGCCGACGACGACCTCATCGTCGCCGCGGCCAACGACGGCCAGTTCCGCAGGCTCTGCGACGTGCTCGGCATCCCCGAAGTCGCCGTCGACCCGCGCTTCGCCCGCAACGCCGACCGCACGAAGAACCGCGAAGAACTGCGCCCGATCCTCGTCGACCGCCTCGCCGGGCGCGGCGCCGTCGACTGGTTCGAAGCGCTGACGGCCAACGGCGTGCCGTGCGGGCCCATCCAGACGATCGACGGCGGCTTCGCGATGGCCGAGCGCTTCGGCCTCGACCCGATCGTGGAGGTCGGTGAGGGCGAGCGCGCTGTGCCCACCACCCGCCACCCGCTGCGGTTGTCGGAGACGCCGGCGTCGTACCGGCTGCCGCCACCCGAGCTCGACGAGCACGGCGCCGAGCTGCGCGCCTGGCTCACCGCTTCGAGAGAGGACTCCGCGTGACCGACCAGCCCGGGTACGAGACGGCGCTGGGCGCGTCGTCCCTGGACAAGATCACCCTGCTCGGCCAGGACCTGGCCCAGGACGTGATGGGCAACGTCGGCTTCGGCGAGCTCGCCTTCTGGCTCGCGACGCAGCGCAGGCCCACCCCGGGCGAGACCCGCGTGTTCGAGGCCGTGCTCGCGGCGCTGGCCGACCACGGCTTCACCCCGACCGCGATCGTCACGCGGCTGACCTACCTGTCCGCCCCCGACTCGATCCAGGGCGCGCTCGCCGCCGGCCTGCTCGGCGGTGGTTCGCGGTTCCTCGGCGTCACGGAGGACTGCGGCCGGTTCCTTCACGACGTGCTCACGGCGGCCGGCGACCCCCCTGCCGACGACGCGGGCTGGGACGCGCTCGCCCTTGAAACCGTGCGTGCGCGCCGCGAAGCGGGCGAGTTCGTGCCCGGCCTCGGGCACCACGTGCACAAACAGGGCGACCCCCGCACCCCGCGCCTGCTGGAGATCGCGGCCGAGGAGGGGCTCGTCGGGCCGCACCTGACGTTGTTCACCGCGATCGGGCGCGTCCACTCGCAGGTGCTCGGCAAAACGCTGCCGCTCAACGGCGCCGGTGTCTGCGGCGCCGCCCTGGCCGACCTCGGGCTGCCGCTGGAGCTGCTGCGGGGGTTTGCCCTGCTGGCCCGCACGGCCGGACTCATCGGGCAGCTCGCCGAGGAACTGCGCCGGCCTGTCGGCAACGACATCTTCCTCGCGGTAGACCTGAACAACCGGCCCGTCGCACCGGACCCGTACACGCCGTAAGTCCCCACCCGGCCGAGAAGAAGGACGCTCATGGAGCTCGTCACCGAGGACAACATCACCGAGCTGGCCGCGCAGCGGTGGGCCACCGCGCACGATCCCCGCACGCAGGAACTGATGTCCGCGCTCGTGCGGCACCTGCACGCCTTCGCGCGCGAAGTGCGCCTGACGGAGCCCGAGTGGATGGCCGCGATGCGCTGGCTCACCGCGACGGGGCAGATCAGCGACGAGAAGCGCGAGGAGTTCATCCTCGCCTCCGACGTGCTGGGCTTGAGCATGCTCGTGGTGCAGATGAACCACACCTTCGCCGCGGAAGCCACACCGGCCACCGTGCTCGGCCCGTTCCACATCGACGGCTCCCCCGAGCTCGGCTTCGGCGGCGACATGTCCGACGGCGTCGCGGGCACTCCCCTCTACGTCACCGGCACCGTCCGCTCCCTCGACGGCACCCCGTTGCCCGGCGCGGTCCTCGACGTCTGGCAGGCCGACGCCGACGGCGCCTACGAGTCCCAGCTGCCCGACGTCGACGAAGCCCGGCTGCGCGCGAAGTACACCACCCGCGCCGACGGCACGTACTGCGTGCACACCATCGCACCCAAGGGCTACGCCATCCCCATGGACGGCCCCGTCGGCGACCTCATCTCGCGCACCGACATCAGCCACTTCCGTCCGGCCCACGTGCACTTCCTGGTCAACGCCGCGGGCCACGAGCCCCTCATCACGCACCTGTTCCAGGAAGGCGCGCCCTACCTTGACAGCGACGTGGTGTTCGGGACCAAACAGGAACTCGTGGTGACCTTCGAACCCCGCAACCCCGGCCCGACCCCCGACGGCGGCGAGTCGGCGGTGCCGTGGGTCGAAGCCCGGTACGACTTCATATTGCAGCCCGTGAACTGACGCGAGAATCCGGACAGCAGAAGGCCCCCAGCGCTCACGAATCGCTGGGGGCCCTCTTGCGCGGTCAGCGCCCGAGCTGCTCCAGGAAGACCGGCCACGCGACGGCGCGAAGGTCGAGCTCGCCGCCTTGGCGGTCCTTGGTGTCCCGGATGCCGACCGACTCGATGCCCACGGCGACCTCGACGCACTGGCCTCCGCTGCTCGAATACGACGACTTACGCCACAACCGGGTCTCGTCCACGTTCTACCCGCCTTGGTGCTCGGATCGGATGGTCTCCATCAGGCTAGTCGACTCGTCGAAGCCTAAAGCCGTCGCCTGGAGTACCTCCCACGTGGACTCATACCGGTCCACATCACGGTCCTCCTCCAGGTAAGAGCCACCGGTGAGAGTGTCGAGGTAGACATACGTTGCCCGATCGGCAAGGTCGAGCAACGTGAAGGGCGTGCCCATTGCCGGATGGCCACTCACGTCTGTTGGGAGCACCTGCAAGCGGATACCTGGCGAGTTCGCCGCCGAGATCAGCGAGGCCACCTGGTCTGCCATCACACCGCGCCCGCCGACCGGGCGGCGCAGCGCCATTTCATCGAGGATCACCCACATCCGCAGATCTCGGGACCGCGCGCTCTGCTGGAGTTCGGTCCGGACCTTTAGCCGCTGCTGAATCGTGTCCTCGCTGGCATCCGGCAGGCCGAAGCGCAAGACAGCCTCGGTGTATCCGCGAGTCTGGAGCGCGCCCGGCACGATGCCTTCCTCGAACTCGCGGATGCGCACCGCATCAGCCTGCATTTCGATGTAGTCGGTGAGTCGATCCAGCGCATCATCGGAGTACGCCGCCCACCAGCCGCGCTGCTTGGAGCTTCGCGCGAGCTGCACGAGCGCATCCGTTGTCTGCGCGTCGGCGCCGTAGACCTGGGCCAGCCGGTAGGTGTCGTCGCCGTTGACCATGTGCCGCAACGTTTCGATGCGGCTGAGCTTGGCTTCCGAGAAACCCGCCGCCTCGGCGGCGTCCACAATGGTCAGTCCCGCTTCGGTGCGCAGCCGGCGAAGCGCCGACACCAAGCGCCGACGACGAAGGGAAGGCGGGTTGGGCAAGATCATGCTCCTTTCGAGTGAGGCGAGAGTGTAAATATTGCACTCTCGCCTCTGCTGATCCAGAGTGAATCCCGGCGCACACCTGACGTGACCGGGAGGTCGAGCGATGACAATAACGTCCGATGAGGCGACCGGCGACCGGAAGGCCGCGCTGGTCGAGCGGTCGGCGTTGGAGCAACTCGATGTCGTCGCGGCGCGGCTCGAAGAGATCCGCGTCGCCGAGGGCCTCACGCTGCGGGAGGCGGGCAAGATCCTCGGCATGCTCGCCGGGAACATCCACGGCCTGCGCAGGCGAGCGCGCACCAGCCAGACCCTGCCGACCCTCGACGCCTACGCCCGCCTCCTCGGCTACCGCCTGCACGTGGTCCTCGTCGAGGACGACCCCGGCCGGCGGCGCCCGCCGTGGCGCGAGCGGATGCCCCACGGTGACAACGCCGGTGACGCCGACGCCATGTCCGAGTTGTGGCGGCTCCTGCAAGAACTGCACGCGCTGCGCCAAAAACAAGGGCTGACCCGCGACGAGGTCGCCGAGACCCTCGGCATCACTCCGCTCACCTTGTGGCGCCTGGAAAACCACCCAGGCTCACCCGACGCGGCCTTCACCAACGTGCTGCTCTACGCCCGCTTCTACGGCTACACCGTCCAGCTCCACCTCGCCGAGCCGCTGGAGGTGGGGGAACTGGGCAAATGGCTGCGCGACGACGGCTCGATCGTCTACGACGGCAACCCCGAAACCGGCGACGACGAAGACCACCCGCCCGACGAATGAGCTGGCGGACGACTGATCTCCCAGCCGCCGCGTCCTGACCCCGACCGGGCGCGGCGGCCGGGTACCACTCCCGCCTCGGGTGGGTTGAGCCGGAGCCCCCAGGGACTCACGAGCCTGGGGGCTGCGCGCTGAGCCGGCCGGCTGTTTGCCGACCGGGCACGCAGGGAAGACCTAGGCTGCGGAAAGGAGACGGCCCGCGCCCGGCCGCACCGCAAAAGAGCAGAAGGGACGGCTGCGCCCATGGCGATCGCCACGATCAACCCCGCGACCGGCGAGACGGTCAGGACGTTCACCGAGCTGACCGAGGCGGAGGTGGCCGACCGGATCGGCGTCGCGCACGAGCGGTGGCGCTCCTACCGCCGCACGAGTTTCGCCGAGCGGGCCGGCTGGTTGCGCGCCGCGGCCGATCTCCTGGAGAAGGAGGCCGACGAGGTCGCGCGGATGATGACCACTGAGATGGGCAAGACGCTCACCGCGGCCAAAGCCGAAGCGGTGAAGTCCGCCAAGGGCATGCGGTACTACGCCGATCACGCCGAGGAGTTCCTCGCCGACGAGCCGGTGCCCGACCCGTCGGCGGTCAACGCGTCGCGCGCGCTGGGCCGGTACCAGCCGCTGGGCGTGGTGCTGGCCGTGATGCCGTGGAACTTCCCCCTGTGGCAGGCGATCCGGTTCGCCGCGCCCGCGCTCATGGCCGGCAACGTGGGCCTGCTCAAGCACGCGTCCAACGTGCCGCAGTGCGCGCTGTACTTGGAGGACGTCCTGCGCCGCGGCGGTTTCCCGGAAGGCTGCTTCCAGACGTTGCTCATCTCGTCGAAGCAGGTCGAACCCGTGCTGCGCGACCCGCGAGTGGTCGCGGCGACCCTCACCGGCAGCGAGCCCGCCGGACGATCCGTGGCCGCGATCTGCGGCGACGAGGTCAAGCACACCGTGCTGGAACTGGGCGGCAGCGACCCGTTCGTGGTGATGCCCTCGGCCGATGTCGACGCGGCGGTGAAGACGGCGGTCACGGCCCGCGTGCAGAACAACGGCCAGTCGTGCATCGCCGCGAAGCGGTTCATCGTGCACACCGACGTCTACGACGAGTTCGCCGAGAAGTTCGTGGCGCGGATGCGGGACCTGACCGTCGGCGACCCGACCGACGACGCCACCGACGTCGGGCCGCTGGCCACGGAGCAGGGCCGCACCGACGTCGAGGAGCTGGTGGACGACGCCGTTTCCGCCGGGGCGAAGGTGCTGTGCGGCGGCGAGCGGCCCGAGGGTGCCGGGTGGTTCTACCCGCCGACCGTGATCGGCGACATCACGCCGAAGATGCGGATGTACACCGAGGAGGTGTTCGGTCCGGTGGCGTCGCTCTACCGCGTGGCGGACCTCGACGAGGCGCTGGAGGTGGCCAACGCGACGTCGTTCGGCCTCGGCTCCAACGCCTGGACACAGGACGCCGACGAGATCGAGCGGTTCATCGACGACCTCGAAGCCGGGCAGGTGTTCATCAACGGGATGACGGTGTCCTACCCCGAGCTGCCGTTCGGCGGGGTGAAGCGCTCGGGTTACGGCCGCGAGCTGTCTTCGCACGGCATCCGGGAGTTCTGCAACCTCAAGACGGTCTGGGTCGGCTGACCCCGGCGACACAAGCGTTTCCGGGCGTCAGAGCACGCCCGGAAACACGCCGCCGTCGATGAGCAGGCTCTGGCCCGTGACGAACCCGGCCTGCGCCGAGCACAGGTAGGCGCACGCCGCGCCGAACTCGGCGGGCTCGCCGAAGCGGCCCGCGGGGATGGCCGCGCGCTGGCGGTCCGCGATGGTCTCCGGCGACACGCCGGCGTTCGCGGCCGCCGTCTCCTGGCCCGAGCGCAGGCGCCGGGTGTCGAACGACCCGGGCAGCAGGAAGTTGATCGTCACGTTCGCGTGGGCGACCGAACGCGCCACGCCGGCGAGGAACCCGGTGAGGCCCGCCCGCGCGCCGCTGGACAGGTCGAGCCCGGCGAGCGGCATCTTGACCGACCCGGACGTGATGTTCACGATCCGGCCGAACCGGCGCTCCACCATGCCGTCGACGACCTGCTGCACCAGCCGGATCGGAGTGGCCATGTTGGCGTGCACCCCGGCGTACAGCGCTTCCTCGTCGACCTCGCGGAAGTCGCGGAACGGCGGGCCGCCGTTGTTGTTCACCAGGATGTCGACGGGTCCGGCCGCCGTGAGCAGCGCGTCCTGCACGGCGTGGTCACCGAGATCACCGGCCACGGGCATCACGGTGCCGCCCGTTTCCTCCGCGATCTCCGCGGCCGCGGCGCTCGTCGACTCCGGCGAGCGGCCGTTGACCACGACGGTGCAGCCAGCCCGGGCGAGCTCGGTCGCGCAGGCCCGCCCGAGCCCCTGGGTCGACGCGCACACCACGGCCGTGCGGCCGGCGATTCCGAGATCCACGAGCCCGCTCCCCTGTCGTACTGACGAAAACCACGGAAAGTCCGCCGTGGACCCTACCCGGAGATCTCGCACAGCACGTCGCCCTGGGCCCGGCTGTCACCGACCTCCACCGCGAGGCCCGTGACCACACCGGCTTTGTGCGCTTTCACCGGGTTCTCCATCTTCATCGCCTCGACCACGGCGATGAGGTCACCGATCTCGACCCGGTCGCCTTCGGCCACGGCGAGCTTCACGACCGTGCCCTGCATCGGGGTGGTCACCGCGTCGCCCGACACCGCCGCCGCGCGCGGGCCGAGCGCGACGGCCGCCGACGCCGCACGGATCTCCTCGGCCCGGCCGCTGCCCACTTCGGACAGACCGGGCAGCGCCACGCGCAGGGCGCGGCCGCCGACGGAGATCGTCACCTTGCCGTCGTCGGCGGGCTCGGCCGAGAACTCGGGCAGGTCGTTGACAAAACCCTCTTCGATCCAGCGCGTGTGGACGGTGAAGCCGTTCTCCGCCGTGAACGCCGGATCCCGCACCACAGCACGGTGGAACGGCACCACCGTGGCGAGACCCTCGACGGTCAGCTCGGCCAGCGCCCGGCGGCTGCGGGCCAGCGCCGTCGCGCGGTCGGGCCCGGACACGATGAGCTTCGCGAGCATCGAGTCGAACTGTCCCCCCACGACGGTGCCCGCCTCCACGCCGGAGTCGACGCGGATGCCCGGGCCTTCCGGCACGTCGAAGCGGCGCACGGTGCCGGGCATCGGCAGGAAGCCGCGGCCCGGGTCCTCACCGTTGATGCGGAACTCGAACGCGTGCCCGCGCGGCTCGGGATCCGCCGGGTCGAGCCGCTCGCCGCGGGCGATGCGGAACTGTTCCAGCACGAGGTCGAGACCGGTCGTCTCCTCGGTCACCGGGTGCTCGACCTGCAGGCGGGTGTTGACCTCCAGGAACGAGATCGTGCCGTCGGTGCCCACGAGGTACTCGACGGTGCCCGCGCCGAGATAACCCGCCGCGGCGCAGATCCGCTTGGCCGAGGAGCGGATGAGCTCACGCTGCTCGTCGGTGAGGAACGGCGCCGGGGCTTCTTCCACGAGTTTCTGGTGCCGGCGTTGCAGGGAACAGTCGCGCGTGCCGGCCAGCACGACCGTGCCGTGCGCGTCGGCGAGCACCTGCGCCTCGACGTGGCGCGGGTGGTCGAGGTAGCGCTCCACGAAGCACTCGCCGCGGCCGAACGCCGCGACCGCCTCGCGGGTGGCCGACTCGAACAGCTCGGGGATCTCCTCCCGCGTGCGCGCCACCTTCAGGCCGCGCCCACCGCCGCCGAAGGCCGCCTTGATCGCCACCGGCAGGCCGTGCTCGTCGGCGAACGCCACCACCTCGTCGGCCGACGCCACCGGTTCCTCGGTGCCCGGCACCAGCGGCGCGCCCACGGACCGGGCGATCTTGCGCGCGGTGACCTTGTCGCCCAGATCCCGGATCGCCTGCGGCCCCGGGCCGATCCACACCAGACCGGCGTCGAGCACGGCCTGGGCGAAATCGGCGTTCTCCGAGAGGAACCCGTAGCCGGGGTGAACGGCGTCGGCGCCGCTCACCTTGGCGACGTCGAGGATCTTGTCGATGTCCAAATAGGACTCCGTCGCCGTGCCGCCGTGCAGCGCGTACGCCTCGTCGGCCAGCCGCGTGTGCGGCGCGCGAGCGTCGGAGTCCGCGTAGACGGCGACCGACGCCAGCCCGGCGTCGGTCGCGGCGCGGATCACCCGCACCGCGATCTCGCCGCGGTTCGCGACCAGGACCTTGGTGAACTCAGACACGGGACATCCCCCTCTCCCGGATCCCGGGCAGGACCTCGGTGGCGAACAGGTCGATCGCGCGGTCGTGATCCGCGCACGCGGGGGCGAAGATCACGCTCTCGGCACCCGCCTCGGCGTACTCCGCCAGCCGCTCGCGCACACGCGCCGGCGTACCGAACAACAGGTAGCGATCGGCGTGGCCCTCGAAGTCCTGGCGGTAGGTCCCGCTCACGGCCGACACCACCTCGCGCCGCGCGCGGTCGCCGTCGGTGTCCACGTTTCCCCACAGGTACACGCCGCCGCGGATGTCCTCGGGCTGCCGTCCGTAGCCGGTGGCCAGCTCGCGCACCTGCGTCAGGCTGTCGCGCAGCCGATCGGGCGTGACGAGGTAGGGCAGCCAGCCGTCAGCGTGGCGCGCGGCCCGCCGCATCGCCGCACGCCGCCTTCCGCCGACCCACACGGGAGGTCGCTTTCCGGGCACCGGCTGCAGTTGCTGGTCCTTGATGGTCGTGAACTCGCCGTGGAACGTCACCGGTCCCCCGGCGAGGAGCCGGTCGAGCACCTCCAGGGCCTCGTCGGTCCGGCGGCCGCGCTCGGCCAGGGGCACGCCGACGGCCTCGAACTCGGGCGGGTGCTCACCGCCCACGCCGACCCCGAGCTCGAACCGGCCGCGCGACACCGTCGCGAGCGTCGCCGCGAGCTTGGCCGCCAACGCCGCCGGGTACACCGGCAGGATCGTGAGCGCACTCATCAGGCCCAGCCGCTCGGTCGCGCCCGCTGCCGCGGCGAGACCCACGAAGGCGTTGGTCATCGGCCCGTGGAAGAACACGTGCTCACCGCAGCAGAAGAAGTCGAACCCGGCTTCCTCGGCCCGGCGCGCCGCCGCCGGGATCTCGCCCGGATCAGCGGCGGGCGGGAACATCAGCCCGACGCGCATCACACCTCCCCCGGCACTCGGGCCAGCACCGTGCGGGCCATGCGCACGTGGACGTCGTCCACCATCTCGCCGTCGACCACCGCGACACCGGAGTCGGCGGCGGCCAGCACCGCACGGGCGTGGGCCACCTCGGCCGGGGCCGGGGTGAAGACCTCGTGCGCCAGCTCGACCTGGCGCGGGTGCACGCAGATCTTGCCGGTGTAGCCGATGGCGCGGCCGGCTTCGGCGTCCACGCGGAAGCGATCGTCGTCGCGGATCGCGACCACGGCCTGGTCCACAGCGGACACCCCGCCGAGGTGTGCGGCGAGCCGCACCTCGCTGCGGGCGAAGAGCACCTCGTCGCCGCGGGTGGTGCGCACACCGCCGATGTCGGCGATGTAATCCTCCGCTCCGAAGTAGACGGACTCGATCGCCGCACCCAGCAGGTCGCGACAGATTGCCACCCCGCGCACGGTCTCCAGCCCGACCACGATCGGCACGTCGGCGCCGACCCGGGCGCGCACGGCGTCGATCTCGTCGCGCCGCTCGTACTTCGGCAGCACCACGCCGACGCCGGGCAGCGACGCCACCGCGGAGAGGTCGTCGGCGAACCACGGCGAGGTGCTCGGGTTGACGCGCACCAGCAGCGTGGTGCGTGGCCCGGCCTCGAAATCAGCCAGCGCGGCCACCGTTGTCGCGCGGGCCTCGGCCTTCTGCGCCGCGGGCACGGCGTCCTCCAGGTCGACCACGGCAGCATCCGGCGCGATCGTGGGGATCTTGGCGATCATCGACGCCTTCGAGCCCGGCATGAACAGCAGGCTGCGGGGAACCAGTCCGGTCGTCATGCTCACACCGGGCTGATCAGGTGGTGGCGGCGGTGGCCCGAGCGTTCCCAGCTCCCGGCCGCCCGCAGCCGGCCCAGCAGCTCGGCCCGCAGCGCCGCGGGCTGGACCACGGTGTCCACGTGCAGCTCACCCGCCAGCCGCAGCAGCGTGAAGTCGGCGGCCTGCTCGGCGACCCGCGCCTGCACGAAGGCCTCGCGCTCGGCCGGGTCCTCGATCGCCGCGATCTTGTTGGCGTACACCGCGTTGGCCGACGCCTCGGGCGACATCGTGCCGATCGTGGCGGTCGGCAGCGCGATCGTGGCGCGCGGTTCGAACCCCGGCGCGCACATCGCGTAGAAGCCGGCCGCATACGCCTTGCGCAGCACCACGCTGAACTTCGGCACCTCGGCGCTCGCCATGGCCGCGACCATCTTCGCGCCGTGGCGGATGATCCCCTGCCGCTCCACCGCGACGCCGACCATGAACCCCGGCACGTCCTGAAGGAACACCAGCGGGATGTTGAACGCGTCGCACATCGAGATGAAGCGCGCGGCCTTGTCGGCCGAGTCCACGAAGATCGCACCGCTGCGCACGGACGGCTGGTTGGCGATCAAGCCCACGACCTGCCCGTCGAGGCGCGCGAACCCGGTCACCATCTCCTCGGCCCACGCCGACTTGATCTCGAAGAAGCTGCCCGCGTCCACCAGACGCAGGATCACGTCACGCACGTCGTAAGCGGTGTTCGGGTCCTCGGGGATCAAGCCTTCGGGCCAGTCCGGGATTTCGGGCGCGACGGCCTCGGTACGCGCGGGCGCCGAGCGCCAGTCGTCGGGCAGGTACGACAGCAGCAGCCGCGCGGCCGCGATCACCTGCCAGTCCTCGTCGAACACCTCGTCACCGCAGCCGGAAACGGTGGCGTGCATGGTCGCGCCGCCCATCTCCTCCAGCGTGGTGCGCTCGCCGGTCACCTTCTCCGCCACACGCGGTGAGGCCAGGTACATCGACGCGTTGCCCGCGACCATGCCCACCCAGTCGGTGAATGCGGGCATGTACGCGCCGCCCGCCGCCGACGGTCCGTGCAGGCAGCAGATCTGCGGCACCCGGCCCGAAAGCTTCACCTGCAGCTGGAAGATCCGCGAAGCCCCGCGCCGCCCGGAGAAGAACCCGAGCTGGTCGGTGAGGCGGCCGCCCGCGGAGTCCACGAGGTAGAACACCGGCAGCAGGTCACGGTCGGCGCGTTCCAGGATGCGCACCTGCTTCTCGCACGTCAGCTCGCCCCACGACCCGGCCTTCACCGAGAAGTCGTGCGCGATCACGGCGACCGGCCGGCCTTCGACCGTGCCGACTCCGGTGAGCACGCCGTCGGCGGGCAGGCCGTCGCCCGACGCGTCGGCGAACAAGCCGTCCTCCACCCAGCTGCCCGGATCGAGCAGCAGCGCGATCCGTTCCCGCACCGGCAGCTTGTTCGGCCACCGGCCGGCGTCGCCGCCCGCGAGCGCGATCTGTTCGGCCTTCTCCAGCTCGGCCGTCACCTCGCTCATCGCGCCGCCTCCTCCGTGACCACCAGGGTCTTCAGCGACGCCGCGAGCACCGTGTCCCCTCGCTGGTTGAGGATCCGGAACGCCGAAGTGACGACTCCCCTGCCGTCGTCCTTCGGCGTCAGCTCGGTGACCTCGGTCTCGACGTGGATCGTGTCGCCCACGCGCACCGGCGTGACGAACCTCAGCTTGTCGATGCCGTAGAACGCCTTCATGGCCTCGGGCCAGAACGTGACCAGGCCCAGCGCGACCGACAGCGACAGCGCGCCGTGCGCCACGCGACCGCCGAACACCGGGTCGGCGCCGAAGTACTCGGCGTCGGTGTGGGCGGGGTGCCAGTCGCCGGTGAACATCGCGAACTGCACGATGTCGGTCTCGGTGATCGTGCGGGCCCGGCTCACGTGGGTGTCGCCGACCTTGATCTTGTCGAAGTACTCGGTGATCACGCGGTCTCCCCAACCGGTCGGCGGTGCATCAGGCCGGTGCGCTTGGCCCGGCACACCAGTTCGCCGCGCTGGTTGTAGGCGCGGTGCTCGAACACGACGATGCCCGCGCGCGGGCGCGACTTCGACGCCCGGGCCTCGACGACCTCGCTCTCGACGCGGATCGTGTCCCCGGCGAACACCGGCTTCGGGAACTCCACATCGGACATCCCGAGCTGCGCCACGATCGTGCCCAGCGTGAGCTCGTACACCGAGAGCCCGACCACCAGCGCGATCGTGAACATGCTGTTGACCAGCGGCTTGCCGAACTCGCTGCGCGAGGCGTAGTCGGCGTCGAGGTGCATCGGCGCCGGGTTCATCGTCATGGTGGTGAACAGCACGTTGTCGGTCTCGGTCACCGTGCGCCGCGTGGCGTGCTGCACGACCGTCCCGACTTCCAGCTGCTCGAACCAGCGGCCCGAGACCGGGCGTTCGGCGTCTGTGCTCATCGTTTTCCTTCCGTGCCGGGTCGATTCTGCGCGAACCGCGGCGCTCTGCGCTCGGCGAACGCGGCCAGCCCCTCCCGCGCGGTGGGACCGGCCAGGTGCGCGAGCAACGTCTCGCGCTCGGCGTTGATCGCGGCGGCGGGTTCGTCGGCGAGTGCCTTGCGGTGCAGGCGTTTCATGGCGCGCAACGCGTCGGGCGCGTGACGCGACAGCCGGGCGACGAGCGCTTCGACGGCGTCGTCGAGCTCGGCCGCGGGCACGGCCGAGCTCACGAGCCCGAACCCCGCGGCGGTCGCACCGTCGACGATTTCACCGGTGTAGAGCAGCCTTCGCGCCAGCGCCGGGGCCACGGCGTGGGTGAGGCGCACCGAGCCGCCGGCGCCGGGCAGCAGCCCGTACTCCAGGTGCCGGTCGCCGATCCGGGCGGTTTCGCTGACCACGGTGAGGTCGCAGGCGAGCATGATCTCGCAGCCGCCGGCCACCGCGTAGCCGTCGATCACGCAGACGGACACGAACGGGGCGGCCTCCAGCCGATCGAGGGTCACGCCGATCGAGGTGATGTACTCGCGCACCGCGGCCGGGTCGTCCAGCACCGACCTCAGGAACTTCAGCTCAGCGCCGGCCGACAGCGTCCCACCGTGCCCGCGGACCACGACCACGGAGCAGTCCTGCGCGGCCGTGATCGCCGCGTCCAGGCCGGCGATCACCTCGGGGCTCAACGCGTTGCGCGTGGCCTCCTGGTCGATCGTGATCCGGCCGACCCCGCCGTCCACGGTGAACCCGACGGCCGCACTTCCTGATGACGGCTCACTTCCTGATGACGGCTCACTTCCTGATGACAATGCCCGCCGCCTCCCGGTCCCACAGCTCGCCGACGCGGTCCGCGGCGGCGGTCTTCAGCTTGTACTTCTCGATCTTCTCGCTCGGTGTCTTCGGCAGCCGCTCGATGAATTCGAGGTAGCGCGGCACCATGAAGTAGGGCATGTGCTCGTCGCAGAACGCGATGATCTCCTCGTAGGTCGCACTCGCGCCCTCTTCGAGCACGACGTACACCATCAGGTCGTCCTCACCCAGCTCCGAGGCCACGGGCACGGCCGCGGCCTCGAGGATCGCGGGGTGCCGGCACACGATGGTCTCCACCTCGTAGGCGGAGATGTTCTCGCCGCGGCGGCGGATGGCTTCCTTCTTGCGGTCGGAGAAGAACAAGTACCCGTCTTCGTCGAGCCAGCCGCGGTCGCCGGTGTGGAACCACAGGTCGCGCGTGGCGCCGACGGTGGCCTCGGGCATCTTGTAGTACTCGAGCATCGTCATGCCGGGTTCGTTGGGGCGCAGGCGGATCTCGCCCACCTCGCCCTGGGCCACGGGCCGGCCCTCGTCGTCCACGATCTGCACGCTCATGTCGGGCCGCACCCGGCCCGCCGACGGCACCTTCTCGATCGGATCGTCCGGGCTGAACACGGTGACCGCGCAGTTCTCCGTCATCGCGTACACGGAGGTGACCTGCGCGCCGTAGCGTTCGAGGAACCCTTCGGCCAGCTCGCGCGAGTTCGGCACCATCATGCAGATCCGCACCGAGTGGTCGCGGTCGCGCTCCGAGCGCGGCTGCTGCCAGATGATGTTCGCCATCGCGCCCAGTGCGTTGAACACCGTGGCCTTCGACTCGCGGATCTGCGACCAGAACCGGCTGGCCGAGAAGTGCGGGTACAACGCCACCGACGCTTCCGCCCACAGCGCGGCGTACACGGTGTACCAGATGGCGTTGCCGTGGAAGACCGGCAGGCAGGTGTAGAGCACGTCGTCGGGGCGGTAGGCGTTGAGCGAGGCCATCTGGTGGCCCACCGCGTGACCCTGTGCCTGCGGGCAGATCGCGCCCTTCGACGGGCCGGTCGTGCCGGAGGTGTAGAGGATCAGGTGCGGGTCGTTCCAGCGCACGGGTTCGTCGAGCCGCGGCGGCTCGGGTGAGGCCTGGCCCAGGTCCGCGAGGTCGTGGGTGGCCACGCCGTCGAGCGCGGCCAGCTGCGCCGGGTCCGTGTCGAGGCCCAGCACCGTGCGCACGGCGGGCAGTTCGGGCAGCACGGCGGCCACGCGCGTGAGCAGGTCGCCGGTCACGCACACGGCCGTGGAGTCGGACTGGTCGAGGAAGTAGCGCAGGAGCTCGCCCTTGGCGGCGGTGTTGAGCGGCACCGCCACGGCACCGAGCTTGCCCAGGCCCCAGAGCGTCCACAGGAACTCGGGCCCGTTGGGCATCATCATCGCCACGTGGTCGCCGCGGGAGATGCCGAGGGCGGCGAACCCGTTGGCGTAGCGGTTGGTCAGCTCGTCGAGGTCGCGGTAGGTGAACGTGTGCCCGGCCCAGTGCAGGAACGGCCGGTCGCCGACGCGGGCGGCCTTGTCGGCGAGGATGTGCGCGGTGGTCCTCTGGTCGATCTCGTAGTAGCGCATCGTCGGGCTGCCTCCCAATCTCGCCCCGGACGCTAACCCTCCACGGGCGATCGGTCAACAAACAGTTGTTGCAAGCCCGCTGCCCATCGACTCGTCACTCGCCGTAGTGTCTAATGGGCGGGTGACCGAACGAGCCACCGACTACGTCACCCCGATCGTCGAGATCGCCGCGAGCCTGTTCGCCCGCAAGGGTTACCACGGCACGTCGATGCGCGACATCGGCCGCGAGGTCGGCGTGCACGCCGGAAGTCTCTACGTGCACATCCAGAGCAAGGAGGACCTGCTCGAGGCGATCGTGCACAGCATCATGGAGCGCTCCGAGCGCGACATGGAGGAGATCCTCGCCGCCGGCGGCACGGCCACCGAGCAGCTGCGCCAGGTCGCCGCGCGCGACCTCAAGCTCATCGGCGAGAACAAGGAGTTCGCCACCGTTTTCTTCCACGAGTGGCGCCAGCTCAGCGAACCGCGCCAGCAGGCCGTGATCGCGAGCCGCGACCGCTGGGAGACCGGGCTGCGCGGCATCATCACCAAGGGGATCGAGTCCGGCGAGTTCCGCGAGGCCGACCCGCGCATCGCCGGCATCGCGCTCACGAGCATCCTGAATTGGGCGTATGTCTGGTATTCACCCGATGGGTCGCTCAGCACGGAAGAGCTGGCGGACCGGTTCGCCGACCTGCTGATCGAGGGCCTGCGCGCGCACTGATCGCGTTCTGTGGGCACTCTCTCGCACCACGCCCGGGGGTGCCTCGCGGACTTATGATCGCGGCATGCTCGAACTTTCCCCGGACCAGCTGCTGTCCACCACGCGCGCGGTGCGCAAACGCCTCGATTTCACCCGCGACGTGCCCGACGACCTCATCCGCGAATGCGTCGCCCTGGCCCTGCAGGCCCCGGCCGGCTCCAACGTGGTCACCGCCCGGTTCGTGATCGTGCGCGACGAGGCCAAGCGCCGCGCCATCGGCGAGATCTACGGCTCGGTCTTCGCCCAGTACAAGGCATCCCCCGGCTACCCGGGCAACAACGCCGGTGAGACCGAGCGCGACCGCGTGCAGTCGCGCGTGGCCCGCTCGGCCGACTACCTCGGTGACCACATGGGCGAAGCACCCGTGCTCGTGCTGGTCTGCAACGAGGGCACCGACCGCGTCTCGGCGACGGCGGGCATCTCCAACGTCCTGCCGGCCACGTGGAGCTTCATGCTGGCCGCCCGTGCCCGCGGTCTGGGCACGGCGTGGACGTCGATGCACACCGTGCGCGAGCAGGAAGTCGCGGACCTGCTCGGGATTCCGTACGAGACGGTCGCGCAGGCCGTGCTGACTCCGCTCGCTTTCACGAAGGGCACCGACTTCCGCCCGGCTTCACGGCCGGCTCCGGACGAGGTCACCCACTGGGACAAGTGGTAAGCGCACACGCCACACCAAGGACCGGCCCGGGTGTGTTCGCCCGGGCCGGTTCCGCGGTCACGGCTGGTAGGCGCACAGCGCCGACGGAGTTCGCCTTCTCCGAGACGACCTTGCCGTCGACGGTGATCTTGCAGGTGTTGTCCTCGTTGCCCAGCTCGAAGTCGACCGCGCGGAGGGAGACGGTCACGAAGGTCCGGTCCTTCATGTCCAGTGCCCGGCCCCACTTCTCCCCGGCCGGCACCACGTCCTGCGAGTGGGTGCCGAACCCGGCGCGCCAGTCCAGATTGGACTTCGAACCGGCGGTCACCTCGATCACGATCGCGTGCCGACCGGCCGCGACCTTCGGAGCCGTGTTGCCGCCGCTGTGAGCAGCGGCCGCCGTCCGGACGTCGTCGGCCGCGTCCTTCACGGCCGCGCCGAACGCGACCGTCCACACGAGACAGATCACGAGACCGATCGCCGACAGGACGATGGCCGCGATGGCCATCCCCTTGTTGTCGGCCCGGCCGTTGTCGGCGCGCACGAGGCCGACGGCGCCGAAGATCACACCGAGGATCGTGAGCGGCCAGGCGATCACGCCGACGACCGGGATGACCGCGAACAGCAGCCCGACCAGGCCGAGGACGAACCCGGCCACGCCGAGCCCGTTCTTGCGCTGCGAACCGACGGGACCGGGGCGCAGGACACGGGTTTTCTCTTTCGACTCCGACCCTCGGCGCGTCCGGGGTGATCACGCGCCGCCGCTTCCTCCATCCCCCCGGCGGTACTTCGCTACAAGGTCCCAACCGCGCGTTGCGTCACGAACCGGACACTGTGTCCGACCGTCCACAGCAGACGGCCCGGGTGAGCCTGAAGCTCACCCGGGCCGTCGAAGCCGGTGCCGGAACTCACCAGGGGTTGTTGTCCTGCTCGTCCGGGTCGATGCCGCCCGGCCGGCGGGGCGGCTGTGGTGCGGGCGGAGCGGCCGGCGGCGGCGTCGCCGCGCCACCGGACGGCGAGGCCGGACGGGCGGGCGGAGGTGGCGTCGCCGGGGGTTCGGGCTCGTCCGGCTCGTCGGCGTTGTCCGCGGGGGCGTCCAGGTCCGGGAACCGGCTGCTGAGGTTGCCGAGCAGCATGCCGCGGGTCTCCTGGTCCTCGTCGCCGAGGTTCTCGGTCATGACCTCGGCGACGCGCTGGGTGATGCCCGACTGCGCGCGCCGCATGGTGTCCAGCACCATGCGGGCCAGCTCCTCCGGGGGCATGGTGCGCGTCTTGGACCCGAAGACCAGGTCCGACACGACCCCGTCGGCCCCGACGGTGACCTTGACGGTGCCGTCGGCGCTCGATGCCGTGAGGCGCAGGCGTTCGGTCTCCTGCTGGGCCGCCGCGTAGCGCTCGGCCTTGCGGGCGAAGCCCGCCGCCCACTCGTCTATCCGCCGGATCGCCTCGTCGGGGTCCCTGATCAGGTCACCCAACCCTCCCGCACTGGTCATGGTGTTCGTACTCCTCGATCTGTTTCCTGCAAGTGAAAGTGCGGCGCCGGGCGGTGAGCCGGCCGGCGCCGCGCCGGGCTACTCCGGCTGCTGCGTCGTGCCGATGCGGAACTTCGACGGGTCGACGATCGGCGTGCCCTCGTACTGCGGCTGTGTCGTGCCGATGCGGAACGTCGACGGATCCACCACCGGCTCGTCGGGCACCGTCGTCCCGATGCGCGGGGAGAACGGCCGCAGCGGCTCGGAGGACTCCTGCGGAATCGTCGTGCCGATCCGCGGTGTCACCGGCGTCGCGTCCACGGGGTCCAGCGCGTCCTGGGCCTGGCTCGACATGGTCGTGCCGTAGCGCGGCGACAGCGGTTCGCCGCCGGACGGCGACGACGCGTAGGTCGAGCCGCCGCTGCCGCCCATGCCCGCGGCTTCGTCGCTGTTGGCCAGCTGGTTCAGGAAGGGCTGCGCCTCTTCCTTGTCACCGTCCACATAGGCCTGCGCCGTGGTGCGGACGTTGTCCGCCGTGGTCTGCATGCCCTCGGCCGCGGCGCTCACCGCGTCCTTGGCCTGCTGCCCCGTCGGGTTCACGATCGGCGGGAGGAACGCACAGAGCAGCCCGTAGGCCTCGTCGCTCAACGCGTAGTCCGCCGCCTGCACGGCGTTGTTCAGCCGGTCCACGAGTCCGTCGAGGTGGCTCGCGTGCGCTGTCAGCTCGTCGGGTTCGACATCGAAACCTCCGCTGGTCATCCCCGCCTCACTTCCAGTCCTTGTTCTTCCAGTCACCGATCACCGGGGGCGCGACGACCTCGTCGGGAGCGAAGAAGCTCGGGTCGTCCGACTCCACGTAGTCGGCGATCTTGTGTTCCTTGTCCTCCGGGCCCTTGCCGCCCTTGCCGGCGGCACCCATGCCGCCCATGCCGGGCTGTCCGGCCGCGCCCCTGGCGCCCGCCTGGGCTCCGGCGCCGCCGCGCGCGGCCAGCTCTTCCTCGGTCGGCGCGGCACCGGAACCGGCACCTGCGCCGGAGGCGCCACCAGCGCCACCGAGGCCCGCGCCCTTGATGCCGGCGCCACCGCCGATGCCGCCGATCCCGCCGCCCTTGATGCCGCCGGCCCCGCCGGCGCCACCACCGCCGAGACGGCTGGCGATGCTGTCCCCGTTGATCCCGCCGGCGCGGCCGATGCCCGAACCGCCGCCGAGGGAACCGCCCGTGACACCCGTGCCCGGGTTGAGCGGAGGCGGCGTGAACCCGCCGCCGCCGACGCCCGAGCCACCGCCCAGGCCGCCACCGCCGACACCAGTGCCCGGGTTGAGCGGCGGCGGGTTGAAGCCGCCGCCACCACCGGCGCCACCACCCACGCTGCCGCCGGTGACACCCGTGCCCGGATCCAACGGCGGCGGGTTGAACGTGCCCGAGGTCTTCGTGGTCTCGTCACCACCGCCGACGCCGCCACCGGTGATGCCGGTGCCCGGGTCGAACGGGGGCGGGTTGAAGCCGCCGCCACCGCCGGCGCCACCACCCACGCTGCCGCCGGTGACACCCGTGCCCGGATCCAACGGCGGCGGGTTGAACGTGCCACCACCGCCACCGGCCGCGCCACCCCCGGCGCCACCACCGGCACCGCCCGTCGTCACGCGCGTGCCCGGGTCGAACGGCGGCGGGTTGAACGTGCCGCCACCGCCGGCCGCACCACCACCCGCGGCCCCACCGCCCGCGGCACCGCCACCGGCGCCGCCGATCGGCAGGCCGTCCGGGCCGATGGGCCGGCCGTCGGGACCGATCGGCTGCCCGTCCGGGCCGACGGGCAGCCCCGGGCCACCGGCACCGCCGGCTCCCCCGCCGGCACCGCCCGCGCCGCCGCCGTTCGCGGCGGTCGAGCCCGGCAGCTTCGGCGGCGCGACGAACGACGCCGTGACGACGGCCGAGCCGATCGTCTGGTCGAACTGCGTCATCAGCTGCGCCGCCTGCTGGCGCGCGGCCTGCTGTTCGGTGAAGGTCGCCATGGCCTTGGCCGCCTGCGCGGCGTACTCGGCAGGGTCCTTCGTCTGCTGCAGCTGCGCGTTGGCCTGCTGCACGTCGAACTGCACCGGCGGGTTGGCGTTCATCGCGATCTGCGTCTCGTTGAGCGCCTGCGAGTGGATCTCCTGCTGCCGCCCGGCCAGGGTCGCGCCCTGGGCGGTGGTGCCGAGCCACTTGCCGACGTTCGCGAGGTGCTCACGCACCGCGTCGCCACCCGCGCCCTGCCAGTTGCTCGTGCTCGCGGTGATCGCGTCGGCGAGGTTCTGCTGGTGCGTGGCCAGGTCGTTGCCGACGCGCACCCACTCCTCCGACGACTCGGCCACGGTGCCCGAGTTCGCCTGCTGGGTGATGGCCTGCATCATCTGCTCGTGCGTGGCCTGCGACCAGTCGGTGTACGGGGCGCCGCCCTCGTTCTGCCGCGTCTGGATCCCGTCGTTGAGGCCGGTCTTCGCCTCCACGAGCCGCTGCTCGTAGAGCTCCTGGATCTTGTCGTTGCGCGTCTTCGGGTCGACGACCGGGCCGAGCCAGCCCTTGGCGATCTCGTCGTCGATCTCCTTGGTCGCCTCCGCGCGGATCTGGTCACCGGAAGCCACGTCGTCCGGTTTGACCGGGCCGACGTAGTACTTCGACGACGAGTCCGCCGTCGCGTCGTAGTAGGGGCTGTGCGGGTTGTAGTCCGGTGACGACGGGTCGGAGGCCGCGGTCGTGGACGGGTCGGTTGTCTTCACGGGATCCTCCTCAGGTCAGTTCGTCGACGGGAATGCGGTTGAGCGTGTCGCGCGAGCCCTGCTCGGTGTTGTCGTAGTTCTGCTTCGCCAGCTTGATCGCCTCGACGTACGTCGGGAACTCGTCGCGGGCGGCCTGCAGCTGCGTGAGCAGCCCCTGCGCGTCGGTGGCGGTGTTGACCATGTGGTTCGACACCCAGCGACCGGTCGCCGTGGCGGACATCTCCGGGGCCACACCGAGCTTCTGCAAAGCGTCCCACCGGGTCTGAAGGGTGTCGATCACACCTTCGAGCGCTTCGATCAGCTGGTTGCCCGTGGTCTCGTCCACCGCGAACCCGCCGGTCTCGGCCATCCGCTTCAGCTCGGTCCCGGACAACCTCGGTGTCAGCTCGCGCATGGCACCCACCTGCGCCGGGGTCGTGTCGTCGGCCACCGGATCTCCCTCCTCTTGGCGCGCGCGTCAGTAGACGGCGGCGATGCTGTTCTGCACGGCGCGGGCCACCTCGGACCGCCCGGCGGGGACGTACTTCGCGCTCAGGTCACCGGCCTCGCCGGTGGTGGTGTGGACCAGGTAGCGGCCGTCCGCGGTGTCGAGCCAGCTCAGCGGGTCGGCCGCGCGCAGCTCCCCGTGCCGGCCCCAGCCGGTGACGGTGAGGTGGCCGCCGCCGAGGCGCGGCGCGGCCATCACGCGCTCGAGCACCTCGGTGCTGCCGGGCGTCGGCGTCACGCGGGGGTCGCTGCGGCTGGGCCGCACGGTGCCGCGGACCTCGATCATCCCGAACGCGTCGGTCTCTTCCTCGTCCTCGGCCGCCTCGGCGATGCGCCGCGCGGTCATCGCGGACACGGCCCGCGTCGCCCGGCGGTTCACCTCGTGGGTGCCGGTCGTCGCGGGGCGCGCCGGGGGCAGCACACCGGTGACGACGTCCACGAGGTCCTCGTCGGCGAAGAGGGAGAACAACAGCTCGTCGGTGCGCGGGTTCTGCGTGATCCCGAGCGCCTGCCGGCCGTCGCTGAGCGCGAGCACCGCGATGTCGGCGCCGACGCCGTCGACCCCGGCCACCGCCACGGAGACCCGCGGCCGGGTCAGCAACCCGAACGCTGTCCGCACGCGGGGGCTGAGCTCACCGTGGGTGGAGAGCCGCTTCTCCTCCATCGCCCGGTACACCTGCGTCGCCACCCGCACGAACCGGATCGGATCCGAGGGCACCGTGCCGATCCGCAACGGGTACTGGCGGATGTCACCGCCGGTTGCCTGGCTGACCACAAGAGCTTCGAAGACGTCGAGAACGAACTCGAACCTGTCCGCCATACCCGAGAGCTTCCTTCCCCACGGCGGGTCGTGCACGGCCGGAGCCGCGGTCGGCGACACCTGCGCCGAAAATGGCTCAGATGTCACTGTTCGGAGCGTAGCAGCCCTGGCGTGGCGGCAAATCACCACTCGAACCGGTGCCCGAAAGACCATCCATCCGTGTCAACCCGGGCACGTCCTTCGCGCCCTTCCGCACCCATCACGGGGCGCGGGACCGATTCGGTTCAACGCCGGTCGGAAAATCTTTTCGATCTTCGCCCGCGGCGGCGCGAACGGGGACTCAGCCGAGCCGTGACTGGTACACGCGGAGGTTGAGCCGGACCAGTTCCAGCAGCGGCACGGACACGCCGAGCGAGTGCGCCCGGTCGACCAGGTCACCGAAGATCTGCTCGCCTTCCACGGGCAGCCCGGCCATGAGATCGCGGAAGAGCGACGGGCCACGCGGCGAACCGACCTCGGTCACCGTGGCGCGCGTCTGCTCGAGGGAGGCGGGCTCGACGGGGTACCCGGCCGCGGCGGCGACGGCCGCGCACTCGGCGACCACGGCCTCGGCGAAGGCGATCCCGCCGGGCTCGCCGGCGACGTCGCCGACGGTGCCGCGCATGAGCGAGGTCACCGCGCCGATCGACGCGATGTAGACCCATTTCGCCCACATCGCCGTCGAGATGTCCGCCGACAACGCCGTGTCGAAGCCCGCCCCGGAAAGCAGTTCGTGGACCTCGGCGAGCTCGGCCAGCGCCGGTTCGGTCCGCGCGCCGTAGGTCAGCGACTGGAGGTCGACGAGCCGGCGGATGTCGCCCGCACCGTCCACAGTGGTCATCACGATCGCCACGCCGCCGAGCACCCGCTCCTTGCCGAAGCGCGTCACCAGGGCGTCGATGTGGCGCATCCCGTTGAGCACCGGCAGCACGAGGGTGCGCGGCCCGACCGCCGGCGCGACGTCCTCGATCGCCTGCTCGAGCCCCGCGGCCTTCACCGTGAACAGCACGAGGTCGTAGGGCCCGGTGAGCTCGGCGGCGGTCACGAGCTTCGGCGTGAGCACGGTCTCCTCGCCGAGCCCGGTGATCCGCAGGCCGCGTTCCATCAGCGCCGCCGCGCGCCCGGGGCGCACCAGGAAGGTCACGTCGCGGCCGGCCTGGTGCAGCCGTCCGCCGAAGAACCCGCCGGTCGCGCCGGCGCCCACCACCAGGATTCGCTTCGTGCTCGTCACCACCGCGACGCTAGGCCTCTGGCTTTCCCGCGACAAGTCAGGAGTCGGCGCGCTCACACCGGAAATTCCCCGGCCGGCCGGCTCAGACCCCGACAACGCCGTCGACCCCTTCGCGCAGGAAGTCGGCGTGGCCGTTGTGCCGGGCGTACTCGTGGATCAGGTGCAGCATCACCATCCGCAGCGACACCTCCTCGCCCCAGCGCGCGCTGTGGCCGACGACGTCGAGCGACTCGGCCGCCGCCTCGATCCGGCGGGAGTGCTCCACCTCGGCCTCCCACGCCGCGAACGCCTCGGCGCGCGTGCCCTCGGTCGCGTCGTAGGCGGCCTGGTAGTCGCCGTCGGCCGACCACACGAGCGGCACGTCCTCGGCGTTGATCACCCGGCGGAACCAGGCCCGCTCGACCTCGGCCAGGTGGCGCACGAGCCCGAGCAGCGACAGCGTCGACGGCGGCATCGACTGCCGGCGCAGCTGCTCGTCGGTGAGCCCGTCGCACTTCATCGCGAGCGTCGCGCGGTGGAAGTCCAGGAAGGAGCGCAGCATCTCCCGCTCCCCCGCGACCGCCGGCGGCCCGATCCGTTCCGTCCCCACAGCTTCTCCTTCGTCCCCACAGCTTTTCCTCGCCCCCCAGGGCCCCAGCACCGGCGCGTCCCCGCACTCGGTGGCGCTCAGGCTACCGGCGCGGCTAGAGCTGCTCCGCGGTCGTGCGCCGGCGGAACTCGAGGAACACCACCGGTGCCAGCACCACGCAGCACACGCCGACCACGGCGGCGACCAGCACGGTGGCCGCGGACAGGCCCTGGGCGAGCGAGAGCAGGCCGACGCAGATCACCGGGCCCGCGAGCCCGACGTAGCTGACCACGCAGTAGCTGCCGATCACGGCGCCGCGCTCGGCCGGCGGCGTCACCGTCGTGAGCTCGGCCAGCGCGCCGGTGAACACGAGCCCGTGACCGGCCCCCGTGCCGAGCATCGCCGGCACCACGAGCCACGCGACGCCGGCCTCGTTCGCGACCACGAGCAGGACCAGCCCGACGGCGAGGACCAGGAGCCCGCCGGCCTGCGCGGCCGTGGGCGCGAGCCGGCCGGCGCCGAACTGCACGAACCCTGACGTGGCGATCATGAGCGTGAGCGAGGCCGCGGCCACCGCGAGATCGGCCGAGCCCAGCATCCGCGACACGAGCGAGGGCACCACGGCGGAGAACATCCCGAGCACCGCCCACGCCAGCAACGACGACGCGCCGGCGATGACGAACGTCCGCCGCACCACCGGCGGCACGCCGAGCCGCGGCCGGCGCAGCCGCTTGTCCCCCGTGCGCACCGGCCGCGGGGTGCGCAGCACGAGCAGCGCCACCGCGGCGACGGCCACCGCGTGGACCACGAACGACAGGTGGCGAGGCAGCGGGCCGTACTGCGCGAGCATCCCGGCGGCCCGCGCTGTCGTTGAGCATCGCCTGCGCCGGCGCCCATGCCGAGCCCCTGCAGGATCCGCGCGACGAAGAGCCAGCCGGTGCCGGTGGCGAGCGCGAAGACGACGTCGCCGAGCAGGAATGCGGCGAGCGCGAAGAGCATCAACGGCCGGCGCCCGATGGTGTCCGACAGCGGCCCGGCCACCAGGCGCCCCGGCACGATCACCGCGACGGCGACCGCGTACAGCAGCGTCTGGACCAGCGCCGAGAAGCCGAAAGTGGTGCGCAGCAGAGCATACAGCGCGCTCGGCACGTTGTTGCCCACGTAGAGCGCGGCGAGCGTCGCCGCGCCGGCGACGAATGCCCCGCGCGAAGCGGACACGGAAACCGGCGCGCGGCGCGGTGAAGACATGCCCGCACCGCGGAATGTTGACTTGCTCCGCACAAGTCAGCTCTCCCGCGAGGGCTCAGCTCACCGGTTCGGCCAGCTCCAGGGGTTCGGGCGAGCGCCACGGCCGGTACCAGAGCATGTCCTCGCGGCGCAGCGGCTCGCCGCACTCGTCGCACACCGTGCGGGGTCGCGTGCGCGCGCCGCAGGCGCTGTGGACGATCAGCATCGGCTCGGCCGGCGGGTCGGCCCGGGTGTGCTCGTCACCCCACGCCGCGAGCGACAGCAGCACCGGCAACGCGTCGGCGCCCGCCTTCGTCAGCCGGTACTCGTGTCGGGTCCGGCCGCCGTCGCGGTAGGGCACGCGGGTGAGCAGACCGGCTTCGGTGAGCTTGGCCAGGCGAGTGGTCAGGACGTTGTCGGCGATGCCGAGTTCGTCGCGGAACTCGTCGAAGCGCGTGGTGCCGGTGGTGGCGTTGCGCAGGATCAGCAACGTCCACGGTTCGCCGAGCACGTCGACCGCCCGCGCGATCGGGCACGCCTGCCCGGCCCACTGGATGCGTCGGGCCATGATCGCTCCTCTCCGCACGCACCACCGTCGGCCAAGGAGCGGCCCTCGCTGCCTTGCGCGGTGCAAGCCGTCATCGACGGTAGCACGCGGTAGTGCCCCGCTGGGCCGTTCGGCCGAACACAGCGACCACACAGCAACGCACAGGAAACAGACAGGTGTAAACCGCTGCAACACCGGGGTTCCCGGGCGTTGTCCCGGTATGGCAACCCGGCTGAGATGGACCCTCGTCGCCGCGGGGATCACCGCGACGGTCCTCACGACGGCGGTCGTGGTCACGGCGAGCACCCGGCACGTGACTCCGGTGTCGGCGGCACAACCCCTGCCGCCACCGCTCACCAGCCCGCCCCCGAGCACGGCACCGACGACACCCACCTCCACGACCCCGGCGACGCCGCTGCCCGACCCCGTGGGCGTGGCCGACGACGTGATCGACGCGGTCACCGCCGCGTCGAAGGGCACGCAGGTCGGGCTCGCCGTGTACGACACGAAATCGGGCAAGACCCTCGCGCTGGCCGACTCGGAAACCCCGTACTACACGGCTTCCGTGGTGAAGCTGCTGATCGCGCTCGACTCGCTGTACGACGGCGGCACCTGGCAGGTGCCCGAGGGCAGCGCCGCCGGCGGCCTCACCGACATGATCGCCGGCAGCGACGACGCCATCGCCTCGAAGCTGTGGGAAGCCGACGGCGGAACGGCGATCATCGGGCGGATGGCCGACCTCATCGGGCTTTCGCACACGCTCGAGCCGACCGACCCCGGCCAGTGGGGCATGACGAAGATGAGCCCCGACGACGTCGTCACCACCTACCGCTACCTCACCGACACCGTCCCCGACGCCACGGCGCAGCCCCTGCTCGACGCGATGGCCGCCGCGCGCCAGCCCGCCGACGACGGTTACCCGCAGTACTTCGGCATCCCCGACGGGATGCCCGGCGCGACGTGGGAGATCAAGCAGGGCTGGATGATCCTGCGCTCGGCCCTCGTGCTCAACACCACCGGCATCGTCGACTCGCGTTACGTCGTGGTGCTGATGACGCAGCAGCCGGCCGGCACGTCGTCGGCGAACGGCCGCGCCGCGGTGACGGCGGGGATCAAGGCGCTGGCGCCGGCACTCGCTGCGTGGACGGCCGACTGAGCGGGCCGGCCACGCAGCCGCCCCTCCATTCCGGACGGATCGTCAGGACCCCGCCACCGCGGTCACACCGCGGGCACGCTCGATGTCCGGACCTCGGTAGAGCCGCTCGGGGATCGACGCCAGCGTGGACTCGTGCACCTGCGGCCCGAGGCCGTAGAGCTTCTGGAAGCTCATGATCAGCGGGCGCCACGCGTCGGGGTCCACGTGGTCCTCGGTACCGGGCAGGCGGATGTCGTCGTGCACGAACACGCGCTGCACGCGCACTTCCAGGCCGAGGACGCCGCCGCGCTGGGCCTCGTCTTCGTCGGCGAACGGGTGGGTGGCCTCGAGCACGGCCTCCATCGCGACCGAGCATTCGGCGACGCGCGGGGGCGCGACCGTCTCGGACGCGACCGGGGTGAGGCCCGCGCGGCCGAACTTGTCGGCGACGTGGAAGTAGCCACGCTGTTCCTTGCGCGGCGGCACCGGGTCGGAACCCGTGGTGAGCGCCAGCCGGTCGACGGCGCCGGCGAGCGCGGCCGAGGGCAGGTTCAGCACGCACTCCCGCGTGCGCAGCACGTTCCCGGCCGTCTTGGACCGTGCGCTGAGACCGAGCATGGCGCGCCAGCCGAGCCAGAACGCCGAGGACATCGGGGCGAGGTTCGCCGAACCGTCCTCATTGGTGGTGGAGATCAGCACCACCGGGGTGCCGAAGTACAGGATTCCGGGCTCGATGGCCGTGTGCAAGGGAAAAGTCGTGGTCACGTACCCCAGTCTGCGCACCGGGACGGCGCTCGGCTGGCGGGAAACGGACGTCGCGATCACGGCGTCCGTTCCCCGTCGGCCGAGGGTCAGGCGATGCCCGCCGACAGCAGTGCGCGCTTGGTCAGCACCCGCGCCAGGTGCCGCCGGTACTCCGCCGACGCGTGGGGCTCGTCGGGCGGCGAGGTGTCCTCGGCGGCGAGCGCCGCGGCCTCGGCGGCCGACGCGCCGTCCGCCAGGGCCTTCTCCGTGGCCGCCGCCCGCAGCGGCGTGCCGCCGAGGTTGATCAGCCCCACGGACCTGCCGACCACCGCGACACCCACGATCGCCCAGTCGATGGCTCGGCGCGTGAACTTCTCGAAGCCCCAGCCGAGACCGGCCTGGCTGGGCAGGCGGATCTCGGTGAGCAGCTCGTCCGGCTCCAGCGGTGTGGTGAACGGGCCCAGGAAGAACTCCGCGGCGGGGATGCGCCGCTCCCCCGCGGGGCCGCGCGCCACGAGCACGCCGTCGGACGCGAGGATCACCGCGGGCAGGTCGGCCGCCGAGTCCGCGTGCACGAGCGAACCACCGAGCGTGCCGCGGTGGCGCACCTGCGGGTCGCCGACGGCACCGGAGGCGTGGGCGACGAGGGGCGAGTGCTCGGCCAGCACCGGATCGGTGTGCAGGTCGTGGTAGCGCGACAGCGCGCCGATCACCACCTCGCCGCCTTCGACGCGCACGAACTTCAGCTCGTCGATCGGCGCGATGTCCACCACGACCGCGGGTGCCGCGAACCGCAGTTTCATCAGCGGCAGCAGCGAATGCCCGCCCGCGAGCAGCTTCGCGTCGTCGCCGTGCTCGGCCAGCAGCGCCAGCGCCTCGTCCACAGTGGACGCCCGGCGGTAGGAGAACTCGGCGGGGATCACCGGTCCACCTCCTGCCCGGAGGCCTCGACCACGGCGCTCACGATGTTGTGGTAACCCGTGCAGCGGCACAGGTTCCCTTCGAGCGCCTCGCGCACCTCGCGCCGCGACGGCTTCGGGTTCTCCTTGAGCAGCGACACCGACGCCATCATCATGCCCGGCGTGCAGAACCCGCACTGCAGGCCGTGTTGCTCGCGGAACGCGCGCTGCACGGGGTGCAGCTCGCCGCCGTCGCCGGCCAGACCCTCCACTGTGGTCACTTCGTGGCCGTCGGCCTGCGCCGCCAGCACCGTGCACGACTTCACCGACTCGCCGTCGAGCAGCACCGTGCAGGCACCGCACGATGTGGTGTCGCAGCCGATGTTCGTGCCTGTGAGGCCGACGGTGTCGCGCAGGTAGTGCACGAGCAGTGTCCGGTCCGGCACCTCCCCGGCCGCGGTCCGGCCGTTGACCTCGATGGAGACCCGCACGTCAGTTCGCCTTCCTCACGTCGTTCAGGGCCGCCCAGACCCGCATCGGGGTGGTCGGCATGTCCAGGTGGTGCACGCCGAGGTGGGCGAGCGCGTCGACCACCGCGTTGTGCACCGCCGGGGTCGAGCCGATCGTCGCCGCCTCGCCGATTCCCTTGACGCCCAGCAGGTTCCGGGTCGTCGGCGTGGCCATGTCCACGAGCTCGAAGTCGGGCAGCTCGGTCGCGGTCACGAACGAGTAGTCCGCGAGCGTGGCCGTGGTCGGGTTGCCGTCGTCGTCGTAGTTCACGACTTCCAGCAGCGCCTGCGCGATGCCCTGGCCGAGCCCGCCGTGGCGCTGGCCGCGGAAGGTCAGCGGGTTGACCACCGGCCCGGCGTCGTCGACCGCGACGAGCCGCCGCACCTCGACCTTGCCGGTCTCCGTGTCGACCTCGACCACGGCGAGGTGCGCGCCGAACGGGAAGGTCGGCTTGCCGTCGCCGAACCACACGTCGGCCGACAACGCGTCCGCGTCGGACGCCGCCACGATCCGCGCCCAGTCGAGCGGCGTGCTCGACGGCGCGCCGCGCACCTGCCAGACCCCGCGTTCGGTGTCGAGCTCCAGGTCCTCGGGCGCCGCCTCCAGCAGGTCGGCGGCCAGCTCGCGGGCCTGCGTGAGCACCTCGTCGGCCGCCTGCCGGATCGCCGAACCGCCGAGCTGCAGCGACCGCGAACCGAACGTGCCGACAGCGCGCGGCACCTCGTCGGTGTCGCCGTGCTTCACGGTGATCTTCTCCAGCGGCACGCCCAGCTGGTCGGACAGCAGCATCGCCAGCGACGTCGCCAGCCCCTGCCCGTGCGGCGAGCTGCCGGTGTAGGCGGTGACGGTCCCGTCGGCGTGCACGACGACGCGGCCGCTCTCCCCGTTGGCGTCGCCACCGGTGATCTCGACGTAGGCCGCGAGGCCCAGCCCGAGCGCCACCGGGTCGCCCGCCGCGCGGCGGGTTTCCTGCTCGGCGCGCAGTTCGGCGTACCCCGCGGCTTCGAGCACCTTGTCCAGGGCCGCCGCGTACTCGCCCGTGTCGTAGTCCCCACCGGTCGGCGTGGTGTACGGGAACTCCTCCGGGCGGATGAAGTTGACCCGCCGCACCTCGGCGGGGTCCAGGCCGATCTCGGCGGCGAACAGGTCCATCGCGCGTTCGACCGCGGCCGTCGCCTCGGGCCGGCCGGCGCCGCGGTAGGCGGCGATGGGCGTGGTGTTGGTGACCACGCAGCGGCTGCGGGTCTGCACGACGGGGAACCGGTAGACGCCCGGCGCCATCATCTCCGTCAGTGTGGGCAGGAACATCGCGCGCGGGTAGGCGCCGCTGTCCTGCACGACGTCGATCCGGTACGCGAGCACGGTGCCGTCGCGCTTCCCGCCGATGGTCACGGTGTTCTGCTGTGCCCGGCCGTGGGTCATCGACGTGAGGTTCTCGCTGCGCGACTCGGTCCAGCGCACCGGCCGCCCGACGGCGCGCGCGGCCCAGCCGAGCAGGCTCGCCTCGGGGTCGGCGCCGATCTTCGCGCCGAAGCCGCCGCCGACGTCCGGGGCGATCACGCGCACCCGCTCCTCGTCCAGCTCCAGCGCTGCCGCCACGGTGCTCCGGGCGATCTGGGCGTTCTGAGTGGACAGCCACAACGTGAGCCGCCCGTCCTCGCCCCACGCCGCCGATCCGCCACGCACCTCGAGCGAGGCCGGGGCCACGCGCGGGTTGAGGATCGTCTGCGAGACGACGACGTCGCATTCGTCGAACACCGCGTTGTCGAACTCCTCGGCGCCGTTCACCTGCATGACGTTGCCGGTGGCGCCACCGGGGAACAGCTCGGTCTCCCCGGCCAGCGCGGCGTCGATGCTCGCGACGGCGTCGAGCGGGTCGTAGTCGACGTCGACGAGCTCGGCCGCGTCGGCCAGCTGGTAGCGCTCCTCGGTGAGCACCAGCGCGACGGGCTCACCGACGTAGCGCACGACGTCGGTGGCGAGGAACGGTTCGGTCACGGGACCGGCTTGCTGGGGCGCGAGGTCGAGGTCTGCCGCTGTGAACACGCCGACGACTCCCGGGGCCTGCTTCGCCTCTTCCGTGTCGATGCCGGAGATGCGCGCGTGGGCGATCGGGCTGCGCACGAAGACCGCGTGGACCGCACCGGTCAGCGCGGCCTCCCGCAAGTCGTCGACGTACGTTCCGCCCGAGGTGATCAGCTTCTCGTCCTCTACGCGCACCACTCGGGTGCCGACAATGCTCATCTGGCCTCCTGCTCGGGATTACCCCGCCGATCATGCCCTTTCGAGCGCCGCCACGTCACCCTGCCCCGCAACGGTTGCGCGGCGATCAGCCGGCGAAGGCCTCGCGGGCGAGCACCACGGCGAGGACCAGCCCGCCGAGCGCGATCACGATCCGCAGCGGTGTGGCGGGTAAGTACCGCACCAGAACCGAACCGAGCCAGGAACCGGCCACCGAGCCGGCGCACACCGCGAGCGCCGCGGGCCACAAAACTCGGCCCGTGAACGCGAACACGCCGGCGGCGATCAGGTTCGCCGTGCCCGTGGCGATGTTCTTCGCGGCGTTGGTGCGGGCCAGCGGCTGCGTCCACACGGTGGTGAGCAGCGCGAGCATCAGCACCCCGGCCGCGGCGCCGAAGTAGCCGCCGTACACGCCGACGCCGAACGCGGCCGCCCCGGTGACCGGGCCGATGCCGCGGTGCTCGCGATTTTCACCGGGGTCGGCCGGCCGGCGCAACCGCGGGCCCGCCAGCAGGAGCAGCGACGCACCGGCGATCAGCCACGGCACCACGACCGTGAACGCGCCGGGCGGGGTCAGCAGCAGCACCAGGCCGCCGCAGCCGCCGCCCGCCGTGGTGATGAGGCACAACGGCAGCAAGCGGCGCCACTGCCCCTTCAGCTCGGGGCGCGCGCCGGCGGCCGCCCCGGCGGTGGTGCCCAGCATCGCGACGGTGTTGGTCATGTTCGCGACGACGGGAGGCATCCCGGCGGCGAGCAGGGCGGGATACGACACGAGCGAGGCCAGTCCCGCGGTGGCGCCGACGAGGCCCGCACCCACCCCGGCGAGCACCAGGAGGGCGAGCTCGCCCGCGTCGATCATCACGCCCGCCATCAGAACACGGGCCGCCGCGGCGTTCCAGAGTGGCCGTATAGGTTGTTATACATGTCACTTCCGGCGGAACGGACACCGCCGAACGGACGCCCGGCGACCGTCGGACAGGCGAGTACGTTGAGGACAGAGGCAGCCAGCCCGGTGCTCGGATTCCGTTGGAGGACCGATGCGCGTCACGATCGCCGAGGTCGCCCGCCGAGCGCGGGTGAGCAAGACGACCGTGTCCCGGGTGCTCAACAACAAGTCCGACGTGGACGCCGCGACGGCGGTGCGCGTGCGGGAGGTCATCGCCGCCACCGGTTACATCCCCAGCGCCGGCGCCGTCGGCTTGGCGAAGGGCCGCACCCGGCTGGTCGGGGTGCTGGTGCCCGCGCTGTCACCGCAGGGGGTCGGCGAGGTGGTGCAGGGTGTGGCCGACGTCGTCGAGGCGCGGGACCACGGCCTGCTGTTGAGCACGCTCACGCAAGGTGCCGACTCGCTCACGCGCTTCACGCACCAAGTGCGGGCGCACGCCTTCGATGGGCTGCTGCTGCTCGACCCGCCCTCGGTCGTCACGGACAACGACGCGCTGCGCGACTCGGACCTGCCGGTGCTGGTGGTCGACGGCCCCGGGTCCGCGTTCCCGACCGTGACCGGCGACGAAGCCGCCGGGGCCGCCGCCGTCGCGCGGCACTTCCTGGCCCGCGGGCGCCGCCGCGTCGCCGTGGTGACCGGCCCCGGGGGTCGCGCCGCGACCCGGCTGGCGGGGTTCCGGTCCGTGCTCGGCGAAGCCGGCGTCCCGCTCCCCGGGCACGCCGTGACCGAGGCGGCGTTCACCGCCGGCAGCGGCCGTTCGGCCGTGCGCCGGCTCGTCGCGACGGGAGTCGGGTTCGACGCGGTGTTCGCCGGTGACGACGTGGTGGCCGCCGGTGTCCTCACCGGACTGCGCGAGGCCGGCCGGACCGTGCCCGACGACGTGCTCGTGGCGGGGTTCGGCGATCTGCCGCTCGCCGCGTTCACGCAGCCGCCGCTCACGACCGTGCGCCGGCCCCTGCGGGCACTGGGCGCCACGGCGGCCCGTCAGCTGCTGACCAGGCTCACCGGCGACCCCGGGGAGACCGCGGGGCCGGGGCCGATCGTGCTGCCGACCGAGCTCGTGGTGCGCGCGTCGGCGCCCTGAGCCCGGCCCGGCATGGATCCGAGGCAGGTCCGGCAGGGTCCGATGTGGACGCTTCAGCTCGCGATGCCCGCGTGGCCGAGGCCGGCGGGCAGCGCGAGGTTGTGGCCGGTGTGCTCGACCTTCGCCCGCAGGTACCGCACGTTGGTCTCCGTCGCGAACACCCCCGTGCGCACGCGCTCTCGTACTTCGAGCCCGTGGGCGGTCAGCTGCGCGGCCTTGTCGGGGTTGTTCGACAGCAGGTCGAGGCGGCGCACGCCGAGTGCGGTGAGCATCTGCGCGGCCGCGGTGTAGTCGCGGGCGTCCTCGGGCAGACCGAGCGCGGCGTTCGCCTCGTAGGTGTCGAGGCCGCCGTCCTGCAGGGCGTAGGCGTCGAGCTTGTTGTACAGGCCGATGCCCCGGCCTTCCTGGCGCAGGTAGAGCAGGTATCCCCCGGTCTCGGAGATGCGGGCGATCGACTCGCGCAGCTGCGGGCCGCAGTCGCACCGGGCCGAGCCGAAGACGTCACCGGTCAGGCACTCGGAGTGCATCCGCACGAGCGGCACCGGACCGGGCTCACCGAGCACGAACGCGAGGTGCTCCAGCCCGTCGGCGAGCCCGTGGAACGTCACGGCCTCCGAGTCGACGGCGAGGTCGTCGCCCAGCCGCAGCGGGATCCGCACCCGCGTACGCACCTGCGCCACCTTCGCCATCGGCTGCTCCGTTCTCCCAGTGGACCCAGATGGTTCAAATTCGAACCACGACTTGATCGACCCTACAACACCGTTCAAATTCGAACAACCTGCGTTACCATGGGTGCATGGCCGACCCCCGATGGCTCACGGATCGCCAGCTGCAGACCTGGCAGGCCTTCCTGGCGGTGAGCTCGCAGCTCAACCGCCGCGTCGAACAGCAGCTGCGCGACGACGCGGGGCTCTCGCACCCACAGTACGAAGTTCTGGCGCGCCTCGCCGCCGCCGGCGGCGCCCTGCGGATGACCGAGCTGGCCGGCGCCGCTCTCACGTCGAAGAGCGGCCTGAGCTACCAGGTCGGCCAGCTCGAGAAGACGGGGCTCGTCGGCCGCCGCTCGTGCGAGTCCGACGACCGTGGGGTGACCGCGTACCTCACCGATCTCGGCTGGTCACAGCTTCGTGAGGCCGCTGCCGGGCACGCGGCGGTGGTGTGCGAGCTGCTCGTCGACGCGCTCACGCCGGAGCAGTTCGGCGCCTTCGGCAGCGCGCTCGACACCCTGGAGGCCCGGTTGCTCGGCGCCGATCGGCCGCGCCGGACCGCCGTGTGACACTCGGCACGCCGCCCTACGACCCGACTGTCCTCTGTGTCCAGTCGGACACCGCCGGTCGCGGGGCCGGTTCGCCGGTCAGCAGCGCGAGGTCCGGCGGCACGAGCACCGCGGCGGCGAGCAGGCGGCCGAGCAGCAGCTCGTCATCACCGGCCGGGCGGAACCGCGCCCGCACCCCGTCGAGCGCGGCCCGCACGCCGGGTGGGGTCCAGGCCCCGCCCGGGTCGAGCGCGGCCAGCTGGACCGCCGCCCGCTCCGGCGGCACCGGCCGGGGCTGCGCCTCCCAGCGCAGGAAGCTCTGGCCGACCACGGCGAGCGCCAGCCGTTCGCGCGCGTCGAGCAGTCCGGCGGGGGGCCGGGCCGGCGGCGCGGGCCGGCCGTCGGCGACGTGCACCTCCAGCACGTGCTCGCGCCCGCGTGAGCCGTGCACGAACAGCGGCAGGTAACCACCCGGCAGGGGTACCGGCGCCGCACCGGTGAACAGGAGCCGGGATTCGGGCAGCCGCAACGGGACCTTGCCCGTCGCCCGCACCCACCAGCGGTCGCGGTGGTGCTCCAGCACACCGTGGCGGCGGCTCACGCGCCGGTCGTCCTCCCCGACCGGCACGGACACCTCCGCGGTGTTGCGCCCGAACGTCACCGGGCCGGGTGCCGTCGGCGGCACCAGCACTCCCCCGGCGAGCCCGAGCACGACCAGCGTGCCGGGCGGCGACGCGAAGCCCCGCGCCAGGCTCGGATGCCCGGCGGGCAGCGCCCGCATCCCCTCACCCGTCACGGCTTCCCCCGCCCCTCCCCGCGCGGGGCCTGCCCCACCGCGCGCCGGGAGGCTAACCGGGCGGTGCCGGGACCCCTCCCGGGGCGGATTCGCCGGGTGGTTCGAGCAGTGCGAGGTCCGGCGGCACCAGCGAAGTGGACAGCAGGAGCTCCTTCACGAGGTTGTCGTTGAGGGAGTTGCCCACTGGTTCGCCCACCTCTTCACGGGTGAGGCCCGCGACACCGGCGCGTGCGAGCCGCGTGCGCACGGCGACCACGAGGTGCTCCACGCGCTTGGGCGTCCAGCGGCCCTCCGGCACGAGCTCCGAAAGCTGCTCGGCGACCTGCCGCCACGCCATCGGCTGGGGGTAGGGCTGCTGCAACAGGTAGCGCTGGGCCAGCGCCACGAGCACGAGCCGTTCCTCGGGGCTCAGCCGCCACATCCGCGGGGGCTCGGTCACGTCCTGCGGCCGCGACTCCGGCCGTCGCCCGTCGGCGCCCGACACGTAGAGCTCCAGCAGGTGCTCGCGCTCCGCCGAACCGCGCACGAACACCGCCGTGTAGCCCTCGGCCAGGGGCACGGGTTCCTCTTCGGGGAACAGCAGCCGCGAACCGGGCAGGCGGATCGGCAGCCGCCCGGTGTTGTGCATCCACCACGCGTCGCGCCGGCGCACGAGGAAACCCTGCCTGCGGCTGACTTTCCGGTCGTCCTCGCCCACGCACACGTGCACGTCGTCGCGGTTGCGTCCGAAGAGGACCTCCCGGCCGTCGCGCGGCGGCATCCGCACGCCGCCGGTCACGGCGAGCGCGAAGATCGTGCCCGGCGCCGCGGGCGGCACGCCGTAGGCGAGGCTGCCGTGGTCGGCGCCGAGCGGCTCGGCCTGCCCGCCGGATCGCATCGCGGTCATGCCTGCGGCAGCTTCGAGACGACGTCGCCGGCGAGCGACGTGGCCGGGGCGCACAAGCCCTCCGAAGGCGGGTCGCCGTGCACGACGACCTTGATCTGCTCCACGGCGGCCTCCCCCTGTGCGTCGGTGTAGCGGCGGTACACCAGCAGAGCCTGGCACGTGTCGTCGGCGAAGTCGTCGGTCGCGAGATAAGCGTCATGGCCCGAAACCCGCACGAGCTGACCGGAGTCGCCGTCGGGCGGCTGGTCGCGGTCGAAGATCACGGTCACCGCGCGGGAGGACGCCGAGCTGTCCCCGTCGCAGGTCCAGTTCCCGTAGCCGGGCACGACCTGCACCGGAGCCGTGACGCCGGCGCCGCTGCCGAGTGTGGCGGAGTCGAGCAGCGCGCACGCGTCGACCTTCGCCAGTGAGCCGGCGGGGACCGGCGTGGCCCGGGCGGGCACGCCCGCCACGGCGAGCACCTTCGTGGCCGAGGCGACCGCGACGTCGGCCGCGGAGCACACAGCAAGGTGGTCGCCCTCGTCGTCGCTCACGGTCACGCGCACGAGGTAGTGGTCCTGCAGCTGGATCAGGCGCACGCAGTCGCCCTCCTGCGCGGGGTCGCCGAACACGTCGAACGGGCCGGAGCGCGAGCGCCGCCCCTCGGGCGCGGCACCGCCGGGCGGCGGGTCCTGCAGCTCCACCTTCACGTCGGCCTGCAAGTCGCCCCCGCGCCGCACGATCACGTCGCAGCGGTCGAAGTCGCCGTAGTCGGGGTCCACCTCGGCGTCACCGAAGGGCTTCAGCGGCGCCGCGTCCACGAGCCCGCACGGATCGGCTGCCCGCGGGTCCTTGCCGATGCCGAGCCTCGTGGCCACGGCGGGTGTCTGCGACACCGCGGCCGAGGTCGCCGGCCGGTCGTGGGCAGGCAGCACGAGCAAGGCCACCCCGGTGAGGACCACCACGGCCGCGACGGCCATCCCCGCCACCAGGATCCGCTTGCGGCGCCGCGGGGCACGGCCGCGCAACGCCGGTGCGGGCGGAAGACCGTCGACGCTCCGGGCGAGCAGTTCGTGCGCCGCGCCCGCCGTGGGCCGGTCTTCCGGCGCCGGCCGCATCAACGCGGTGAGCACGGGTGCGAGGTCACCCGCGTTGCGTGGCCGCGGGACGAGCCCCTCGGCCGCGCGCCGGATGGTCGCGTACTCGTTGCCGCCCTCGAACGGCGCCGCGCCCTCGACCGCGGCGAACAGGGTGGCGCCCAGGGAGAAGACGTCGGACGCGGCGGTCGGCGGGTGGCCCTGCGCCACCTCCGGCGCGAGGTAACCCGGGGTGCCGCCGATGTGCGGGGAGTCGGTCACCGTCTCGTCGGTGCGGACCGAGCGCGAGATCCCGAAGTCGGTGAGCTTGGCGCGGCCGTCGCCGGTGACGAGCACGTTGCCGGGTTTCACGTCGCGGTGCACGACCCCGCCCGCGTGCACCGCGGCGAGCGCGGCCGCGGCCTGAACCCCGATCTCCGCGACCGTGCGCACCGGCAGGTGTCCCTCGGCGGCGAGGATCTCGGCGAGACTGCGCGAGGGCACGTACTCCATCACGAGCCACAGTTCGTCGCCGTGCGCGACGACGTCGAAGAAGGTCACCACGTTCGGGTGCTGCACCCCGGCGGCCAGCCGGGCTTCGCGCCGCAGGGTTCGGCCGCTGACCGCGTCGGTGAGCCGGGCTTGTTTCACGGCCACCTCGCGGTCGAGGTGCTCGTCGTGCGCGCGCCACACCACGCCCATGCCCCCGGTGCCGATCCGCTCGAGCAGACGATAGCGCTCCGCGATCAGCTGGTCACCCTGCACCGACGCTCCCCTCGGCGTGGTCGGACCTCTGTGAGGTAACTCGCAGTGACGATACTGCATCACATCCGGTGGCAGGAGGCGGCCCGAACCGAGATCAGCCCCGGAACCCGCCGATGATCCACGCCGACGAACCCCGTGGCGCCGCCCACCCGATCGGCACGTCCCGACACTCCGCCGCGAGGCCGGAATCGACAAATCGTCGCGGCCGGGCCCGAACCGGCCGGCGCGCCGGTTCCCTTGGCCACCAAGGGAACCGGCGACCCCGCACCGTGAGGGCCGAGGTCACCCGTCCGGCCGATCAAGGGTCCACAGTGGACACCGGACCGTCAGAACCGTGGCGGGATTCGACGTATAGCCCGTTATACGAACGGGTACGGCCGGGTGATTCCTCCGGGAGGTGGTTGGATCACCGCGGGCGGGGGTATCTGGCGAGCGGTACGGGCAGGCGCGCCGCCTAAGGAGACCTCAATGCTGAGTCACCACGAACGCAGCGAGCTGGACAAGATCGAGCGCTGGTTCGAGTTCAGCGATCCGGAGCTGGCGGCGGCGCTCACCCGGGGCAAGCCGGCGTCGAGCCGCCGGCTGGTCGGCGTCCTCGCGATCCTGTTCGACCTCTCGGCGGTGGGGTTCCTCGTGGCCGGCCTGGTCACCACGAGCCCCGTCCTCACGCTGTGCGCACTGCTGTGCGCCGGTGGCGGCGTCGCGCTGCACATCGTGCACGGGCACGGCCGCTCCTGATCCGACCGGCCCGGGACCGACGCGGCTGACGTGCGCCCACCCGGGTGCGCACCCCACACTGGTGCGGTGTCCGCCTGGGTCCTGCACGTCGATCTCGACCAGTTCATCGCCGCGGTCGAGGTCGCGCGCCGGCCGGAGCTGCGCGGCCGGCCGGTGGTCGTGGGCGGCCACGGCGACCCGGCCGAACGGGCTGTGGTGGCCACCGCGTCGTACGAGGCCCGCGAGTTCGGCGTGCAGTCCGGCATGCCGCTGCGGCTGGCCGCGAAACGCTGTCCCGACGCGGTGTTCCTGCCCACCGACGCCCCGGTGTACCAGGAGGTGTCGGACCGCGTCATGGCCCGGCTGCGCGAGCTGCCGGTGGTGGTCGAGGTGCTCGGGTGGGACGAGGCGTTCCTCGGGCTCGACTCCGACGATCCCGAGGCTTTCGCCGCCGAGGTCCGCGCCGCCGTCGCCGACGAGACCGGGCTGTCGTGCTCGGTCGGCATCGGTGACAACAAGCTGCGCGCCAAGCTCGCCACGGGCTTCGCCAAACCCGCCGGGATCTTCCGGCTCACGCAGGAGAACTGGTGGGCCGTGATGGCCGAGCGGCCCCCCGACGCGCTGTGGGGCATCGGGCGCAAGACGGCCAAAAAGCTCGCCGAAGCAGGCTTCACGACCGTGCTGCAACTGGCCGGCGCACGCGCCGACGACCTCGCCGCGCGCTTCGGCCCGCGTCTGGGCCCGTGGTACCGCGTGCTGGCCGGCGGGATCGGCGACGCGGAGGTCACCGCGACCCCGTACGTCGCGCGCTCCCGCAGCCGCGAGACGACCTACCAGCAGGACCTCACCGACCCCGCGCGGATCGCCGAAGAAATCGACGGTCTCGCCGAGCGGGTCGTGCGCGATGTCGTGGCCGAGGGCCGCCCGGCAGCACGCGTGGCGGTGAAGGTGCGTTTCGCGCCGTTCCACACGCACACGCACAGCATCACGCTGCCGGAACCGACGTCGGACGCCGCAGCGATCGGGCGCGCCGCCCGGGAAGTGCTCGGGATGTTCACGCTCGGCCGGCCCGTGCGGTTGCTCGGCGTGCGTGCGGAGTTCCCGCCTCCGCCCGCGTGACCGGCGGCTCGTTTGGCCCACCGCACGGCGAGGTAGTTTAGGAGTTCGGCTCCCCAGGATCGAGGTGCGCCACATGTCCGAAATCGGCACCCCCGTGGCCGGCGACCGGTTCGCCGCCGGGCTGGGTGACGAGTTCGCCGAGCTCACCCGCGCCCTGCTGCGCGCCACGACCATCGGCGGGGTCCTGCAGCACCTGGTCGCCACCGCGGTCCGGGTGATCCCGGCGGCGAGCGTCGTGAGCGTGACGCTGCGTGCCCCCGACGGCCTGTTCTACACCCCCATCGAGACCGATCCGGTCGCCACCGAACTCGACCAGGTGCAGTACCACACCGGGGAGGGCCCGTGCCTCGACGCGGCCCGCCCGGACGGCCCCGCGCACGCCGAGACCCAGGACCTCGCCCACGAGCCCGCGTGGCCGCGGTTCGGGCCGATCGCGGCCGCGCGCGGGATGGGCTCGATGTTCGCCGTCGCCCTGCTGCCCGACGCGCGCGAGCCGCAGCTCGCCGGCGCCCTCAACGTTTACGCGAGAGAAGCCGGCGCCCTCACGGCCGCCGACCGCGACCTGGCGCTCCTGCTCGCGACCCACGGTTCGCTGGCGCTCGCGAACACGAGCGCCGTCACGGCCGCCGAGCTCGACAAGGCTCACCTGCGCAAGGCCATCGACTCGCGCGACGTGATCGGCCAGGCCAAGGGAATCCTGATGCAGCGGCGCGGCATCTCGGCCGACGAGGCGTTCGACCTCCTGCGCCGCATCTCCCAGGACCTCAACGTGAAGCTCGCGGTGCTGGCCGAGACCCTGACCACCCGTCACACCGAGCTCGACCTGCCCGGGCCGCCCGCTTGACAGCCTCCGGCCCGCCTTGCCAAATTGGTCGGCGGTAGAACGAACCGTGCGCCGCACCAGGCGCACTCCGGGCCGAGAGGCGCTGCGACGGAAACCCCGGTTTCCGCCACGCTCGGCCCGCGAGTTCCGGACAAGGGCGCCTCCTGCGAAGGAGGTGCCCTTTGTTGTATTCCGCACAGTTGTATTCCGCACAGTTGTATTCCGCACAGTCGTCGTCGGCAGAGTCCTTGTCAGCACAGTCGTCGTCGGCAGAGTCGTCGTCGGCACGGGCCTCGGCGGACGAGAACGATCGCGCGAACGGCGTCCGCACCTCCTGATCTCCCCGGGTGATCCGGTACCCCCGCAATGGGTGGTACCGCGATTCCCCCTGCCCTGAACCAGAAAACCCGCCGAAGGGGAACGGAAACCTCCATGAGCCCGAAACTGCAGAACATCGCCGGCGTCGAGTTCGCCGTGGCCGATCTGGCGCTGGCCGAGGCCGGGCGGACGCAGCTGCGCCTGGCCGAGCACGAGATGCCGGGTCTGATGGCCATCCGGCGCGAGTTCGCCGACGCGCAGCCGCTCAAGGGCGCCCGCATCGCCGGCTCGCTGCACATGACCGTGCAGACCGCCGTGCTGATCGAGACCCTCGTGGCGCTCGGCGCCGACGTGCGCTGGGTGTCGTGCAACATCTTCTCGACGCAGGACGAGGCCGCGGCCGCCGTCGTCGTCGGTCCGAACGGGACACCCGAGCGGCCCGAAGGCACGCCCGTGTTCGCGTGGAAGGGCGAGACCCTCGACGAGTACTGGTGGTGCACCGACCTGCTCTTCCGGTTCGCCGACGGGCAGGGCCCGAACATGATCCTCGACGACGGCGGGGACGCGACCCTGCTCGTCCACAAGGGAGTCGAGTTCGAGGCCGCGGGCGCCGTGCCGGCCGCCACCGAGGCGGACGGTGAGGAGTACGCGATCATCCTGCGCACGCTCGCCGAGAGCCTGGCGGCCGACCCGAAGCGCTTCACGCACATCGCCGGCGAGGTCCGCGGCGTGACCGAGGAGACGACCAACGGCGTCAAGCGGCTCTACAAGCTCGCGACCGAGGGCACGCTGCTGTTCCCGGCGATGAACGTGAACGACTCGGTGACGAAGTCCAAGTTCGACAACAAGTACGGCATCCGCCACTCGATGGTCGACGGCCTCAACCGCGCCACCGACGTGATGATCGGCGGCAAGCTCGCCGTCGTGTGCGGGTACGGCGACGTCGGCAAGGGGGCCGTGGAGGCGCTGCGCGGCCAGGGCGCGCGGGTGGTGGTCACGGAGATCGACCCGATCTGCGCGCTGCAGGCGGCCATGGAGGGCCTCGACGTGGTCGAGCTCGACGACGTCGTGGAGCGCGCCGACATCTTCCTCACCACGACCGGCAACTTCGGCATCATCTCCGCCGCGCAGATGGGGCGGATGAAGCACAACGCGATCGTCGCCAACGTCGGCCACTTCGACAACGAGATCGACATGGCCGGCCTCGCCAAGGTGGCGGGCATCCGGAAGCTGGAGATCAAGCCGCAGGTGCACGAGTGGGCCTTCCCCGCGTCCGACGGGCGCGCGGCGCACTCGATCATCGTGCTGTCCGAGGGCCGGCTCATGAACCTCGGCAACGCGACCGGGCACCCGTCCTTCGTGATGTCGAACTCGTTCGCGAACCAGGCGATCGCACAGATCGAGCTGTTCACCAAGCCCGGTGAGTACCCGGTGGGCGTGCACCGGCTGCCGAAGCTGCTCGACGAAAAGGTGGCGCGGCTGCACCTCGACGCCCTCGGCGTGCGGCTCACGAAGCTCACCAAGGAGCAGGCGGAGTACATCGGCGTGGACGTGGCGGGGCCGTTCAAGCTCGAGCACTACCGCTACTGAGCCCCGGCAGGCCCCCGCGGTCTCCGGGTCCGGGAGACAACGGGTCCGGAAACAACGGGTGCGGGAAATAAGGGGTCCTCCGGCTCCGAGGGGGAGGGAGAGCCGAAGGACCCCGTTAGTGTTAGCACATCGCCAAGCCGGTGTACACAGCTGCATACACGATCGGGTAAGGATCGAGGCCTGGGGAGCCTCGGCCGGAAACCGTGAAGGCCTCGCTCCCCGGGCAGCCGGGGAGCGAGGCCTTCACGGTCACTGGGCCGCGGGAGGGCTCAGGAAGCCTGCCGGAGCTCCGTCTCCACTTCGACGACGAGCGTGCACGAGCAGTCGGCGTCGACGGTGTGGCAGTCGATGATCAGGGCGTGGCGCACGCGGTCGAGGTTCACGCAGCCCTCGTCGGTGCACTCCGCGAACCCGCCGTCGGGGTGAACCACGAGGGTTCCGTGACAGTGGTCGATCCCGCTGGTGCAGAACGCGCACTCCATGCTCAGGCCGCCTTCCGCGCTCGTGCTCTTTCGGACGTGTCTCGTCCGGCGTGTCCAGTCCGGCGTGTCCCAACCAGACACGCCTTATCAGACCGGACACCATCTTGGTACCACCGGTGGGCGCCAGAGTCTGGCATACGAGCGGCGTGTCGCCGCACCCGGTCCGGTGATCCCGGACGGAACCGGTTTCCCTGGGCGCGGCGGGAAAACGCGGTCAGGCGCTCTTCGGGCGGCGGGCGCGCGGGGTGGCCTTCTTGGCCGGCTTCTCCTCGCCGGCCGCGGCCTTGCGCGAACGCGACGCCGGGGCCTTGGCGGGCGCGGCCGAGCGCGACTTGCGGGCTTCGGACACACTCGCCTCCAGCGCCGCCATGAGGTCGACCACGTCGGCCTTCGCCCCCACGGCACCGGGTTTCGCGGTCTCGTTGCCCGAGATCTTGGCCTCGATCACGGATTCGAGCGCCTCACGGTAGCCGTCGGTGTACTTTTCGGACTCGAACACCGGCTCCGACAGCGAGTCGATCAGCGAGCCCGCCATCGTCACCTCCTGCGGGCGCACCTGGGGCGGATCCTCGCGCAGGAACGGGAAATCGGGCGTGCGCACCTCGTCGGGCCAGAGCATGGTGGTCATCACCAGCACGTCGGACACCACCCGCAGCAGCGCCAGGCTCTCACGCTGGCGCACGGCGACCTTCGCGATGGCCACGTGACCGGCCTTGTTCAGCGCGTCGCGCAGCACCACGTACGGCTTGACGGCGTTCTTCTGCGGCTCGAGGTAGTAGGTCTTGTCGAACTGGATCGGGTCGATCGACTCGAGCGGCACGAACTCCAGCACGTCGATCGTGCGCTGGGTGGCCAGGGGCAGGTCGGCGAGGTCGGCGTCGGTGATCACGACCATCTCGCCGTCGGGCAGCTCGTAACCCTTGGCGATCTCCGCGTAGGGCACCTCCTGCCCGTCGACCGTGCAGAAGCGCTTGTACTGAATGCGGCCACCGTCGGACTCGTGCACCTGACGCAGTGACACGTTCTTGTTCTCCGTGGCCGCGTACAGCTGGATCGGGATGCTGACCAGCCCGAACGACACCGAGCCCTTCCACATCGACCGCATGCGCGCTCCTCCGCCGTCCGCCGGGTGCTCCACCTCACGCTCGGTAACTACCGTAGCCCGGATCGTCCGATCACGACAGTCCCGCAGCTCGGCACCCCTCCCGACCGGCCCATCCTGACCTGCGACGACGGGCACCGGCCGGTCACCAGGGGTAGCCGCCACAGCCGAATCCGGTTTCACAAAAGTGCGGGGCACGCAGATTATTGCGTGCCCCGCACTTTTGCTACGCTGGTGCGCATGCCCCCCGAATCCGTGGCGCCCGTGCTCGGGCTGCGCGAACGCAAGAAGCTGGCAGCCCGGCAGGCGCTGGGCTCGGCGGCGTTGCGGCTCGCGCTCGACCGCGGACTCGACCAGCTGCGGGTGGAGGACATCGCGAACGAGGTCGGGGTCTCACCGCGCACCTTCAACAACTACTTCTCCAGCAAGGAGGAGGCGGTGTGCTCGTTCATCGTCGCGCAGCAGGAACGGATCCGGGAGGCACTGCTCGCCCGGCCCGCCGGTGAGCCGCTGTGGGACGCCGTGATCAACGCGGCGGTCGAGCAGGCCACGCGCGAAGGCTCGCCCCGGCGCGACGACGTGCGGCGCATGCGCGACATGCTCCGCAACGCCGGCCTGTTCGCGGAGATGCTGCGCGCGCACGCCACGGTGGAGCGGGTCCTGGCCGAAGCCGTGGCAGAGCGGGCCGGCAGCACCGCAAATCCGTTGCACGCGAGGATGCTCGCGGGGATCGTACAGAGCGCTTTCCGCATCTCGTTCCACACGTGGCTGGCGTCGGGGCCGGACGCGGAGCTCGTGCCCACGTTCGTGGACCTGCTAAGGGAAGCGTCCGCGGGCATGCCCGCCCTGACCGCGTCCGCCGAGAGCACCACCGCACCGAGCACCACCGCACCGAGCACCGCACCACCGAACACGACAACACCGTGAACCATCCAAACCGGACACAACACCACAGAACACCACCCTGGGGGAGAACCGACCCGTGCTGATCCGCCTGTTGCGCAGTCATCTGCGCCCCTACAAGACGGCCATCTGGCTGGTCGTCGTGCTGCAACTGGTGCAGACGATCGCCGCGCTGTACCTGCCGACCCTCAACGCCGACATCGTCGACAACGGGCTCGTGAAGGGCGACACCGGCTACATCATGCGGATCGGCGGCATGATGCTGCTGGTCACGCTGGTGCAGATCGCCGGTTCGGTCGGCGCAGTGTACTTCGGCGCGCGCACCGCCATGTCGCTGGGCCGGGACGTGCGTGCCTCGGTGTTCCACCGGGTGCAGGACTTCTCCGCCCGCGAGGTCGGCCAGTTCGGCACGCCGTCGCTCATCACCCGCACCACCAACGACGTGCAGCAGATCCAGATGCTGGTGCTGATGACGCTCACGCTGATGGTGTCGGCGCCGATCATGTGCGTCGGCGGCATCGTCCTGGCGCTGAACCAGGACGTGCCGCTCTCGTCGCTGCTGCTGGTGATCGTGCCGGTGCTGGCGATCGCCGTGGGCCTGATCATCGCCCGCATGCGCCCGGCGTTCCGGCTCATGCAGGTGCGCATCGACAAGATCAACCAGGTGATGCGCGAGCAGATCATGGGCATCCGCGTGATCCGCGCGTTCGTGCGCGACAAGCGCGAGCGCGAGCGGTTCGGCCAGGCCAACGACGAGCTGTTCGCCGTGTCGCTGCGGGTCGGCCGGCTGATGGCGCTGATGTTCCCCACGGTGATGCTGGTGGTCAACGTCTCCAGCGTCGCCGTGCTGTGGTTCGGCGGGCAGCGCATCGAGAGCGGCTCGATGCAGATCGGCGCCCTGACCGCGTTCCTGGCCTACCTGCTGCAGATCCTGATGTCGGTCATGATGGCCACCTTCATGTTCATGATGGTGCCGCGCGCCGAGGTGAGCGCCGAGCGCATCTCCGAGGTCCTCGACACCGAGTCGAGCGTGCGCCCACCGGTCTCCCCCGTCTCCCCCGGCCGCGTGCACGGCGTGCTGGAGCTGACCGACGTCGAGTTCTGCTACCCGGGCGCGGAAAAGGCGGTGCTGCGCGACATCTCGCTGATCGCGCGGCCCGGTGAGACCACCGCAGTGATCGGCAGCACCGGCAGCGGCAAGACCACGCTGCTCAACCTCATCCCCCGGCTCATGGACGCCACCGCCGGCACCGTGCGCGTCGACGGCATCGACGTGCGCGAGCTCGACCCGGCGGTGCTGGCCTCGGTAGTCGGGATGGTGCCGCAGAAGCCGTACCTGTTCGCGGGCACGGTGGCGAGCAACCTGCGCTACGGCAACCCGGACGCGACCGACGAGGAGCTCTGGCACGCGCTGGAAGTGGCGCAGGGCAAGGACTTCGTCTCGCGCATGCCCGAAGGGCTCGACGCCCCCATCGCCCAGGGCGGCACCAACGTCTCGGGTGGTCAGCGCCAGCGGCTCGCGATCGCGCGGATGCTGGTGCACAAACCCGAGATCTACCTGTTCGACGACTCGTTCAGCGCCCTGGACTACGCGACCGACGCGGCCCTGCGCCGCGCACTGACCGACGAGACCCGCGACGCGACGGTGGTCATCGTCGCGCAGCGCGTGAGCACCATCCGCGGCGCCGACCGGATCGTCGTCCTCGACGACGGCGCCGTCGTCGGCACCGGAACCCACCACGAACTGATGGACGGCAACGAAACGTACCGCGAGATCGTGCTTTCGCAGCTGACCGAGCAGGAGGCGGCGTGAGTACACAACGGCGGACGCTTACTCACGACGCCGATCGCGTGCGGGTGTCCCGCATGACACAGGAGGCGGCGTGAGCGAGACAACCGAGAACAGCGGATCGGTCGCGACGGAGGTCGGCGAGCGGCCGACGGCGGCTCGCAACAAGAACGTCGCACCGGCCGCGGGGCCGGGGCGGTTCATGGCCGGCGGCATGCCACCCGAGAAGGCCATGGACTTCAAGGGCTCGCTGGCCCGGCTCCTGCGCCTGCTGCGGCCGCAGCGGGCGGCGCTGATCGGCGTGCTGGTGCTCGGCACGATCAGCGTTGCGCTGACGGTGATCGGGCCGAAGGTCCTCGCGCAGGCCACCGACCTGATCTTCGCGGGCGTGATCGGCAAGAACCTGCCCGCGGGCACCACGAAGGAAGCGGTGGTCGCGGGTCTGCGGGCGCAGGGCAACACCACGCTCGCGGACATCTTCTCCCGCGCCGACATCGTGCCGGGCCAGGGCATCGACTTCACGGCCGTGGGCCGGGTGCTGCTGATCGTGCTGGCGCTGTACGTGATCGCGTCGTTCTTCGGCCTGATCCAGGCCCGGCTCACGACGAGCCTGGTGCAGAGCGCGGTCTTCTCGCTGCGCCGCGACGTGGAGGACAAGCTCGCCCGGCTGCCGCTGCGCTACTTCGACCGCCAGCCGCGCGGTGAGGTGCTCAGCCGCGTCACCAACGACATCGACAACCTCGCGCAGTCGCTTCAGCAGACGCTCGCGCAGATCGTCACGTCGGTGCTCACGGTGGTCGGCGTGCTGGTGATGATGTTCCTGATCTCGCCGCTGCTGGCGGTCATCGCGCTGCTGACCGTGCCGGCGTCGGTGTTCATCGCGGCGAAGATCGGCAAGCGCGCGCAGCCGCAGTTCATCAAGCAGTGGGCCACGACCGGCAAGCTCAACGCGCACATCGAGGAGATGTACACCGGCCACTCGCTGGTGAAGGTCTTCGGCCGTCGCGAAGAGGCCGAGGCGATGTTCCGCGAACAGAACGACACGCTGTACAACGCGAGCTTCCGGGCGCAGTTCATCTCCGGCACGATCCAGCCGGCGATGATGTTCATCGGCAACCTGAACTACGTGCTGGTGGCCGTGATCGGCGCGCTGCGCGTGGCCTCGGGCAGCCTGACACTGGGCGACGTGCAGGCGTTCATCCAGTACTCGCGCCAGTTCAGCCAGCCGGTGACGCAGATCGCGAGCATGGCGAACCTGCTGCAGTCGGGTGTCGCGTCGGCCGAACGAGTGTTCGCGCTGCTGGACGCGAAGGAGCAGGAGCCCGAACCGGAGCACCCGCAGCGCCCGGCCGTGGTCCACGGCAAGGTCGAGTTCCAGGACGTGTCCTTCCGCTACCTCGAGGACACGCCGCTGATCGAGCACCTCTCGCTCACGGTGGAGCCGGGTCAGACGGTCGCGATCGTCGGGCCGACCGGCGCCGGCAAGACCACGCTCGTGAATCTGCTGATGCGGTTCTACGAGATCGACAGCGGCCGCATCACGCTCGACGGCGTGGACATCGCGAAGATGGACCGCGAGGAACTGCGCGACAAGACCGGCATGGTGCTGCAGGACGCGTGGCTCTTCGGCGGCACCATCGAGGAGAACATCGCCTACGGCGCCGACGAGGTGACCCACGAGCAGGTCGTCGAAGCGGCCACGGCGACCTACGTCGACCGCTTCGTGCGCACCCTGCCCGACGGTTACGCCACGGTGCTCGACGACGAGGGCGGTTCGGTCAGCGCCGGGGAGAAGCAGCTGATCACGGTGGCGCGGGCGTTCCTCGCGCGGCCGCACATCCTCATCCTCGACGAGGCGACGTCCTCCGTGGACACCCGCACGGAGGTGCTGATCCAGCGGGCGATGAACTCGCTGCGCCAGGGCCGCACGAGCTTCGTGATCGCGCACCGGCTGTCCACGATCCGCGACGCCGACGTGATCCTCGTGATGGAGTCGGGCCGCATCGTGGAGCAGGGCAACCACGAAACCCTGCTGCACTCGGGCGGCGCGTACTCCCGGCTGTACGCGGCGCAGTTCGCCGAGGCGATGGCCGAGACGGACTGATCCACCGAGCCCGCTCCGGGGCGGTGCCGCAGGGTTTCCCTGCGGCACCGCCCCGGACGCGTTTTCAGGACTCGCGGTTCAGGGCACGCTTCCGGGCCGCGGCACGTTGCGCAGGTTGGACTTCGCGAGCTGCAGCATCTTGCCCACGCCGCCGCCGAGCACGGTGCGGCTCGCGGCGAGCGCGAAACCGCGGACCTGGGCGGCCGTGATGTTCGGCGGGATCGACAGGGCGTTGGGGTCGGTCACGACGTCGAGCACCGCCGGGCCGTTGTGGTCGAGGATCTCGCGGATGCCGTCGCGCACGTCGGCCGGCTTCTCGACGCGGCGCGAGTGCAGCCCGGCCGCGCGGGCGATGGCCGCGAAGTCGACCGAGTCGTGGTCGGTCTGGAACTCGGGCAGGCCGTCCACGAGCATCTCGAGCTTCACCATGCCGAGCGAGGAGTTGTTGAACACCACGGCTTTCACGGGCAGGGCGTGGGTTTTCAGCGTGAGCAGCTCCCCCATCAGCATCGCCAGGCCGCCGTCGCCGCACATCGCCACGACCTGGCGCCCCGGCGCGGCCGCCTGCACGCCGATCGCGTGCGGCAGGGCGTTGGCCATGCTGCCGTGCACGAACGAGCCGATCAGCCGGCGTCGGCCGTTGGGCGTGACGTAGCGCGCCGCCCAGACGTTGCCCATGCCGGTGTCCACGGTGAACACCGCGTCGTCGGCCGCCTCCTCGTCGAGGATGTCGGCGACGTACTCGGGGTGCAGCGGCACCCGCTGCGCGACATCGCTGGTGTACGCGTCGACCACGCGCTGCAGGCCGCGTTCGTGCTTGTGCAGCATGGCGTGCAGGAACGAGCGGTCCTCCCGCCTCCGCAGCCGCGGCAGGGCGGCGCGGATCGTTGCGCCGACGTCGCCCAGCACCCCGAACTCGAGCACCGTGCGGCGGCCGATGCGGGCCGGGTCGATGTCCACCTGCACCGTGTTGCGCTGCGGCAGGAACGTGTCGTACGGGAAGTCGGTGCCGAGCAGCAGCACGAGGTCGGCCTCGTGCATCGCGTCGTAGCAGGCGCCGTAGCCGAGCAGGCCGCTCATACCGACGTCGAACGGATTGTCGTACTGCACGAACTCCTTGCCCCGCATGGAATGCCCGACGGGCGCGCCGATCGTGTCGGCCAGGGCCAGCAGGTCTTCGTGGGCGTCGCGGCAGCCCGCGCCGGCCATGATCATCACCTTGTCGGCGCGGTTGATCCGGTCCACGAGCCGGTCGACGTCACCCGCGGCGGGCACGATCGCCGGCGGCGTGCCCAGCGGCGCCGACACGCCCGTCGCGTTGGCCGCGGACTCGGCCATGGTGTCGCCGGGCAGCACCAGCACGGCCGCGCCACGCCGGCCCACGGCGTTCTGCACCGCGATCCGCGCCAGCCGCGGCATCTGCTCGGGGCTGCTCACCAGCTCGCAGTAGTGCGAGCACTCGGCGAACAGCTGCTGCGGGTGCGTCTCCTGGAAGAACCCGGTGCCGATCTGCGTCGACTGGATGTGCGACGCGAGCGCGAGCACCGGCGCGCCCGAGCGGTGCGCGTCGTAGACCCCCTGGAGCAGGTGGAGGTTGCCGGGGCCGCAGCTGCCCGCGCACACGGCGAGCTCGCCGGTCAACTGCGCCTCGGCAGCCGCGGCGAACGCGCCGGCCTCCTCGTTGCGCACGTGCACCCAGTCGATCCCGCCCCGCGCCGAGCCGCCGGTGCGGCGCACGGCGTCCACGACGGGGTTGAGGCTGTCGCCCACCACGCCGTAGATGCGGCGCACACCGGACTGCACGAGAACGTCGATCAACTGGTCGGCCACGGTCGCCATGAGCGGTCCTTTCCCTCGGTCCCCCGCAGTCTGGCACCTCGCCGCGGCGATCGCCGCACCCTTGACAACTATTCTTGTCAATGACACGGTGGGTTTTCCGTCAGGTGAGGAGGAACCGGTCATGAGCAACGAGTTCGAGGTCGCCAAACAAGTCGAGCTGCCCGCGTCGCCGGAGGCCGTGTGGGACGCCGTGGCGACGGGGCCGGGCATCGACTCGTGGTTCATGGGCAAGCACGAGGTCGACGCCGGGGCGCAGCGAATCCGCTTCACCATGGGCGAGTTCACCAGCGAAGCCGAGATCACCACGTGGGACCCGCCCCACCGCTTCGCCTACCGCGGTGCGGCGGCACCCGACGGCAGCTTCGACGCGTTCGAGTTCCTGGTGGAGGCGGCCGAGGGCGGCACGTCGGTGCTGCGGTTCATCCACCACGGGTTCACCGCGCAGGACTGGGGCGAGGAATACCACGAGAGCTTCGGCCGCGGCTGGGACATGTACCTGCACACGCTCGGCCAGCTCCTGGAGCACTTCCCCGGTCGCCGGGCCCGGTACGTGATCGCCAGTGGCCCCGAGTCGTCGGCGAAACCCGAAGCCTGGGCGAAGCTGGTTCGGGCACTGGGTCTGCCCGAGTCACCCCAGGCCGGGCAGCCCGTGCGGTTCACAGCCGACGGCATCGGACCGGTCGAAGGCGTTCTCGACTACTCGACGCCGCACTACGCCGGCATCCGGACCCAGGACGCGCTCTACCGCTTCCACGAACGCTCCACGCTCGGGATGCCGATCGCCCTCGGGCACCACCTCTTCGCGGCCGGCGCCGACGTCGAGCAGGAAACCAAGGCGTGGCAGGCCTGGTTGGAGCACGCCCTGGCGTGAGCGGGCGCTAGAGTGGGCGCATCCTGAGGGGACGGGGGCCACGCCTGCGATGGCGGACGAACTCGCCGAACGCCGCCGTCGGCGCGCACTCGGCCAGGCGACCGAACCGGCCCCCGAGCGCCCGATCGAGCACGGTGCCGGTTCAGCGAGCGGTGTTTTCGTCGTCCACGAACACCGCGCGAGCCAGGTGCACTGGGACCTGCGGCTCGAACAGGACGGCGTGCTCGTGTCGTGGACGGTGCCGCGTGGCGTGCCGCGCTTCCCCGGCCAGGCCCGGCTCGCGATCCCGATCGACGACCAGCCCCTGGCCTACGCCAGCTTCGAAGGCGAGATCCCGGCCGGGGAGTACGGCGCGGGAACGGTCGGGATCTGGGATCGCGGCCGCTACGAGACCGTGCACCGCGACGAGCACCGCTTCGAGTTCGTGCTGCACGGCGAGCGCCTGTGCGGCCGCTACGAGCTGACCCGCGACACCTCCGGCACCGACGGTCGGCGCCTGCGCCGCCTCGAGAACGCCGAGCCCGGCGACGAGGACACCCCGCGGTTCCTCGCGCCGATGCCCGCGCGGCCGGGCCGGATGCCCTCGACCGCCGAGGACGCCGACTGGGCGTACGAGTTCGCGTGGCCGGGCCGGCGCACCCTGCTGCGCGTGAGCGGCGCGCGGGTGACGGCGCTGGACGAGACCGGCGCCGACGTGACCGCCCGCTACCCCGAACTGCGCGGGCTCGGCGCGCAGCTCGGATCCACGGAAGCCTTGCTGGACGGGCACATCGTGGTGTTCGCCGACGGTCGGCCGGACCCGGTGGGGTCACGCCGCCGCGCGGAAGCCGACCCGGACGGCGCGCGCCGCCTCGTGGACCGGCACCCCGCGTTCTACTTCGCGTCCGACGTGCTGCACCTCGACTGCCGCTCGCGACTGGACCTGCCCTACGACGAGCGCCGCGCGCTGCTCGACGGGCTCGGCCTGGCCGGAGACCACTGGCAGGTCCCCGCGACCCACCTCGGCGACGGCGGCGCGGTCGCGCGGGCCGCCCGCGACCACGGCCTGCCGGGGCTGCTCGCGAAACGCCGCGTGAGCCCGTACCGGCCCGGGCGCGCCAACACGGACTGGCTGTTCGTGGCAGCTCCGGACGTGCGGCGGGTGCTCATCGCCGGCTGGCGTCCCGGCGGGGGCAGCCGGGCGGGCACGTTCGGCTCGCTGCTGCTGGCCGTGCCCGAGGGAGAGGGACTGCGTTACGCGGGCAGCGTCGGCGTCGGCTTCTCACGGGCGGAGCTCGGCGTGCTGGCCGCGATGCTCGCGCGGCTGGCCCAGCCCCAGGCGCCGTTCCCCGACGTGCCGGCCCATCCCGACGCGCGCTGGGTGCGGCCCGTGCTCGCCGCGGAGGTCGTGCACGGGCCGAAGTCCGCGCCGCGCTGGCGCGGGCTGCTCACCGAGCCCGGGTAGCGGGGCGGCGCAGGCACAGCGCGATGCCGGCCAGCAGCACCACGGCACTGGCGACGAGGTTGCCGACCAACCCGCCCGCGGACGGCGCCGTCTCGTCGCCGTAGCGAAGCAGGAACGGCGAGACCCCGGCCCAGACGCCGAGCACCGGCAGGACCCACGTGAGGGCCTGCGGCCGCGTGGTGCGCGCCCGCACCGCCGCGAGCACGATGATGGCCAGACCGGCCACCGTGTTGCTGATCGCGAGCTCGGCCGCGCCGCCGAAGCGCGCCAGCCACGGCCCGATGATCAAGTACAGACCGGCCAGCACGGCCAGCCCCGCGGCGCCGCCGACGAGGGCGCCGACGGCCCCGTTCGCGCCGGTGCGTTCTGTCGTGGTGGACATCCCGGATCACCTTTCCCTGGTCGGACCTCACCTGGTCGGGTTCACGGGTGGAGTACCCACGATCGGTGCGGCTTGCCCGGGCGAGGTGATCTTCCACCCGATCGGCGGGATCAGGCGCGGGCGGCGGCGCAGGCGTCGACGAGCCGTGGCCGCACGTCGAAGGCCTGGGCGGCGCCTGTGACGTCGAAGACCCGCAGCACGAGCCGGCCGGTCGCGACGATGGACAAGGTGGGCCGCGTCCGGCTCGTCTCCTCGAGCGCGCGCAGGCCGGCGCAGCTGAGGAAGCCGACGCGCGAAAGGTCGACCACGAGCTTGTCCCCCACCACGCACGCCTCGGCGAGCACCGTGCGGAAGTCGCCGACCGAAGCGGCGTCGATCTCGCCCGCGGCGGTGACCAGCACGAGATCGTCGTCGCTCACGGTGGTCAGGAGGGTGAGACCGGAATCCCCTCTGCGCTGGGGCATTGGATTGACGGTACGCCCTCGGTGGGCACGGTCAACCCCCGGACGAGGCGCAGGTGGGCGACCTCACCGCTCACCCGGGGTGACGAGGGGCGGAGAAACTGTGATCGGCGCTGATGGGCCGGGCCGGGGACTGCCCATCGCCCTCAGTGGTGGGCAGTCCCCGGCCTCGCGCAGGAGTGGTCCGATCAGCCGCCGCTCGTGTAGTAGGTGATGTCCCAGTGGGTGCCCTCGTCGCAGTAGAGGTTGCTCGACGGGGCCCGCCACTGCGGGTAACCGTCGCCGCGCAGGCCGATGTAGGAGAAGCTGTTCTTGATGTAGCTGTCGATGCAGCTGTTGTGCGAGATGTCGACCTTGTAGCCGTTGTAGTGGCTGTAGGTGCCCGAGGCGTGGCCGACTTCGGTGCCGCCGGTGATGTTGATCGCGCAGCCGCTGGCGCGCTTGAGCGTGATCACGCCGCTCACGGTGGTCTGGTTGATCTGTTCGTACGACGTGCAGGTGGAGTTCGACCGGGTCGTGCACCCGCCGCTCGACGAGTGTGTGACACCCGCCGCCGACAGCTGCGAAGCCGCCTGGGCCTGCGTCAGCTTCGTGACGGCGGGCGCGGCCGACGCCGTGGCGGTGCCGAGCGCCGCCACGGCCGCGGCGGCGGCCAGTCCGACGGCCGCGCGGGGCAGCATCGGAGGAACGCGCATGACTTGCCTCCTCGTGGGGACCAATGACGGGGGCAGCACAGCGCGCGGGTCCATAACTTCGCCAAACGCGTCCACGCCGGCCCCAGCGAGGACGGGTGTCAGAACCTGATCTTCGTCAAGACTTCACGAGCCCGGTCGCCGACGGGTGAATCACTCGAAGCTGCGTCCAGCTCCCGCAGGGCGCGCAGCTCCCACAGCGGGAACCCGAGGTCGCGGAACACGTCCGCGGCACCGGTGAGCGCGCGGCGCGCCCCGGCCCCGGTGTCCGCCTTGCCCAGGCTGAGCAGCGCGTATCCGGTGCCGCGGCGGTCGTTCAGCTCGTGGAACACGGTCAGCGCGCTGCGCAGGTGGCGCCGCGCCCCGGCCGGGTCCGCGGCTTTCAGGCGGGCTTCGGCGAGGCTGCGGTGGGTGTAGGCGGCCGCGTGCCGGTGGCCGATCTGCTCGAACAGGTCCAGCGACCGGGTCAGGCAGCGCTCGCCCTCGGCGACCTCGCCGGCGTCGGTGTGCAGGTCGCCGAGGCTGCGCAGCACGTGGGCCTCCCAGTGCCGCTCACGCGTGCGGACGGCGCCACCGAGCGCGCCGGCCAGCAGGTCGGCCGCGCGGTCGGTGCGCCCGTGGCGGCGCAGGACGTCGGCGTAGCGCTTGGCGACCTGGTCGTGCCAGCGGCCCGCGCAGTCGCTGACCAGCAGCAGCGCGGCCTCGAAGCTCTCCACGGCCCGGCGTACGTCACCGAGGTCTTCCGAGAGGCCACCGAACTGTGCGGCCGCGATCGCCTGGCCCCGCACGTCGCCGCACGCGCGCAGCAGGGCCAGCGCCTCCCGCAGCTCCGCCACGGCGAGCTCGGCCTGGCCGGCGTCGGCGTCGAGGTCGGCCAGCGCCACCAGCGCCGCACCGCGGCCCCGCGGGTCGCCGAGCTCCTCGAACCGCGTGCCGGCCAAGGCGAAGTACGTGCGGGCCCGCCGGGCGCGCCCGGCTTGCCAGTGCACCGACGCGAGGGTGAACAGCTTGCCCGCCTCGGCCGGACCGTCACCGAGCCGCCGAGCCGCCGCGAGCCCGACGATCGAGACGGCCCGCGCGGACCGGCCGAGCCACGGCGTGCCCGCCAGCGCCGCACACGCGTCGGACAACCGGGCGGCGAGCGCGTGCCACTGCCCGCGGCCCGCGAGCCGCGCGGCCGTGGCGACCAGCTCCGTCTCCCGCTGCCGCCAGCCCGCGGGATCCGTGGTCGCGGCACGCGCCGCCCCCACGTCCGGCGGCCTGACCGGCGGCCCGGCCGGCGTGAATCCCTGGTCCGACCCGGAAAGCACCCGCTCGGCGAGCGCCAGGACGGCCTCGAGGGCACGGCGCAGGGCAATCCGGTCGGGTTCGGTGCCGGGGCGACGCGCGAGGTCGGGGCAGGCGGAGCGCGGCACGGAGTGACGCTCGGCGGGGGTTGCGAGGCGTTCGGCGGGGGTTGCGGGCCTGAGGCCCGGCGCGGCGGCCCGATCCTGTCCGACGCCAGGCAGGTCGGGAGCACGCGGCACCCCACGGCGGTCGCGGACGGCGGTGGTCGGCAGATGGCGCTCGGCCAAGTCGTCGAGACTTTCGCGGGCCTCAGCGGGCCTGGCACCCGGCACGGCGGCCCAGTCCCGTTCGCCGCCAGGCAGGATGGGAACGCGCGCCACCCCACGGCCATGGCAGTCACCGGCGGTCGGCACATCGCGCTCGGTCACGGTTTCGAGGTGGTCGCCGGGCTCGGCGGGTCGCATGGCCGGCCCTGCGGCCCGGCCCGATTCGGCGCCAGGCGGCCGGGTGACACGCGCCGCCCCACGACGGCCGCGGTCGTCACTGCGCGGCGGATGGCGCTCAGCCGGCCCGTCGAGGTCCTCGGCGGTCACCGCGGGCCGCACGCCTGGCACGGCGACCCGGCCCCGTTCGCCGACCGGCAGGCCAGGAACGCGTCGCACCCCACGGCCGTGGTAGTCACCCGCGGGCGGCAGGTCGCGCTCGGCCATGCTTTCGAGGTGGTCGGCCACCGCCCCGGACCGAACACCCGGCACAGCGACCCGATCCCGTTCCCCGCCAAGCAGGCCGGGAACGCGCGACACCGCACCCCGGTCGCAGTCGTCGGTGGACGACAACTGGCGCTCCGCCAAGCCGCCGAGACCCTCGCGCCCCTGGACAGGCCGGACACCCAGCCCGGCGGCCCGCTCCGGTTCACCGCCAGGCAGGCGCACAACGCGCGAACCGGCGTGACGGTCGCGGTCGTCGGCGGTCGACAACTGGCGCTCCGCCAAGCCGCCGAGACCCTCGCGCC
>NZ_JBSGDT010000009.1:0-2068 GCF_053602515.1 Amycolatopsis sp. NPDC004368 | reverse complement strand
CCGCCAGGCAGGCGCACAACGCGCGAACCGGCGTGACGGTCGCGGTCGTCGGCGGTCGACAACTGGCGCTCCGCCAAGCCGCCGAGACCCTCGCGGGTCTCGGCGGATCGCACACTCAGCCCGGCGGCCCGCTCCGGTTCACCGCCAGGCAGGCGCGGAACGCGTGACACCGCGCTGCGCTCGCAACCGGCGGTAGTCGGCAGATGGCGCTCGACCAGGCCATCGAGACCCCCGCGCGCCGCGGCAGGCCGGACCTCCGCCCCGGCGGCCCGGTCGGCCCCAGCGCCGGCCAGACGCGCAAGACCGAGCCGGACAAAGCGCGGCACGGCATGGCGGCCGTGGTCGTCGGTGGTCAGCAGGTGGTGTGAGGCGAGGCGGTCGAGACGGTCGTGGACCTCGGCGGGCCGGACGTCCACCAGGGCGGCGGCGCACCAGTCCGGCACGGGCCGGCGGAACAGCCCGAGCAGGCGCAGCAGATCGCGGTCCTCGCCGGGGCATTCGCGCAGCGCCGGCAGGACCGCGGCGCGCACGCTGAGGTCTCCGGCGACGAGTTCGTCGAGGGCGCGCCGGTCGTCGCCGAGGCGGGTGGCGAGGTCCGCGAGACGCAGGTGGGGCCGGGCGGCCAGCCGCAGGCCGGCGATGCGCACGGCCAGGGGAAGGCCGGCGCAGCACGCCACCAGGGCGTCGGCGGCCGCGGGTTCGGCCGCGATCCGCGCCTCGCCGGCCACGGCGGCGAGCAGGGCGCGAGCGTCCACAGTGGACAGCGAAGCCACGGGAACCTGCCATGCCGCCGTCAACCCCGGTAGTGGCCGGCCAGCCGTCACCAGGACGGCGCACCCCGGGCCGCTCGGGAGCAGCGGGCGGACGGCGGCCTCGGTACGCGCGTTTTCCAGCAGTACCAGCACCTTCCGGTCCGCGGTGTGCCCGCGCCACGCGGCGACGAGGGTGGTGAGGTCGCCGTCGAGCTCGGCCGGGGCGGCACCGAAAGCCCGCAGGAATGCCACGAGGATGTCCCGCGACGAGGTGGCCGCCAGGTCGGCCACGAGCTGCCCGTCGGGAAAGCGGCGCCGCGCCCGCCACGCGGCCTGCACGGCGAGCGCGCTCTTGCCCGCCCCGGGCGAGCCGTGGACCACGACCGGCGCGGGGGTGCGCAGGTGCCGGGTCACGGCGGCCAGTTCGGCCGCGCGGCCGGTGAAGTCGGGCAGAGGCGCGGGCAGCTGCGCGGGCGGGCCGCCGGCCGTCCACTCGGCGCCGGCGAGGCGGCGGTAGAGCGCGTCGAACTCCGGGCCGGGCACCACACCGGCCTCGTCCCACAGCGCGCGGCGCGTGCGGCGCAGCACGTCGAGCGCCGCGTCGCGGCGGTCCAGGCCCGCGAGCGCGTCGACGAGCCGGGCGGCGAGCCGCTCGTCGGCGGGCCGGGCGGCCACGACCGGGGCGAGCCGGTGCACCACGGCCTGCTCGTCGCCCTCGGCCAGCTGCAGGTCCACGAGCTGCAGCAGCACGGTCCGGCGCCGATCCTCCAACCACACCTCGTGCGCCTCGACGAGCGGTCCCGTCTCGACGTCGCAGAACGCCCCGCCGCGCCAGCACGCGAGCGCCCGGGTCAGCAGGTCGTGGCGCAGCCGCGGGTCCTCGGCGGCCAGCCCGGCCGACGCGAGCGCGACGAACTCGGCCGCGTCGAGCTCCCCCTCGGCCACGGTCAGCGCGTAGCCGCGCGGTCCCGACTTCAGCCGTTGTCCCGGATCGCCCGCGGCCAGCCCGGGTGAGAGCGCCTTGCGCAGCTTCGACACCGTCACCTGCACGATCGCCGCGGCACTCGGCGGCCCGCCGTCGGGCCACAGCTCGTCGACGATCGTCGCCCGGCCGACGACCTCGTTGGGTCGCGCGAGCAGCAGCGCCAGCAGCCGCCGCGGCTGGGCCGCCGACGGCAACGCGACCGTCGCCGCCAGCGGACCGAGGACCTGGAACCGCACCGCTAGTGTCCTGAGTCGTTAATTCGTTGGCAGTATGCGGCGAGGGTGTCGAGGATCTGGTCGGCGGTTTTGGTCCAGACGAAGGGTTTGGGGTC
>NZ_JBSGDT010000008.1:167844-242263 GCF_053602515.1 Amycolatopsis sp. NPDC004368 | reverse complement strand
CCGCTGCGACGTGCTCTACGCCATGCTCCGCAACGGCACCCACTACCACCATCCCGAACCCGCTGCGGCTTGACAACGACATAGGGACACCCCCCCCGGAGGAGGGCGGGGGTTTGTCCCCGGCCGCCCGCCGCAACCCGGGTTCCCGCGCGGGCGCGAGCGCCGTGAGCTGACACGGCTCGATCACAGGCAGCGCGGAGAAGCAGCCGAGGGGCGGCGCTGAGGCCGCCGCTGGGCGGCGAGCGGCGGTTTTGTCGGTGGTGGGGGCAGGGACCCGCGTGCGCACGTTGACCCCCGGAATTCACGACATCACCCCAGAGAACACGTGAAATGCACGACATCGGACTCACCCGGACGGAAACTGTCGGTGGTCCGGGTTCTACTGAGGAGCGTGGAAGGAGGCACCGCAAATGGACATCGAGCTGACGAGTGAGCTGAACCACCGTGAGCGGGCCACCCTGGGAGCCGTCGCGTCGGGGAGGGCCGAGATCAGCTGCAGCTGTGAGCCCGACCTTTTCGTGGACGGGTTGAGCTGCTGTGACCAGGCCACCACGCGCCGGCTGGTGCGGCGCGGTTTCATCGAGGCCGCGGTGGAAGGCCCGTGTGGCGGTCGGGTGCCGGCCGTGCTCACCGCCGCCGGGATGGTGGCGCTGAACGAATCCCCGCGGTCCGGAGCGGTCACGGCGGCCTGAAGGGGCGCCGGGGCCAGCAGAGCGGCTCGTCAGGAACGCACCCAGTCCTCGCCGAGCTCGACAGCTTCCGCCGTGCCGCCGGTCACATCGGCGAGCCACGCGGTGAACGCTTGCTCTTCGCCGGGCACGAGGCCCACCTCGAAGTGCGCCGACGCCTCGAAGCGGGTGTTGTGCAGCACGTACACCGAAGCCCGCAGGTCGTTTTCCAGGCGGCCGGCGCGCGTGTAGTCGACCTCGACGTCGAACAGCCGCAGGCGCCGGTACTCCGCCACGGACGCGGCGTCCAGCGCGTCGGACACGGCTTGGCCGTAGGCGCGGATCAGCCCGCCCGCCCCGAGCAGGATGCCGCCGAAGTGGCGGGACACCACGGCGACCGTGTCGGTGATCTCACGGCGACGCAGCACCTCCAGCATCGGGACGCCCGCCGTGCCGGCGGGCTCGCCGTCGTCGCTGGAACGCTGGGTGCGGCCGTCGGGGCCGAGGACGAAGGCCTGGCAGTGGTGGCGAGCCGCCGGTTCGGCCTTGCGCCGGGCCGCGATCACGGCCCGCGCGGCGGGCTCGTCGGTCACCGGAGCCAGGGCGCAGAGGAACCGCGAGCGCTTGATCTCGATCTCGTGCAGTACCGGGCTCGCCACGGAGAGATAACGATCAGCCATCGACGGTTCGCCTCATGGGACCAGTCAACCAGCTCACCCAGCGGTACAGTCCATCACCCGCACAGGAGTTTTGCCTGGTCAGCAGAGGTGCTGACCAGTGGGCGGGAGGCACGGCCCGACATATGGGCATACCCCCGGGGCCGTCAACGTAAGCGTGGCATTTCCCACCCGCGCGCAACGACATATGTCGAACACAGCGAATTCACACTATCGTCATAAGACCCGGCGAACCCGGGAGTAGCACCACGCGCCCGTTCGGCCCCCCACCACAGAGGCCGGCATCCACGGTGCGTGCGCCACACCGAACGACTGCTGTACCGACGAGAACGACAGCGCTCCACAACGACGGCGCTGCCCCACGACAGCGTTTCGACACACAGCATTTCGACACCACAGCTTCGACACCACAGCACTTTCGACAACACAGAGTTGCACCACCCCAGCGGCCACGAGAGCCCGGTGCTGGATCGACAACACGGACGTCGATCGGGAAACCAGCTCTGGCGCGACTCGCACCGCTGACGTAGTTTGTGGCCGCCCACTGTCGTGTGGCCACGCCTCTGGGACCGCCCTTGCCGCAGCCCGGTCGATGCAGACCGAGCCGGTCACACGGGCGGTTCTCCCTTCTCGTCTCAACTCTGTTTCCCCGACTGACCATCGCGGTTCCGGACCACTTCGTTAACCGGTTCAGTGCTGAACCACCCGATGGAGTGAGTACCGGTCGCGCCAACGCCTTGGGAGGCGGCCAGCCGTGACCCACCGTTCCACTTCCGGTTCCAGCAAACCGGCCACCACCGGCCTGTACGACCCCGCGTATGAGCACGACGCGTGCGGGGTCGCCTTCGTCGCCGATCTCGCCGGTCGCCGAGATCATCAGATCGTGGCGAAAGCCCTGGTCGCACTGCGGAACCTGGAGCACCGCGGGGCACGCGGCGCCGAGCCCGACACCGGCGACGGCGCCGGCTTGCTGATCCAGGTACCCGACGCGTTCTTCCGCGAGGTCGTGGACTTCGAGCTGCCCGAAGAGGGCACCTACGCCGTGGGCACCGCGTTCCTGCCCCGCGACGACAAGCGCCGCGGGCGCGCCATGACCACCATCGAGCGCATCGCCGCCGAGGAGGACATGCGCGTGGTCGGCTGGCGCGAGGTGCCCGTGGACACCGCGCACTGCGGTCCCACCGCCGCCGAGACGCGGCCGCACCTGAGCCAGCTGTTCCTCGCCGGCCGTCGCGAGAACCGCGACGGCCTCGCTCTGGAGCGCGCCGCCTTCTGCGTGCGCAAGCGCGCCGAGCACGAGCTGGTCGAGGACAGCGGTGAACAAACTGTGTACTTCCCCAGTCTTTCTTCGCGCACCATCGTCTACAAAGGAATGCTCACCGAGGACCAGGTCGAGCGCTTCTTCCTCGACCTGCAGGACGAGCGTGTGACGAGCGCCATCGGCCTCGTGCACTCGCGCTTCTCCACCAACACGTTCCCGTCGTGGCCGCTCGCCCACCCGTACCGCTACGTGGCGCACAACGGCGAGATCAACACCCTCAAGGGCAACCGCAACTGGATGGACGCACGCGAGGCGCTGCTGGAGACGGACCTGATCCCCGGCGACCTCAAGCGCATCTACCCGATCATCACGCGCGGCGCCAGCGACTCCGCGTCGTTCGACGAGGTGCTGGAGCTGCTGCACCTCGGCGGCCGTTCGCTGCCCCACTCGGTGCTCATGATGATCCCCGAGGCCTGGGAGAACCACCAGGAGATGGACCCCGCGCGCCGCGCGTTCTACGAGTTCCACTCCACGCTCATGGAGCCGTGGGACGGACCGGCGCTGGTGGCGTTCACCGACGGCGCGCAGATCGGCGCGGTCCTCGACCGCAACGGCCTGCGCCCCGGCCGCTACTGGGTGACCGACGACGGCCTCGTCGTGCTCGCCAGCGAGGTCGGCGTGCTGGAGCTCGACCAGTCGACGATCGTGCGCAAGGGCCGGCTGGAGCCGGGCCGCATGTTCCTCGTGGACACCGTCGAGGGCCGGATCATCGAGGACGAGGAGATCAAGGGCCAGCTGGCCACCGCGCACCCGTACGACGAGTGGGTGGACAACGGCCTGCTGCGCCTGGAAGACCTGCCCGAGCGCGACCGCGAGGTGCCGCTGCACGCCGCGCTCGTACGGCGTCAGCAGTCCTTCGGCTACACCGAGGAAGAGCTCGAAACGATCCTCGAGCCGATGGCCCGCACCGGCGCGGAACCGATCGGCTCGATGGGCAACGACTCCCCGCTCGCGCCGCTGTCGTCGCGTTCGCGGCCGTTGTTCGACTACTTCATCCAGCTCTTCGCCCAGGTGACGAACCCGCCGCTCGACTCGATCCGCGAGGAGCTCATCACGGCACTCGGCACCCAGGTCGGCGCCGAGCCCAACCTGCTGGTGGCCGACGCCGCTTCGTGCCGGCGCATCGTGCTGCCGTTCCCGGTGCTGGACAACGACCAGCTCGCCAAGCTCGTGCACGTCAACGACGACGGCAACCTGCCCGAGTTCCAGGCCGTGACCGTGCTCGGCCGCTACAACGTGCACGGCGGCGGCGAAGCGCTCCTGCAGCGGCTCGACGAGATCCGCAGCGAGGTGTCCGAGGCCATCGAGGACGGCGCACGCCTGATCGTGCTGTCCGACCGCGGCGTCGACGAGGACCACGCGGCCATCCCGTCGCTGCTGCTGACCGGGGCCGTGCACCACCACCTCGTGCGGGAGAAGACCCGCACGCAGGTCGGCCTCATCGTGGAGGCCGGCGACGCGCGCGAGGTGCACCACATCGCGCTGCTCGTGGGTTACGGCGCGGCCGCGGTGAACCCGTACCTCGCCATGGCGACGGTCGAGGAGATGGCCCACCAGGGCCTGATCCCGGGCGTCAGCGCTAAGCAGGCGACCGCGAACCTCATCAAGGCGCTCGGCAAGGGCGTGCGCAAGACGATGTCCAAGATGGGCGTCTCCACCGTGGCCTCGTACACGGGTGCGCAGATCTTCGAAGCCGTGGGCCTGGGCGCCGACATCGTCGACACCTGCTTCACCGCCACCACTTCCCGGCTCGGCGGCGTCGGGTTCGACACGATCGCCGAAGAGGTCTCGCAGCGCCACCTGCGCGCGTTCCCGATCGACGGGGTGCGCGCGAGCCACCGCGAGCTCGAGACCGGCGCGGACTACCAGTGGCGCCGCGAAGGCGAGCCGCACCTGTTCAACCCGCAGACGGTGTTCAAGCTTCAGCACTCCACGCGCAGCGGGAAGTACGAGGTCTTCAAGGAGTACACGAAGGCCGTCGACGACCAGTCCGAGAAGCTGCAGACGCTGCGCGGGCTGTTCGACTTCAAGTTCGGCGAGCGCCCGCCGGTGCCGATCGAGGAGGTCGAACCGGTCTCGGAGATCGTGAAGCGCTTCGCGACCGGCGCCATCTCCTACGGCTCGATTTCCATGGAGATGCACCAGACGCTCGCCATCGCGATGAACCGCCTCGGCGGCAAGTCCAACACCGGTGAGGGCGGCGAGGACGCCGAACGGCTCTACGACCCCGAGCGCCGCTCCGCGGTGAAGCAGGTCGCTTCGGGCCGGTTCGGCGTGACGAGCGAGTACCTCGTGAACGCCGATGACATCCAGATCAAGATGGCCCAGGGCGCGAAGCCCGGCGAAGGGGGGCAGCTGCCCGGTGCGAAGGTGTACCCGTGGATCGCGAAGACGCGGTACTCGACGCCGGGTGTGGGGCTCATTTCCCCGCCGCCGCACCACGACATCTACTCGATCGAGGACCTCGCCCAGCTGATCCACGACCTGAAGAACGCCAACCCGGCCGCGCGCATCCACGTGAAGCTCGTGTCCGAGGTCGGTGTCGGCACGGTCGCGGCGGGTGTGTCCAAGGCGCACGCCGACGTGGTGCTCATCTCGGGCCACGACGGCGGCACGGGCGCTTCGCCGCTGTCGTCGATCAAGCACGCGGGTGGCCCGTGGGAGCTGGGCTTGGCCGAGACGCAGCAGACACTGCTGGCCAACCGCCTGCGCGACCGCATCGTGGTGCAGACCGACGGGCAGCTCAAGACCGGCCGTGACGTGGTGATCGCCGCGCTGCTCGGCGCCGAGGAGTTCGGGTTCGCGACGGCGCCGCTGGTGGTTTCGGGCTGCATCATGATGCGCGTGTGCCACCTCGACACGTGTCCGGTGGGCGTCGCGACGCAGAACCCCAAGCTGCGCGAGAAGTTCAGCGGCAAGGCCGAGTACGTGGTGAACTTCTTCGAGTTCATCGCCCAGGAAGTGCGGGAGTACCTGGCGCAGCTGGGTTTCCGGTCGATCGAAGAGGCCGTGGGCCACGCCGAGGTGCTCGACAAGCGCAAGGCCGTGGACCACTGGAAGGCGGCCGGGCTCGACCTGTCGCCGATCTTCCACGTGCCGGAGCTGGCCCCGCGCGCGGCGCGCCACCAGGTCGTGCAGCAGGACCACGGGCTCGACAAGGCGCTGGACAACACGTTGATCCAGCTGGCCGAGGGCGCGCTGTCGGCCGGGGACAAGGTGCGGCTCGAACTGCCGGTGCGCAACGTGAACCGCACCGTCGGCACGATGCTGGGCTCGGAGCTCACCAAGAAGTGGGGCGGCGAGGGCCTGCCGGACGACACGATCGACGTGACGTTCACGGGCACCGCGGGCCAGTCGTTCGGCGCGTTCGTGCCGAAGGGCATCACGCTGCGGCTCATCGGCGACGGCAACGACTACGTGGGCAAGGGGCTCTCCGGCGGCCGGCTGATCGTGCGCCCGCCCCAGGACGTCTCGTTCGCGGCCGAGGACCACATCATCGCCGGCAACGTGATCGCCTACGGCGCCACGAGCGGTGAGATCTTCATCCGCGGCAAGGTCGGTGAACGGTTCTGTGTGCGCAACTCGGGCGCGCTGGCCGTGGTCGAGGGCGTGGGCGACCACGGCGGTGAGTACATGACCGGCGGGCGCATGGTCGTGCTCGGCGGGGTCGGGCGCAACTTCGCGGCCGGCATGTCCGGTGGTGTCGCGTACGTGCTCGACCTGCCGGTGCACCGCGTGAACCCCGAGATGGTCGACATCGACCCGCTCGACGCCGACGACACGGACTTCCTGCGCGAGACCGTGGAAAAGCACTACAACGAAACGGAGTCCGCGGTCGCGCGCGAGCTGCTCGCCGACTGGGACGCCGCCGTCGACCGGTTCGGCAAGGTCATGCCGAAGGACTACAAGCGTGTGCTCGCCGCTCAGGTTCAGGCCGAACGGGACGGGCGAGACGTGAACGAGGCGATCATGGAGGCAGCTCATGGTTGATCATCGCGAAGCTGGCTATGAGTGCCGACTGGGTGCGTGGCCCGGGTGTGGGTGCCCCACGAAAACACAGTCGCAAGATACGGAGGCCGCACATGGCTGACCCCAAGGGCTTTCTGACCACCACCCGTGAAGAACCGAAGCGGCGTCCGGTGGATCTGCGCCTGCTGGACTGGCGCGAGGTCTACGAGGACTTCGCGTCGACCAAGCTGGAGAAGCAGGCCGGGCGCTGCATGGACTGCGGCATCCCGTTCTGCCACCAGGGCTGTCCGCTGGGGAACCTGATTCCCGAGTGGAACACGCTGGTGTGGCGGGAAGACTGGCGCGAGGCGGCCGAGCGGCTGCACGCCACCAACAACTTCCCGGAGTTCACCGGCACGCTGTGCCCGGCACCGTGCGAAACCGCGTGTGTGCTCGGCATCAACGACGACCCGGTGACGATCAAGCGGGTCGAGATCTCCATCATCGACCGGGCCTTCGCCGAAGGCTGGGTCACGCCGCAGATCCCGGTGGCGAAGACGGGCAAGAAGGTCGCCGTCGTCGGGTCCGGGCCGTCCGGGCTCGCCGCGGCGCAGCAGCTCACGCGAGCGGGCCACAGTGTCGTGGTCTACGAGCGGGCCGAGAAGATCGGCGGGCTGCTGCGCTTCGGCATCCCCGAGTTCAAGATGGAGAAGTTCCGCCTCGACCGCCGGCTCGACCAGATGCGGGCCGAGGGCACGGAGTTCCGCACGTCGGTGAACGTCGGGGTGGACGTCACCGTCGAACAGCTGCGGTCTTCCCACGACGCGGTGGTGCTCGCGGGTGGCGCGACCGTGTGGCGCGACCTGCCGATCGACGGCCGTGAGCACGACGGCATCCTGCAGGCGATGGAGTTCCTGCCGCCCGCCAACCGCGTGGCTTCGGGTGACCTCGACGCGGTGCCGTACTCCGCCGAGGGTCTCGACGTGGTGGTGATCGGCGGCGGTGACACGGGCGCGGACTGCGTCGGCACTTCGCACCGCCAGGGCGCTCGTTCGGTGACGCAGCTGGAGATCATGCCGCGGCCGCCCCAGTCCCGTTCGGACGCGCACCCGTGGCCGACGTACCCGATGATCTACCGCGTCTCCTCGGCCCACGAGGAGGGTGGCGAACGCCTGTATTCGGTGAACACGCAGGAGTTCCTGGCCGATGACAACGGCCGCGTGCGCGCGCTCAAGCTGGTGGAGGTGCGCAACGAGGGCGGCAAGTTCGTGCCCGTGGAAGGCACCGAGACCGAGCTGCCCGCGCAGCTCGTGCTGCTGGCGATGGGTTTCCTCGGGCCGCAGAAGGAAGGCCTGCTGGAAGACCTCGGTGTCGAGCTCGACCAGCGCGGCAACGTGGTGCGCGACCGCGACTTCCGCACGAGCGTGGACAACGTGTTCGTGGCGGGCGACATGGGCCGCGGCCAGTCGCTGATCGTGTGGGCCATCGCGGAGGGCCGCTCGTGCGCCGCCGGCGTCGACGCCTTCCTCACCGGCCGGAAGGTGCTGCCGGCCCCGATCGCGCCGACGGACCGGCCGATCGCCTGACCTGGTGGCGGGCGCACCAGCGTTGCTGCGCCTTGCCACTTCCTTCCCGGAAACGGGCGGGTGTGCCGACGATGTCGCACCCGCCCGTTTTCGTTTCCGTTTCGACCAGCGCGCTCAGCGGCTGCGCAGCCGGTCCAACGCCAGCAGACCCGCGCCCAGGCGACCGGCCTCGTCGCCCAGAGACGCCACCCGCAGCTCCGGCAACCGTTGGAACGTCAACGACGAAGCCAAGTACTCGCGCACCGGATCGAGCACGTAGTCGGCCGCGGTGAACAGCCCGCCACCGAGCACGATCACCTCGGGGGCCAAGAGCGTGAGCAGGGTTTTCAGGCCGTGGCCGAGGCCGTCGAGGGCGTCGGACACCACGGCCATCGCGGCTTCGTCGCCGTGGCGAGCGGCGTCGACCACGGACCGGGCGCCGTCGGCCGGGCGGCCGGTGCGTTCGGTGTAGCGCCGCGCGATGGCGGACGCCGACGAGATCGCCTCGAGGCAACCCGTGGCCCCGCAGCCGCAGGCGATGCGGTGGCCCACGTCGATGTGGCCGACCTCGCCGGCCAGGCCGTGGGCGCGGTAGAGGCGCCCGTCGAGCAGCAGCGCGGCCGCGATGCCCGTGCCGACGGCGATGAACGCCGCGTCGGTGCAGCCCTTGCCCGCGCCCACGCGGAACTCGGCCAGCCCGCCGGCGCTCACGTCGTGGCCGAACGCCACCGGCAGGCCCAGACGGTTCTCCAGCAGGTCGCCGAACGGCACGTCGCGCCAGTCGAGGTTGGCGGAGAAGCGCGCCACCCGCGCCTGTTCGTCGACGATGCCCGGCACCACGATGCCGACCGCACCCGGCGAGCCCGTGCCCGCCTGCTCGGCGAGCGAGGAGACCACGTCGGCCACCTGTTCGGCCAGCGCCGTGCCGTCCGCGCTCTTCGCCGTGGGCACCCGGGTCGTCGCGAGCGCGTTGAGATCCCCGTCGAGCAGGGCCGCCTTCACGGTCGTGCCGCCCACGTCCAATGCCGCCACCACTTCAGCCATACCGCGATTCTCACATCGAGCACCTCACATCGACACCGACATTGACGGCCGGCCGCACAGTTGCCTACCTTCGGTCAGCCAGACGACGAGTGCCGGAACGCGGTGAGAACCCGCACGGTCGCGCCACTGTGACCCCCACGCCAGTGGGGGAAGCCAGACCCGGCCTCGTCGTACCGCTCCCGTTGAGGCCGCGAAAGCCCGAGGAGGCCGTGTGACCACGCCCGCAGCACCCGCCGTCGCCACCCCGATCCCCGTCCGGATCCCGGTCCGCCAGATCATCCCGTGGGCGGTGCTGGTGGGCCTGCTCGCCCTCATCGCCCTCTACTTCGTGAGCGCCGAACAGGGCGCCACCGCGGTGTTCGCCGACAAGTACGTGCACGAGTTCCTGCACGACGGCCGGCACCTGCTCGCGTTCCCCTGCCACTGAGCGCGGGCGAACCAGCCATGATGAGGTCCTTGCTCGTCCGCGGCATGCTCGCGGGCCTGATCGCCGGCGTGCTCGCGTTCGTCTTCGCCCACCTGTTCGGCGAGCCGTCGGTCACCAGCGCCATCGGCATCGAGGAGGCCGGCTCGGCCGAGCACTCCCACACCCACGGCCCCGGCGCGGGCCCGGATACTCAGCCGCCCGCCGACGACCACGAAGAAGAGCTGGTGCCACGCGACATCCAGAGCACCGTCGGCCTGGCGACCGGGGTGCTCGGGTACGGCGTGGCCGTCGGCGGGCTGTTCTCGCTGGCCTTCGCGTTCGTCCACGGCCGCATCGGGTCGCTGCGCCCCCGCGTGAGCACGGCGCTGCTCGCGGCGGGCGCATTCGCGGTGGTGTTCTTCGTGCCGTTCCTGAAATACCCGGCCAACCCACCCGCGGTGGGCGTGCCGGGCACCATCGGGGAACGGACGCAGCTGTACTTCGGGTACGTCGCCGTCTCCGTGCTCGCCGGCATCCTCGCCACGGTGTTCGGCCGCAAGCTCGCCGACCGCCTCGGCGCGTGGCGTGGTGGCCTGCTCGCCTGCGCCGGGTACGTCGTGGTGATGGCCGTGGTGGCTTGGCTGATGCCGGTGATCGACGAGGTGCTGAGTCTTTGGCCTCGGCTCCGCCGAGGCGGCGAGATCGCCTCGGAGCCGACGTTTCGACCAGGCGGTCGGATCGGCCGGGGGCCGATCGCACCGCCTGATCGAAACGTCGGCGCGATCTCGCGCCGGGGTTGCGCCTGATCACGCCTTCCAGTCGGGGTGGCCGGGCATGGCCGGGGTGGTGGTGCCGTAGAGCCAGTCGTGGAAGAACGTGCCGAGATCACGCCCGGATACGCGTTCGGCAACGGCGACGTAATCCTGTGTCGCGGCCGGGCGACCTTGGAACTCGTCGAAGAAGGTGCGTTCGATGCGGTCGAAGATCGCCTGGCCGACGAGCTCGCGCAGCGCGTAGAGCGTGAGCTTGCCGCCGAGGTCGGTGCCGAACATGACGCCGGTCGCGTTCGTCTGCCGGGCGACCGGGCCGTTCTGCTGCAGGATCTCGTTGTTCTGGGCGTAGCCGGACTTCGCCTTGGCGTCGAACGGTTCCCCGCCGTGCTCGGAGTCGTAGAGGTCCTGGTAGAAGGTGGCGTGGCCCTCGCTCAGCCACATGTCGTCCCAGTGGCGCACCGGCACGGCGTCGCCGAAGTACTCGTGGGTGAGCTCGTGCGCCATGGTCGAGATGTTCTGCGGGAATTCCAGCGCCTGCGCGCTGTAGGTCGGCATCGCCGCGGTTTCCAGTGCCACGCCGCCGCCGTAGAGGCGGTTGACGCCGAGGGAGCCGGCGCTCGCGTACGGGTACGGCCGGCCCAGGCGGTGTTCGAGCCACGCGATGATCCCCGGCGTCTTGCGGGCGTTGTCGAGCGCGGCCGGTTTCGCCGCGGTGCTCACGTAGCTGCGCACCGGCAGGCCGTGCGGGCCGACCTGGTCGACCTCGGTGAAGTGGCCGGCGGCGAGCTGCACCACGTCGGTGGGGGTGGGCCGGCCGACGCGGAACACCGACGTCACCCGGTCACCCGCGCGGTGCTTGCCGACGAGCGTGCCGCTGCCGACGCCCTGCACGTCGGCCGGTGTCGTGATCCGCAAGGTGTACGTGGCCGGATCGCCCGGCACGTCGTCGGACGGGAACACCGCGTGCTCACGGTCGGTCTGGCCCATGATCGCGAAGCCGTCCGGGGTGTTCTGCCAGACGCCGACGGCCTCGGCCAGGTCGGGCGGCAACGGCACGCTCCCGGGTGACTGCGGGCTCTTCGCCCGGTCGGCCAGGTACCCGATCCGCACGGTGAACGGAGCCCCCTTGCGCAGCGCGCGGGCGGGCGTGACCACGAGCTTTTCGCCCTGTATCGCGAACTTCGCGGCCACACCGTCGACGGTGACCGAGTCGATCCGCGCCACGGCGGAGTCGAGCCCGAACGACGACAGCGACTGCGTGGCGACGGCGCGCATCGTCACGGTCGCGGCCATCGTGGTGACGCCGGGCCGGTAGTCGAGGGAGATGTCGTAGTCGCGGGCGTCGTAGCCGCCGTTGCCGAGGCCGGGGAACAGTCGTTCGCCCGCGCTCAGGGCGCCGGGTGACGCGGGGTCGGCCGTCGCCGCGGGCGTGGTGCCGGCGGCCAGCACCGCGGCCAGGCTCACCACTGCCGCGGTCTTCACGATCGTTTTCGCCATGCGTTCACCCTGCCGAGGCCGCGGTGGGGCCCGCATCGGCCGGGCAGCTCGAAGGGAGTAACCGGAAAGTCGTACGGTGATCATCGTGCGACTGCTCCTGCTCGACGCGTGCCTGGCGATCGCCGTCGCCGGCGTGCTCGCGTCGGAGGCGCTGAGCCGCGTGTCCCCGCCCGCGTGGTGGCAGCTGATGGTCGCGGCCGTGCTCGTGATCCTGCTGCTGCGGCGCCGGTTCCCGCTCGCCTCGATGCTCGCGATGGCCGTGCTGTCGTGGTTCGCGCCGCCCGCGCAGCTCGCCACGATCTTCACGCTCTACACGGTCGCCGCCCTGCGTGGGCCGAAGTGGCCGACCGCGGTCGCGCTGGCCGCCGACGTGGTGCTGGTGCTCGTCACCTACCGGCCGGGTGACCTGCAGGCGTGGGAGGTGATCGGGTTCGTCGCGGCCCTGACCACACTCCTGCCGCTGCTCGCGGGGCTGTGGATGCACCAGCGCGGCGTGCTCGTCGACGCCCTGCGCGACCGCGCCGGCCAGGCCGAACGCGAGCGTGACCTGCTCGCCGAACGCGCCGTGACGGCCGAGCGCCGCCGGATCGCGCGCGAGATGCACGACGTGGTGGCCCACCGCGTGAGCATCGTCGCCCTGCAGGCCGGCGCCCTGTCGGTGCGTGCGGCCGACGAGGAGACCGGGCGGCTCGCCGAGGTGATCCGCGAGTCGAGCTCCGCCGCGCTCAACGAGCTGCGCGACATCCTGGGTGTGCTGCGCGAGGACGTCACCGAACCGAAGTCGCTGCCGAGCCTCGACGGCGTCGCGCGGCTCGCGGACGACCTCGCCGCGGCCGGCGCCGACGTCGCCACGCAGGTACCCGATCCCCTGCCGCAGGTGCCGGAGAAGGTCGGGCGAGCCGCGTACCGGATCGTGCAGGAATCGCTCACCAACGCCGCGAAACACGCGCCGGGCGCGCCGATCCGCGTTCAGCTCGCGCTGGAAGGCGGCAGGCTCGTGGTCGAGGTGGCCAACGCGCTCGGCGCGTCGGCGGGTCTGCCCGGCGCGGGTTACGGAGTGATCGGTATGCGGGAACGCGTGACGCTGGCCGGCGGCGCGCTGCGCGTCGGCCCCGATGGCGGCGACTACGTGGTGCGCGCGGTCTTCCCGCTCGGCGGGGGTGTGAGATGAGGAGGACGCTGCGGTGATCAAGGTCGTGCTGCTCGACGACGAGGTGCTCGTGCGCAGTGGCATCCGCATGATCCTCGAGTCGGATCCGGAGATCCGCGTGGTCGCGGAAGCGGGTGACGGCGGCGGCGTCGCGGACCTCGTGGCGCAGCACCAGCCCGACGTGGTGCTCACCGACATCCAGATGCCCGGCGTCGACGGCCTCGAAGTGACCCGGGTGGTCACCGCACTGCCCGACGCGCCGGCGGTGGTCGTGCTGACCACGTTCGACCTCGACGAGTACGTGCACACGGCGTTGCGCCACGGCGCCACCGGGTTCCTGCTCAAGGACACCCCACCCCGCGACCTGGTCAGCGCCGTGCACGTGGTGCGCCGCGGCGACGCGATGCTGTCGCCGGCCATCACGCGGCGGCTGCTCGGCGAGTTCGCCACGGGCGGCGCGGCGGAGCGCGCGAAGGCCCGGCTGACCGCGTTGACCTCGCGTGAGCGGGAGGTCGCGGTCGCCGTCGCGGAGGGCTGGAGCAACGCGGTGATCGCCGGCCACCTCGGCGTCAGCGAGGCGACGGTGAAGGTGCACCTGGGGCGGATCATGTCCAAAGTGGAAGCGTCGAACCGGACGCAGGTAGCGCTGCTCGTCCACGACGCTGGACTTGCCTGAATTGTTGTAATGCAAGCGGTCTGGCACCAGTTAGGATCTGTCCCGGGTCGGGGGATTCCAGAGAGAAAGTTCAGGGGACCCCTCATGTCCGAATCAGTCCTGCCGCCCAAGCCGACGGGGCCGAGTTACGAAGACGCGCCACTACCGCCACCGCCGCCGCGCATGACCGGCGGCACCAACGGCTTCGCCATCACCTCGCTGGTGCTGGCGTTCCTGCCGCCCACCTGGTGGCTGAGCGTGATCTTCGGGATCATCGCGTTGGTCCAGATCCGGCGCAGGGGCCAGCGTGGCCGCGGGCTGGCGATCGCGGGGCTTTCCATCAGCGGGGTGTGGGTGCTCCTCATCGCCGCGGCCGTCGCGATCGGCATCGTGAGCGGCGGCTTCGCGCCCACCGCGGACAACGTCGCCGTCGGGAGCAACAGCGTCTTCGCGGCGCAGAAGGGCCAGTGCTTCACCACCTACGACGAACAGACCAGCACCATCGCCAAGGTCCCGTGCAACCAGCCGCACCACTCCGAGATCTACGGGCTGGTCGTGCTGCCGGGCGACGACACGGACGCCTACCCCGGCGACGCGACGCTGTCGGCGCAGGCCCGGCAGTTCTGCGAGGCCGAGCAGCGGAACTTCTTCGCGGCCACCACGCCGCCTTCGGGTCTGGTCATGGCCGTGTACTACCCGGATGAAGTGACGTGGCAGGGCCGCGGACACTCAGCGGTCTGCACCTTCGAGTCCGAGAACGGCGCACTGACGGCCCCGGTGGCGCACTAGCGGATCACGGGGTGCCGGGCGGAACAACGGCAATCCGTTCGGCGCCCCGTTTTCCTTCAGCCGCAGGAGTTTCTGGTTATCCACATCGGACTTGATGGCGTCGGCCAGGCAGTCGAGCATGTCCTCGCCGTGCCAGGTCGTGCCCCACACCGAGCCGACGCGATGACCGTCCAAGTGGCGCTGCTTGTCCACGACGCGGGTCTTGCCTGAGCCCGGAGCGAGATCGCGCCGAGGCGTGCGAAACGCCTCGGCGGAGCCGAGGCCAACAACACAGTTAGGATCTTCGTCGGGTCGGGGGACGCCACGGAGAATTCAGGGGCCCTCATGTCCGATTCAGTCCTGCCGCCCAAGCCGACCGGGCCGAGCTACCAGGACGCGCCACCGCCATCGCCGCCACCCTCGACGGGCAACACCAACGGTTACGCCATCGCCTCACTGGTGCTCGCGATCGTCCCGCTGCTGAAGGTGCTCTTCGGCTTCACGCTGGCGATCCCGGGGATCAGCCTGCTGCTGAGCGCGATCTTCGGCGTCCTCGCGCTGCGGCAGATCGCCCGTACCGGCGACAAGGGCCGGGGCCTGGCGATCGGGGGGCTCGGCCTCTGCGGCGCTTGGTCGGTGGTGCTGGTCGTCACCGTCGGCAACTCCGCCACTTCCGGCGAGGAAGAGGCGGCGGTCGACGAGCTGTCAGGCGGCGACACCGTGTTCTCGGCCGAGCAGGGTGCGTGCTTCACCGGCTACGACCACGCGACCGGCGGCATCGGCGAGGTCTCGTGCGACGCGCCACACTCCGACGAGGTCTACGCCGTGGTGCCCCTGCCGGAATCCGACACCTTTCCCGGCGACGAGGCCCTGCGCACGCTGAGCCACCAGTACTGCACCACGGCACTGTCGGGGTTCTTCGTCAAGTCCACGATGCCGGCAGATCTTGTGGTGGACGTGTACTACCCGCCGGCCTCGGCGTGGCAGAACCAGAAGCACTCGGTCGCCTGCACCCGGCAATCGATTTCGGGCCCGCTCGTGGCCCCGGTGGCGCACCACTAGTGGATCACGGTGCGCCGGGCGGAACGAACGGCAACCCGTCCGGCGCACCGTTTTCCAGCAGCCGCAAGAGCTGCCGGGTGTCCACTTCGGACTCGACAGCGTCGGCCAGGCGCTCCAGCATGTCCTCGCGCAGTGCCGCGAAGCCCGGCGCGTCCGGGGCCGATGTCCAGTCGACACCGGCTTGCGCCGCCGCCTCGGTGAGCCAAGCGCGGCGGAAGCCGTCGTTCTCGAAGGCGCCGTGCCAGGTGGTGCCCCACACCGGACCGGCGCGGAAACCGTCCAGAAAGGATTCCGCGCCGGCGCCGGAAGCGGTTCCGTGGTGGATTTCGTAGGCCGCCACGCGGTGACCGCGCCACTCGCCGACCGGGCGGCCGAGCACCTTCTCCCCCGCGAACGTCACCCGCGTGGGCAGCAGACCGAGCCCCTCGACCGTGCCGGCGTGGGATTCGACGTCGTCGTGGATGGTGGTGGCGAGCATCTGGTAGCCGCCGCAGATGCCGAGCACCGGGCGGCCGGCGGCGGCCCGCGCGGTCACCGCGGCGGCAAGGCCGCGCTCACGCAGCCAGCGCAGATCGTCCACTGTGGCCCGCGTTCCGGGCAGCACCACGAGGTCCGCGGCCGCGACCGTGTCGGGGTCGGCGGTAAGGCTCACGGTCACGCCGGGTTCGGCGGCCAGGGCGTCGACGTCGGTGGCGTTCGAGGCGCGCGGGAAGCGCACCACGGCCACGCGCAGCCCACCGCCGCGCGGGGCTTCCCGGCGCCAACCGGCGGCGGCCAGCGCGTCTTCCGAGTCGAGCCACACGCGGTCGAGCCACGGCAGCACGCCGAGCACGGGGCGGCCGGTCACGTCCTCCAGGCTCTTCAAGCCCGGGCGCAGGAGGCCGACGTCGCCGCGGAACTTGTTCACCAACCAGCCCGCGACCAGCGCCTGGTCTTCGGGCGAGAGCAGCGCGAGCGTGCCGAACATCGCGGCCAGCACCCCGCCGCGGTCGATGTCGCCGACCACGAGCACCGGCAGCGAGAACCGCCGGGCCAGGCCCAGGTTCACGTAGTCACCCCCGCGCAGGTTGATCTCCGCGGGGCTGCCGGCGCCCTCGCACACGACCACGTCGAAGCGGGAGCGCAGGTCTTCGAAGGCGCCGAACGCGATCTGCGCCAGCCCCGCGCGGCCGGTGGCGTACTCGCCGGCTTCCAGCGTGCCGAACGGTTTCCCCAGCGCGATCACGTGACTGCGCCGGTCGCTGCCGGGCTTGAGCAGCACCGGGTTCATCGCCGCTTCGGGCTCAACGCGCGCGGCGCGGGCCTGAAGCCATTGCGCGCGGCCGATCTCGGCACCGTCGGCGCAGACCATCGAGTTGTTCGACATGTTCTGCGACTTGAACGGCGCCACCCGCACGCCCCGGCGCGCGAGCCAGCGGCAGATCCCGGCCGTGACCAGGCTCTTCCCGGCGTCGGACGTGGTGCCGGCGATCAGCAGCCCGCTCATCGTGCCGCCGCCACGGTTGCCGCCAGCAGCGCCGCCGCCGCGCCGACCACCCGCGACAGCCGCACCGCGCGGCGCAGATCGGCCGGGCGCGGTGCCCGGCCGTCGCCGAGCGTGCCGCGGTCCTCGACCTCGCCGCCGTAGCTGTTGGTGCCACCGAGCCGCAGGTCCAGTGCGCCGGCGAACGCGGCCTCGACCTGGCCGGCGTTGGGGCTCGGGTGGTGGGAGCCGTAGCGGCGCCACGCCCGCAGCGACGCCCGCGCGCGCCCACCCGCGAAGGGCGCGGCTCCGGCGGTGAGCACCGCGCCGACCCGCGAGGGCACAAGGTTCACCACGTCGTCGAGGCGGGCAGCGGCCCAGCCGAAGTTGCGGTGGCGCGGCGAGCGGTAGCCGACCATCGCGTCGAGCGTGTTGAGCGCGCGGTAGCCGAGGAGGCCGGGAATGCCCGCGACGGCGCCCCACAGGAGCGGCGCGACCACGGCGTCGGACGTGTTTTCCGCGATCGACTCGGTGGCGGCGCGGGTGAGCTCCGGGGTGTCGAGCTCCGACGCGTCGCGGGCGCACAGGTGCGCCAGCCGGGCCCGCGCGGCGGGCACGGCACCGGTGTCGAGCAGGCGAGCCATCTCGCCGCCCTCCGCCGCGAGCCCGCGCCCGCCGAGCACGACCCACGTCGCGGCGGCGGTGAGGACGAAGCGGGCGAAGGGACGTCGGCGAGTGCTCATCTGAGCGGCGACACCCAGGCCGGTCACCGCGCTCGCGCAGACCGCCGCGTACACCGCTCCGCGGGGCTTCGAGTCCGCCCACCAGCGGCGTTCCAGCGCGCCGGCCCAGGTGCCGAACACCGCGACGGGGTGGCCGCGGCGGGGATCGCCGAACACGGCGTCGGCGGCGTATCCGGTGATCAGGCCGGCCGCTGTGACGGCTTGTCGGAGTGGCACGTGGCGAACGGTAGCGCGTGCACGACAATGCCGGGTATGACCAAGCTGACGCACCGGCTCGCCGGGTATCTCGAGACCCTGGCGAAGACCCTCCGCCGGTACGGCCGCGACGACGGCAAGGTGCTGGTCCTCGGCGGCGTCCGCTCGGGGAAGTCGAGGCACGCGGAGCGGCTCGTCGCGCACCACCCGCACCTCGTGTACGTGGCCCCCGGCCTGCCCCCGAGCGACGACGACCCCGACTGGGCCGCCCGCGTCGCCGCGCACCAGGCCCGCCGCCCGCGCCACTGGACCACGGTAGAGACGACCGACCTGGCGACCCTGCTGCGCTCGGCCACGAGCCCGCTGCTCATCGACTGCCTCGGCACGTGGCTCTCGCGCGTGCTCGACGAGGTCGGCGCGTGGACGGGCAAACCCGGCTGGGAGCGCCGCCTCGACGACCGGCTCGAGGATTTCCTCGCCGCGTGGACGCAGGCGCGCGTGCCGGTGGTGGCCGTGAGCAACGAGGTCGGCAGCGGTGTGGTGCCCGCGACGTCGTCCGGACGGCTGTTCCGTGATGTGCTGGGCGCACTCAACAACCGGGTGTCCGCCGAGTCCGACCACTGCCTGCTGGTCGTCGCCGGGCGGGTGCTCGAACTGCCGTAAGGAGTCCGCCGTGCCGCGTTTCGACATCCCCGTGCCCGACGCCGCCGCCCGCGCCGCCGCGCAGGAGCGCCTCGACGGCCTGGTGAAGCCGCTCGGCGCACTGGGCCGGCTCGAGGAGCTGGCGGCCTGGCTCAGCGCCGCCCACGGCGTGGTGCCGCCGCGTCCGCTCGACGACGTGCGGGTGGTCGTGTTCGCCGGTGACCACGGGGTGTCGGCGCACTCGGCCTACCCGCGCGAGGTCACGGCGGCGATGGTGCAGGTTTTCCTGGCCGGGCGCAGTGGGGTCACCGTGCTGGCCGCTCAGGTCGGCGCGAGCGTGCGTGTGGCGGACATCGCGGTCGATGGGGACGCTTCGGACGTGCCGGCGGCGGTGACCGCCCACAAGATCCGCCGCGGTTCGGGCTCGATCGACGTCGAGGACGCGCTGGCCCCGGGTGAGGCGCTCGCCGCGTTCGAGGCGGGCCGCGCCATCGCGGCCGAGGAGGCCGGCGCGGACCTGCTGATTCCCGGCGACATGGGCATCGGCAACACGACGATGTGCGCGGCCCTGGTCGCCGCCTCGCTCGGCCTGCCCGCGGCCGAGGTGGTCGGCACGGGCACCGGCGTGTCGGGCGACGCGCTCGCGGCGAAAACGGCCGTGGTGGCGGCTGCTCTTTCGCGTGCGTCGGACCGCGTGGGTGACCCGTTCGAGCGGCTGACGGCCCTGGGCAGCGCGTGCGTCGCCGCCACGGCCGGTTTCCTCGTCGAGGCGGCCGTGCGCGGGATCCCGGTGCTGCTCGACGGGGTGTTTTCCGGTGCGGCCGCGCTGGTCGCGCGCGACATCGCGCCGGGCGCCGAGGCGTGGTGGCTCGCCGGGCACCGCTCGACCGAGCCGTCGCAGGCGTACGCGCTCAAGGCCCTGGGCCTCACCCCGATCCTCGACCTGGGCCTGCGGCTCGGCGAGGGCAGCGGCGCCGTGCAGGCCGTGCCGACGCTGCGAGCCGCCCGCGCGATCATCGCCGACATGGGCCTGCTTGCGGACCTGGCGTGAGGCCCTCACCCAGGCAGCCGGTCGCGGCACTGCTCGACGAGACCAGGTCGCGCGAGGCACGGCTCCCCGCGACCGCGGTGGCGCAGTTCCTCCGGGCTCGGCGACCGCCTGCCGCGCAGCGCGGCGGAGTGCGGCGGGCGGGCGGCGCGTGAACCTCGGCGACGCGATCCGGCTGGCGGTCGGCACGTTGACCACCGTGCCGGTGCCCGGGCCGCGCGTGATCGATCGCGGGGTGGCCGGCGCGGCGATGGTGCTGGGGCCCATCGCGGCGGTTCCCCTGGCTGCGGTGGCCGGGTTGATCGTCGCGGGTGGGGTCGCGGTGGGGCTGCCCGCGCCGGCGGTCGCGGCGCTGGCGCTCGGGGCGGTGGCGCTGGGGAGCCGCGGGTTGCACCTCGACGGGCTGGCCGACACCGCCGACGGGCTCGGCGCGTCCTACGACCGCACCAAAGCACTCGACGTCATGCGCCGCGGCGATTCGGGGCCCACGGGCGTGGCGACGCTCGTTTTCGTGCTGCTCGTGCAGGTCGGCGCGCTGGCCGGCGCGGTGGCGGCCGGGCACGGCGTCGTCGCGGTCGTCGCGGGGGTGCTGGCCGGGCGGTGCACGTTGTCGATGTCGTGCGCGCGCGGTGTGCCGTCGGCGCGGCCGGAAGGACTGGGTGCGACGGTGGCCGGCTCGGTGCCGCGGCCGGTCGCGCTCGCCGAGGCCGTCGTGGCGGCCGCGCTGGCCGCGCTGGTGCCCGGTTTGCCATGGTGGCAAGGCGTAGCCGCGGTGGCCGCGGGCTACTTCGTCGCGGCGGCGCTGCTCGCCCGCTGCGTCCGTCGGCTCGGCGGCATCACCGGCGACGTCCTGGGTGCCGGCGTCGAGGTCGGCGTGGCGGCGGCGTTGCTGGTGCTGGCCGGCTGAGCTCGGCGCGGCTAGCCGAACGTGAGGACGTAGGCCTCGGCGCCGGCTTCGAGGAACGTGATCTCCAGCGTCCGCGCGTGGATCTCGCCGTGCTGGCGCACGAGCTGGTACAGGCGATCGTCCCGGAGCAAGCCGTTGCCGGCCTCGTCGACATCCACCCCGTGGGCCGGACCGGGAGCCGCGCCGTCGAGGGACACGCGGAAGGGAATCGGCTGCTGCGCACCCCGAGCCAGCACGAGATGCGCGTCCCGCGCGTGGAACCGGTAGTGGATGCTGCCGCCGGCCTTCGCGAGCACGACCTTCTCGGGCCCGATCGTCCACAGGCCGGCGAGAGCCCAGGTGCCGAGGCGGACGCGCGGCGGAGGCCCGTAGGTGCGTGTTTCGTCGAACGCGACGCTGCCCGGTGAAGCGAACTGCTCGCCGCGCGCGTAGCCGAGATACGTCTCGGACGCGCGCAGGTTGGCCCAGTCGGCCTCGGCCTCCACGCCGAGGCCGGTGACGGAGACGAGCTCGCGCTCGACGCCGAGGAGTTCCTGGATCATGCGTTCCGACTGCTCGTAGTTCCCCTCGCCGAAGTGGTGGTCGCGGATGACGCCGTGGGCATCCACGAAGTAGAGCGCCGGCCAGTAGTGGTTGTCGAAGGCACTCCAGATGGCGTAGTCGTTGTCGAGCGTGACCGGGTAGTCGATCCCGCGCTCGTTCGTCGCCTGCCGCACGCGGTGGAACTCGCGCTCGAACGAGAACTCCGGCGTGTGGACTCCGATGACGATCAGCCCGTCGCTCCTGTAGGCCTTCGACCAGGCCCGGACGTAGGGCTCCTGGCGCAGCCAGTTGATGCAGGTCAGCGTCCAGAAGTTGACGACGACGACGTGGCCGGCCAGCTCGGCGGGACCGAGTGGCGCCGAGTTGAGCCACTCGGCCCCGCCGAGTGCGGGCATGTTCGCGCGCGCGGATACCGACATCTAAGCCCCGATCGTGAGCAGCCGGGCCGCTCGGTCGGACGCTGCGCCTCCAGTCGTGACAGACATGGGTCTCCTTGGTCGGTCTGGTGCGGCGGGCGAGGTTGTTCGGACGCGGACTCGGTAGTGTGTCACCGGATCACCGGCCGTTCCTCACCCGAAGCGAGTGATACGCAGGAGTTTCCGGCGCGGCCGGGCACCAGCCCGGGTGCTCGTCGGCTAGAGCGAGCGAGCCAACGCGGCGACGAACCCGTCCGTCACCTCGCGGGAACGGACCGCCAAGCGCAGGTGCCGCGGGCCCAAGCCGGGGAACGTGTCGCCGCGGCGGACGGCGTAGCCTGCCTCCCGCAGGCGGGTGCGCAGGTCGGCGTCAGGGCCCTCGACCAGGACGAACGGGCCGCGAGGATCGCCGAGGACGGGCAGGGGTGACTCCGCCAGGCGGGAAACCAGGTAGTCGCGGTCCGACTCGGCGGCGGCGGCCAGTTTCTCCGCCTCCTCCAGCGCGGCCGGGCGGCAGCAGGCGACCGTGGCGACGGCGGCGAGCGTCGACACCGACCAGGGCGGCTGCACCGCTCGCAGGCGGGCGAGCACGTCGGCCGGGCCGAGGACGTAACCCGCGCGCAGGCCCGCCAGACCCCACGTCTTGGTGAGGCTGCGCAGCACGACCACGCCGTCGGGGGACTCCCCCGCCAGGCTTTCCGCCTCGCCCGGGATCGCGTCGAGGAAGGCCTCGTCGACCACGAGCAAGCGGCCGGGCCGGACGAAGGCGCGAAGCACCTCGGCGGGGTGCAGCACGGACGTCGGGTTCGTCGGGTTGCCCACGAACACCAGGTCGGCCGACGCGGGCACCAAAGCGGGATCCAGCACGAAACCGTCCGAAGCGGACAGCAGCACGCGTGAGACCTCGTGCCCCGCGGCGCGCAGCGCGGCCTCGGGTTCGGTGAACTGCGGGTGCACGACCACGACGTGCCGTGGCCGCAACGCGGAGGCCAGCAGGGTGAACGCCTCGGCCGCACCGGCCGTCACCAGCACCTCGTCCACCGGCCGGCCGTGGCGCGCGGCCACCGCCGCCTGCGCGGCCGCCGTCGAGGGGTACGCGGCCAGACTGTCCACAGCGGACACCAGCTCGCGCCGCAGCCACTCGGGCGGGCGCGGCAGCCGGACGTTCACCGCGAGGTCGACCAGCCCCGGCCCGACCTCGCGGTCGCCGTGGTGGTGCAGGTCGTAGTCCGAGGTGTCAGCCACGAGGAGCCACCGAGGCGAACGCGCGAACGTGCTCCGCGAACCGCGCAGCCAGCTCCGGATACCCGGCCCAGTGCACGTGCAGGTAAGACGCGTGCAGCGAAGCCGACGCGAACCCGTCCACCGTGCGCTCCCAGCCCCACGCCGGCGCGGGCCCGGCCGCCGGTGTGAGCTCGGTGCGGTGGAACTCGTGCCCGGTCACGCGCCCGCCCGCGAGAGCGAGCACGTTGTCCGCCAGGGAAACCGCCGTGCGGTAGCCGAGCTTGCCACGTTTGGTCATCACGGCCGTCGCATCGAGGACGCCGGCCATCGGCACGCCGTCGAGCTCCCGGCACAGGTACAGCAGGCCCGCACACTCCGCGCTCACCGGCATTCCGCGTGAGGCCGCGTCGGCGACCGCCGTGAGCAGCGACTTGTTCGCCGACAGCTCGGCCGCGTGCACCTCGGGGAACCCGCCACCGAAGTACAACCCGGCACAACCCTCGGGCAATGCCTCGTCCCGCAGTGGATCCACGTCCACGACGTCGACCCCGTAGGACGCCAGCAGCTCCACGTTTTCGGTGTACCGGAAGGTGAACGCCGGCCCGGCAGCCGCGGCCACCACCGTGCGCGGTCCCGCGAACCCGCCCGGCGGTGTCCACTTCGGACCGGTCAACGGCGGCGCCGCCCGCGCGACCCGCACCACGGCCTCGAGATCCACCCCGCCGGCCACCCACGACGCCAGCTCCGGCAGCACCCGCTGGGACTCGGCCGCGCGTTCGGCCGCGGGCACCAGCCCGAGGTGACGGCTCGGCGCGTGCACGTTCTCGTTGCGCCGCAACGCACCCAGCAGCGGCACACCGGTGGCTTCCAGCGCGGTCACGATCTCGTCCTCGTGGCGCTGCGAACCCAGCTTGTTGAGGATCACGCCGGCGAGGCGCACCCGCGGGTCGTAGTTCGCGAAGCCGAGCACGGTCGCCGCGACACTGCGGGACGCGGCCGAAGCGTCGACCACCAGCACCACGGGCGCGTCGAGCAGCCGGGCGACGTGCGCGGTCGACGCGTAGCCCTCCGTGCCGAGCGCGCCGTCGAACAAGCCCATCACGCCTTCGATCACGGCGAGGTCGGCACCGGAGGAACCGTGTCGCAGCATGGGCTTCAGCCGCTCCTCCCCCTGCAGGAACGGGTCGAGGTTGCGAGCGGGACGGCCGGTCGCCAGCGCGTGGTAGGACGGATCGATGAAGTCGGGCCCGACCTTGTGCCCGGACACGCGGTGCCCGGCCGCGCGCAACGCCGCCATCAGCCCCGCGGCGATGGTGGTCTTGCCGTGCCCCGAACCGGGCGCGGCGATGACCACGCGCGCTACCACTCGATCCCCCGCTGCCCCTTCTGCCCCGCGTCCATGGGGTGCTTGACCTTCGTCATCTCGGCCACGAGGTCGGCGGCCTCGACGAGCTCGGGCGGCGCGTACCGGCCGGTGATCACCACGTGCTGGTGCCCGGGCCGGGAGACCAAAGTGGACACGACGTCGTCGACTTCGAGCCAGCCCCACTTGAGCAGGTAGGAGAACTCGTCGAGCACGTAGAAGTCGTGCGTTTCGGCGGCGAGCCGGCGCTTGATCTCCGCCCAGCCCTCCTGGGCGTTGGCGGCGTGGTCGGAGTCAGAACCCTGCTTGCGCGACCAGCTCCAGCCCTCGCCCATCTTGTGCCACTCCACGGGCCCACCCTCGCCCGTGTCGTCGTGCAGCTTCCCGAGCGCACGGAACGCGGCTTCCTCGCCGACGCGCCACTTCGCCGACTTCACGAACTGGAACACCCCGATCGACCAGCCCTGGTTCCACGCGCGCAGCGCCATGCCGAACGCGGCGGTCGACTTGCCCTTCATCTCCCCGGTGTGCACGGCGAGCAGCGGCCGGTTGCGGCGCTGGCGCGTGCTGAGCCCGTCCTGCGGGACGACGGCCGGTTTCCCTTGCGGCATCAGGCAGCCCTTCCGGTGTGTTCCCGCACGGCCAAGGTGAGCGCCTCGGCCGCGACGTCGGCGAGCGGCACGTGCTCGGCACCCAGGTGCCCGGCCAGCTCAGCGGCGAGCCCGAGGCGCATCCGGCCGCTTTCGCAGTCCATCACAATCGTGGTCACGCCGGCCAGCAACCCGGCCGCAGCCTGCGACCGGGCGACGGCGTCGGCTCCGCTCGTCGCGCGTCCGTCGGTGACGAGCACCAGCAGCGGCCGACGGCGCGGATCGCGGATCGCTTCGACGCGCAGCACGCGCGCGGCCTCCAGCAGCCCCTCCGCCAGCGGCGTGCGCCCGCCCGTCGGCAGGCCTTCGAGCCGGGCCGCGGCCGCTTCGACACTGATGGTCGGCGGCAGCGCGAGCTCGGCCCGGTCACCACGGAAGGTGACGAGACCGACCTTGTCGCGCCGTTGGTAGGCGTCCAACAGCAGTGACAGCACCGCCGTCTTCACCTCACGCATGCGCTCGCGCGCGCCCATGGAGCCCGACGCGTCCACGCAGAACAGCACGAGGTTGCCTTCGCGGCCTTCGCGCAGTGCGAACCGCAGGTCCTGCGTCCGCACGAGCAGCCCGGGACCACTGCGGCCGCGGGACCGCTGGTGCGGCGCGGCGGCACGCATCGTGGCGACGAGGTGCGGCCGGCCGTCGCGCACGCTCGGCGGCTGGACGCCGATCGTGCGGCCGGTGTCGGTGATGGCGCGGGACCGGCGGCCGCGTTCGCCTTCACCGGTGCCCTTGACGCGGAACACCCGCGCCCGGAACGTGTCGCCGGAGCCGACCGTGTTCTGCGGCGTGGAACCACTTCCGTCACCTGGCTGAGACTGAGACTGTGGCTGGTCCCCCGCCGGCTGGTCGCTGCCCGCGCTCTCCTGGGCGGGCGGCTGCGAACCGGAACCGGGACCGTCGTCTCCCGGACCCGGGTCCTCGGGTGGCTGCGCGTCCTGCAGCGCCTGCTCCAGCTGGTCCTCGGAAATCCCCGGCGCGTCGAACGGGTTGCGGCGGCGCCGGTGCGGCAACGCGAGCCGCGCGGCCACCCGGACGTCGTCGGTGGTCACCTCGGCCCGCCCGGCCCACGCGGCGTGCGCGACGGCCGTGCGAGCGGTGACGATGTCGGCCCGCATCCCGTCCACCTCGAACGACGCACACGCTTCGGCGATCTGGCGCAGCGCCTCGTCGGGCAGCTTGACCTCGGGCAGAAGCCGTTGTGCCGCCTCGATGTCCGCCGCGAGCGCGGAGTCTTCGGCGGCGTAGGCGGAGGCGAAGCCGTCGGGATCCGCCTCGTACGCGAGCCGCCGCCGCACGACCTCCACGCGCTGCTCGGGCTCCCGGCTCGACGCGACCTCCACCGTCAGCCCGAACCGGTCCAGCAGCTGCGGCCGCAGCTCGCCTTCCTCGGGGTTCATCGTGCCGATCAGCACGAACCGCGCCGCGTGCGACACGGACACACCCTCGCGTTCCACGGTCGCGCGGCCCATCGCGGCGGCGTCGAGCAACGTGTCGACCAGGTGGTCGTGCAGCAGGTTCACCTCGTCCACGTACAGCAGCCCGCGGTTGGCCGCGGCCAGCAGCCCCGGCTGGTAGTGCGTGACGCCTTGCGCCAGCGCCTTCTCCAGGTTCAGCGACCCGACGACGCGGTCCTCCGCCGCCCCCACGGGCAGCTCCACGAGCCGCGCCGGCCGCCGGTGCGCGGGCGCGCCCGCGGCGTGCGGGCCGTCCGGGCACTCCGGGTCGGGCGCGCCGGGATCGCAGGAGAAGCGGCAGCCGTCGACCACGTCGAGCTGGGGCAGGAGGCCGGCCAGCGCCCGCACCATCGTCGACTTCGCCGTGCCCTTCTCGCCCCGCACCAGCACGCCGCCCACGGCGGGTGAGATCGAGGACAGGATCAGCGCCAGGCGCAGGTCCGGCATCCCGACGACGGCGGTGAACGGGTACGGCTTCAAGAGCTCTCCTCGTGGTCGGCGTCCGGCCGATCATCGCACAGGAAACGCGTCGTCTAGCGTGGGCGGACGTGCGCGAAAAATCACGCGATTCGCACTCGGGAGACGCCTCGCCGAGCCGGACCGACGGCCCACAGTGCGGGGGCTCCGGGGGCGTGCCCCCGGCGCGGGTTCCGGGGGCTCGGCCCCTGCAAGACACAGCACCCATCACCGTCGTCGGGATCGGGGCCGACGGCTGGACCGGCCTGGGCGAGAAGGCACGGAACGCCGTGCTCGAAGCCGACATCGTGCTGGGCGCGCCGCGGCAGCTCACCATGCTACCCGACGACATCCGCACACAAGCCTGGCCGAGCCCGCTGCTGCCCGCGCTCGACGACGTCCTGGCCGCGCACGCCGGACGCCGGATCTGCGTGCTGGCCAGCGGGGATCCCCTGCTCTCGGGCATCGCCACGACCCTGCGCGACCGCGGCCACGCGATCGACGTCCTGCCCGCGCTGTCCTCGGTGACGCTGGCCCGGGCCCGGCTCGGCTGGTCGTTCGAGGAAACCGAGGTCGTCACCGTGGTCGGCCGCGCGATCCAGCGCGTCGCCCGAGCGCTCGCGCCTCGCCGGAAACTCCTCGTGCTGGGTGCGAACGCCCACGACCTGCGCGAACTCCTCCACGCCCGCGGCTACGCCGACTCCACCCTGACCAGCCTCGAAAACCTCGGCGCCGACGACGAGCACATCACCGACGCCTGGATCCACGACCCCGGCCCCCTCAGCGTGTTCGCCTTGATCTGCGCCGGCCCCGCCCTGCCGCTGACCGGCCTGCCCGATGACGCGTTCGAGCACGACGGCCAGCTCACCAAACGCGACCTGCGCGCCTCCGCCCTCGCCCACCTCGCGCCGGTGCCCGGTGAGCTGCTCTGGGACATCGGCGCGGGCGCGGGCAGCATCGGCATCGAGTGGTCGCGCGCGCACCCGCTCAACCGCGCCGTCGCGATCGAGCGCGACCCCGTCCGGGCCGAGCGCATCACGCGCAACGCGGCCACGCTCGGTGTCCCCGAGCTGCAGGTCGTCACCGGATCGGCGCCCGACGTGCTCGCCGGCCTGCCCGAACCCGACGCGATCTTCATCGGCGGCGGACTCACCGTGCCCGGCGTGCTCGACACGTGCGTCGCCACCGGCGCCCGCGTGGTCGCGCACGGTGTCACGCTCGAAGCCGAACAGATCCTGGCCGCCGCGTACACGAGCCGGGGTGGTGAGCTGACGAGGATCGCCGTCGACCACGCGCGCCCGCTCGGCGGGTTCACCGGGTGGACGCCGTCGCGCACCGTCACGTCCTGGAGTTCGAGATGACCGTTCACTTCATCGGCGCCGGCCCCGGCGCGGCCGACCTCATCACGGTCCGTGGCCGCGACCTGCTCGCGCGCTGCGGCGTGTGCCTGTACCCCGGCAGCATGACGCCGACCGACCTGCTCGCGTACTGCCCGCCGGACGCACAGCGCGTGGACACGGCGAACCTCAGCCTCGACGAGATCGTGGCGCACCTCGTCGCGGCGCACCGCGCGGGCCACGAGGTCGCGCGCCTGGTTTCCGGCGACCCTTCGCTCTACAGCGCCGTCGCGGAAACCGTGCGGCGCCTCGACGCGGCCGGTGTGCCCTACGACGTGGTGCCCGGCGTGCCCGCGTTCGCCGCGTCGGCCGCGGTGCTGGGGCGAGAGCTGACGGTGCCTGGCATCGGGCAGAGCCTGGTGATCACGCGGGCGCAGGCGCGGTCGACGGCGCTGCCCGACGGCGAGACACTGGCCAACTTCGCCCGCAGCAGCACGACACTCGCGTTGCACCTGGCGATCAACCACATCGAGCGGGTCACCGAAGAGCTCGTGGCGTTCTACGGGGCCGACTGCCCGGCCGCCGTCGTCGCGCTGGCCAGCCAGCCGGGCGAGACCGTGGTCCGCGGCACGCTCACCGACATCGCCGGGCAGGCCCGCGCGGCCGGGATGACCCGCGCGGCCACCATTTTCGTCGGCCGCGTGCTGGCCGCCGAAGGATTCCCCGACAGCTTCCTGTATTCGAGCACCCGCGACCGCGCGAACCAACCGGAGTCACTGTGACAGAACTACGCTGGGGCCTGCTGGCCGCCGGATCGATCGCCGCCGATTTCGCCGGTGGCGTCGAAAGCAGCAAGCACGGCACGCTGGAAGCCGTCGCCGCGCGCTCGGCCGACCGCGCGCGCGAGTTCGCCAACCGCTTCGACATCCCGAAGGCCTATGGCTCCTACGTGGATCTCCTCGCCGACCCGGACGTCGACGCCGTCTACATCGCCACCCCGCACCCGATGCACGCGGAGTGGGCGATCCGCGCAGCCGAAGCCGGCAAGCACGTGCTGTGCGAGAAACCGCTCACGGTCACCGCGGCCGACGCCGAGAAGGTGATCGAAGCGGCCCGGCGCAACGACGTCTTCCTGATGGAGGCGTTCATGTACCGGCTGCACCCGCAGACGCGCCGGCTCGTGGAGCTGATCTCGTGCGGCGCGATCGGCGAGGTTCGGGCCGTCGACGTCACGTTCAGCTTCGACACCGGCGCCAACGACGCCCCGCGCCTGGCCGACCCCGCGCTCGGCGGCGGCGGGATCCTCGACGTCGGCTGCTACTGCACCTCGCTCGCGCGGCTCGTGTCCCAGGCCGCGACCGGCACGGACGTCGTGGAACCGACCACCGTCACGGGCGTGGCGCGGCTGACCGACCAGGGCGTCGACGAGTTCGCGATGGGCCTGTTGCGCCTGCCCGGTGGCATCGTCGCGCAGATGTCGTGCGGCTACCGGCTCACGCAGGACGACCACATCCGGGTCTACGGCACCGAAGGCCAGCTCCACGTGCCGAAACCCGCGTGGCTGCCGCGGATGCGCCGCGCGACCTCGTCGCAGATCGTGCTGACGCCGGCGGGCGGTGAGCCCGAGGTGATCGAGATCGAGGCGACGCAGAGCGTGTTCGCGCGCGAGGCCGACCACGTCGCCGCGCACGTCGACAACCGGCAGGCGCCGGAGCTGACCTGGGCCGAGTCGCTCGCGAACATGCGCACGCTCGACCGCTGGCGCGCGGCCGTGGGTTACGGCGGATGACCGTGCTGGTCCTCGGCGGCACGGCCGAGGCCCGCGCGCTCGCGGCCGAGCTGCACGCGCGCGGGGTCGCCGTGGTGTCGTCGCTCGCGGGGCGGGTCGCGCGGCCGCGGCTACCGGTCGGCGAGGTGCGGATCGGCGGGTTCGGCGGCGTCGAAGGACTGGCGGCGTGGCTGGTGGAGCACGACGTTTCCGCGCTCGTGGACGCCACACACCCGTTCGCGGAACGCATCGGCGGCAACGCTTTCGAGGCCGCGCACGCGGCCGGCGTGCCCCTGCTGCGGCTCGCGCGACCGGGCTGGACGGCCGCCGACGGCGACCGCTGGCACTGGGCCGACGATCTCGCCCACGCCGCGGAACTGCTGCCCGGCTTGGGTTCCCGCGTGTTCCTGACCAGTGGCCGCCAGGGCCTGGCCGCGTTCGCCGGGCTCGACGCGCTGTGGTTCCTCATCCGCTGCGTCGACCCGCCCGAGCCGCCGCTGCCCGCGCACCACGAAGTGCTGCTGAGCCGCGGACCGTACGAAGTGGACGGTGAACGCACGCTGCTGCGTGAGCACCGCATCGACGTGCTCGTCACCAAGGACAGCGGCGGCGCGATGACCGCCGCGAAACTCACCGCCGCCCGCGAGCTCGGCCTGCCGGTGGTCGTCGTGCGGCGGCCACCGCGCCCGGCCGCCGCCGAGGTCGCGGACGTCGCCGAAGCCGTGGAATGGGTGCTGCACCGATGATCGACGAGTTCTATGAGGTCCTGCGCCGCCGCCGGGACGTGCGCGGCGAGTTCACCGGTGAGCCGATCGACGACGCCGTGCTCACACGGGTGCTCGAAGCCGCGCACGCCGCGCCCAGCGTGGGCCTGAGCCAGCCGTGGGATTTCGTGCTGGTCCGCGACCCCGGCACCCGCGCGGCCTTCGCCGAGCACGTGCACGCCGAACGCGAGGTGTTCGCGGGCGAGCTGGCGGGCGAGCGCGCGGAGACGTTCTCCCGCATCAAGATCGAGGGCATCCGCGAGTCGACCCTCGGCATCGTCGTCACCTATGACGCCGGCCGCGGCGCCCCGGCCGTGCTGGGGCGGCACGCGATCGCCGACGCCGGGCTGTACTCGGTGTGCCTCGCCATCCAGAACCTGTGGCTCGCCGCGACGGCCGAGGACCTCGGTGTGGGCTGGGTGAGCTTCTACCGCGAGCCGTTCCTCGCCGATCTGCTCGGAATCCCGGCCGGAGTGCGGCCGGTGGCGTGGCTGTGCGTCGGCCCGGTGACCGCGCTGACCGAGGTCCCGGACCTCGAACGCCACGGCTGGCGCAGCCGCGCGCCGCTCGCGAACGCCGTGCACCACGAGCGGTTCACGCGGCGCAGCCAGGGGCCTGCTTAGCGCGTTCGGCGCACCGGATATTTTTCGGGGATGCGTCCGATTGCCGTAGCGCTGGGGTTGCTTTCGGCGCTATGCGCCCTCGCCTACCCGTTTCTGCCCGTCGTGCAGGACACCGCGGAGATCGCCTGGCCGACCGGTTCCGACACGCGGTCCGTCAACGCGCCCTTGACCGGGTACTGGGCCCAGGACCTCGAGGCCGAGGTGCCGTGTGCCGCGATCAAGTCGCTCGACGCGCGCACGAACGGTCCGGCGCTGCTCTTCGCGACCGTGCCGGACGGGCGCACCGACCCGCGCGCGGGCAACGGCGTCGGCCTGCAGCTGCGCGTGGACAACGGCGTGCTGCTCGCTTCCAGCCAGGGCCAGCAGATCGCGCAGCAGCCGCTGCCGCCGGCCGGCTGCACGGTGACACTGAAGTCCGACGCCACGCAGATGACGCTCGCGGTCGCCGGCACGACCGTGTTCCGCACGACCGGCGACGTCCGTCCGCGCGTGGTCGGCATCTACTCGTCGATCAGCTCCGCGAAGGACCCGATCGCGGGCCTGCACGTGACCGTCGTGCCGGACACGCGCTACCAAACGTCGCCAACCGCGTTGAAGCTCGGCGTCGGCATCCTCGGTGCGCTGGCCTTCCTCGCCTGTCTGATCGCCGTGTGGCGCATGGATTCCGGCTTCGGGCGGCGGGCACCGCGGTGGGCGCCGGTGGGCTGGTGGCGGCTGACCGGCCGCGACGCCACGGTGATCCTCGCGCTCGGCGCGTGGGTGTTCATCGGACCGGTGACCTCGGACGACGGCTACATCCTCACGATGGCCAGGGTCACCGAATCCACGGGGTTCCTGACCAACTACCACCGCTGGTTCGGCGTCGCGGAGGCGCCGTTCGGCTGGTTCTACCACCTCTACGAGCTGATGACCCACGTCAGCACCGTGCCCCCGTGGATCCGGCTGCCGTCGTACCTGGTCGGCGTGATCAGCTGGCTGCTCATCAGCCGTGAGGTCATGCCGCGGCTGGGCACGCAGGTGCGTGGCAGCCGCGCGGCCGGCTGGGCCGCGGCGGCCGTGTTCCTCGTCTGGTGGATGCCCTACAACAACGGCGTGCGGCCCGAACCCGTGGCGGCGCTGGGTTCGCTGCTCGCCATCTGCGCGGTGGAGCGCGCCTTGGTGACCCGCCGGCTGCTGCCGCTGTGCCTGGGGCTGACCGCCGCCGCGTTCACGCTCGCCGCGACACCGACCGGGCTGATCGCGGTGGCCCCGTTCCTGGTGGCCGCGCGGCCGTTGTTCAAGCTGGTGCGCCAACGCGCGGCGAGCGGCTGGCTGCCGATCCTCGCGCCGATCGCCGCGTCGGGACTGCTGGTGCTGGTGGTGGTGTTCGCCGACCAGACGTTCGCGACCGTGCAGGAGGCCACGCGCATCCGCACGCAGGTGGGCCCGAACCTGTCGTGGTTCCAGGAGCTCGCGCGCTACCAGCTGTTGTTCGAGAACCTGCCCGACGGCTCGGCGCCCCGCCGGTTCCCGGTGCTGCTGGTGGTGCTGTGCACGGTCACCTGCCTGGTCGTGCTGCTGCGGCGCGGCCGCATTCCGGGCGCCGCGCTCGGGCCGAGCCGGCGGCTGATCGGCACCACCGCGTTGTTCTTCCTGCTGCTGGCGCTCACGCCGACGAAGTGGACGCACCACTTCGGCGCGTTCGCGGCCGTCGGCGCGTCGATGGCCGCGTTGACCGCCCTGGCGACGAGTTCCACCGTGCTGCGGTCCAACCGCAACCGCGCCACGTTCCTGGCGGGGCTGCTCGTGGTCGGCGCCCTCGCGGCGACGGGGCCGAACACGTACTGGTTCGTCTCGCGGCTGGGCGTGCCGTGGACCGGGCTGGCGCCATCGATCGGTGGCATTCCGCTGTCAACGATCCTGCTGGTGGCGGCCGCGATCGCGGGGGTCTACGCGTTCGTGGAAAACATCCGCGCCCACCGTCCGGGCGCCCCCGCACCCCAGGAAGGCCGCGGCCGCTCGCTGCGGCTGGGCTCGCTGTCGCTCGTGGTCGTGTGCGGTCTGGTGGCGGCCGGCGAGTTCTACACGATGGCGGCGGCGATCTACATCCAGCGCGGCAGCTACAGCCTGGGCGCCGCGAACGTCGGGCACCTGTTCGGCAAGAGCTGCAACCTGTCCGACCACGTGATGGTGGAGACCGACGCCGCCAAGAGCATGCTGCAGCCGCAGCCCGAGCAGCGCACCGTGCCGGCCAAGCAGGAGGAATCGCCGCTGCCGAACCCGGATCCGGACAACGGCCAGGTGCAGACCGGCTTCCACACCCGGGCGACCGACGAGGACGACCCGCTCGCCGAGCCCCCGCACGGCTTCACGCCCGACACCGTGCCCATGTGGAGCAGCTACTTCGAGAAGGACCGCGCCGGCCGGCTGCGCAGCCAGTGGTACGCGCTGGCGGCCAAACCGGCCGACGGCCAGATCGTGATCGCGACCGCGGGCCAGGCCCGCCGGCCCGCGTCGGTGAGCCTCGACTACGGCGTCGTGACGGCCGAGGGCGTGAAGGTGCTGCGCAGCCAGTTCGCCCTCCCGCCCGGCGCGGGCACCGGCGGCTGGAACGACACCCGCATCAACCTGCGTGACCTGCCGCCGCAGACCACCTCGGTGCGTGTGGACATCGTCGACAACGACCTCACGGAGGACGGCTGGATCGCCGCGTCCGCCCCGCGCGTGCCGACGTTCACCACGCTCACCGACAAGCTCCAGGGCAAGTCCGTGTACCTCGACTGGCCCGCGTCGTTCGTCTACCCCTGCGCCAGCCCCGTGACCTCCCACGACGGCATCTCCCAGGTCCCCGACTACCGCATCACGGCCGGTGCGCTGGCCGACGAGGCCCAGTGGGCGTCGGCCACCAACGGCGGGCCGATCGGCTGGCTCGAGGAGGTGGCGAAGGAGCCCGAGGTGCCTAGTTACCTGATCGGGCAGCCGAGCCAGTCGTGGGGTCAGCTGCTGCAGGTGGAGCCGTTCAGCGAAGGCATCGCGCCGACGGTGACGCGCGGCCGCAAGACGGTGTGGGGGTGGTGGTCGCCAGGCCCGGGGCCGGCACAGCCGAACGGCAAGGACCCGACGCGCTGAGTCACTCGGGCACCCGCCGGGGTACTCCGTGTGCGGTCGGCCGCGACCCGGTGGACGGCCGCGGCCGGGCGCGGCTAGGTTCGACACCGTGTCTGATACCCCTCGCCTGCCCGGGTTGACGTTGGCCGAAGCGAACCAGCTGGTGGACACGGCGCACGCCGTCGCCGCCGAGCGCGGGTTCGCGCCGCTGGCCGTGGCCGTGCTCGACGTCACCGGTGAAGTGATCACCCTCAAGCGCGCCGACGGTGGCACGCCCGTGACCAGCCGCGTGGCCGTGGCCAAGGCGCGCACCGCGCTGCACATGCTGAAGCCGTCGAGCGAAGTGGCGCTGCCCGGCGAGGTCGTCGGCGCCGTGCAGCACCTCTACTCCGGGGACTTCGTCGCCCGCGCCGGCGGCGTTCTCATCACCCAGGGTGACGTGATCGTCGGTGCCGCCGGCGCGTCGGGTGCGCAGAGCGCCGAGGACGAGGAAGCCCTGCTCACCGCCCTCGAACGCCTGGCTCAGGCGTAGGAGCGCGGGGTCCAGACGACCGTCGTGCCGTCCGGGCCCTGCTGCGCCACCGTTTTCGACGAGCCCACGATGAGCAGGCACCGCATGTCCACAGTGGACGGATGCAGTTCACCCAGCGTGGTCACGGTGATCTGCTCCTCAGGCCCGCCGACGTCGCGCGCCACCACCAGCGGCGTGGCCGGATCACGGTGGCGCAGCAGCACTTCCCGCGTCGTGGCCAGCTGAGTGGTGCGCGTGCGCGAAGCCGGGTTGTAAAGCGCCAGCACGAGATCGGCCGCGCCGGCGGCGTCGAGGCGCCGCTCGATGACGTCCCACGGCTTGAGGCGATCCGAGAGCGACAGCACGCAGTAGTCGTGGCCCAGCGGCGCACCGACGCGCGAAGCGGCGGCCTGCGCGGCCGTCACCCCGGGCACGATCCGCACGCGCACCCCGCCACCACGCCCGGCGGCGACCTGTTCCAGCACCGCGGACGCCATCGCGAACACCCCGGGGTCACCCGAGGACACCACGGCAACCCTCGCTCCGGAAGCCGCCAGCTCCAGCGCTTCCACCGCCCGGTCGGCCTCCACGCGGTTGCCTGACGCGTGCCGCTGCTGGCCCGCACGCTGCGGCACCCGGGCGACGTACGGGCCGTAGCCCACCACGTGCTCCGCCGCCGCGAGCTCGGCCGACGCCTCGGGCGTGAGCCACTGCGGCCCCGCCGGCCCGAGCCCGACGACCACGACCTCGCCACCCACGGCGGCGGGCTGGGCCGCCGGAGCGACCACCGCCGGCTCACCGTCCACTCGCGACGCGTACGCCGGGCTCGGCAGCAGCGCCAGGGAGAAGTACGGCACCGTCGCCGGATCGACGTCGGCCAGCGGTTCGATGCGCTGCTCGCCCCAGGTCGCGCGCTCGACGTACCACGCGTCGTCCAGTTTGCCCGCTTCAGCGAAGGCCTCGCGCACGGAACCGAAGGTGCGGCCCAGTTTCAGCACGGCCGCGGCCTGCGTGTCGGCCAGCCGGCGCGCCAGTTCGGGCGCGGGCAACGTGCCGGGCAGCATCGTGAGCACCTCGTCGCGCTGCACCAGCGGACGCCCGAGCACCGACGCCGCCGCGCTCACCGACGTCACGCCGGGCACGACCTCGGCCTCGAAGCGGCCGGACAGGCGCTCGTGCATGTACATGTAGGAGCCGTAGAAAAACGGGTCGCCTTCGCACAGCACCACGACGTCGCGCCCGGCGTCGAGGTGCTCGGCCAGCTTTTTCGCGCTCAGCTCGTAGAAATCGGCGATCGCCCCCTCGTAGCCGCCGGGGTGGTCCGTGGTCTCCGTGGTGACGGGGTAGACCAGCGGTTCCTCCAGCTGGCCCTCGTGCAGGTACGGCTCGGCCACCGAACGCGCGATGCTGCGGCCGTGGCGCGCGCTGTGGTAGGCGATCACGTCGGCCTCGCCGATGAGCCGCGCGGCCTTCACCGTCATCAGTTCCGGGTCGCCGGGTCCGAGCCCGACGCCGTAGAGCCGCCCGGTCATTCGACCACGCTCGCGAGCGCGTTCACGGCCGCCACGGCCATCGCGCTGCCGCCCCGGCGTCCCTGCACCACCAGGTACGGCGCGGGTGCCCGCTTCACGAGCTCCACTTTGGACTCCGCCGCGCCGACGAACCCCACGGGCACGCCGATGATCGCGGCCGGCGCCCCGACACCCTCTTCGAGCAGCTCCAGCAGGCGGAACAACGCGGTGGGCGCGTTGCCGATCGCCACCACCGAACCCGGCAGCGACTCGCGCCACAGCTCCAGCGCGGCGGCCGAGCGCGTGGTGCCCATGCGCTCGGCCAGCCCCGGCACGCTGGGGTCGTCGAGCGTGCAGACGATGTCGTTGGCCGCGGGCAGCCGCTTGCGGGTGATGCCGCTGGCGATCATCTTCGCGTCGCACAGCACCGGCGCGCCCGCTTCGAGCGCCGCGCGGCCGGCCTCGACCACGTCGAGCGAGTACCGCAGATCGTCGACGAGGTCGACCATCCCGCAGGAGTGGATCATCCGCACCGCGACACCGGCGACGTCATCGGGCAGAATCGCCAGGTCCGCCTCCTCGCGGATCGTGGCGAACGAGTGCCGGTAGATCTCGGCTCCGTCGGCCAGGTAGTCGATCACGGGTTTTCCTTCCTCACCAAGGAGTCCGCCAGGCGGGACGCCGTGAGCAGACGTCCGCCGACACGGTAGCCGCCGGCTTCGGCGACCACGTCGAGGTGGGGGCCCGAGGGCCGCCCGCAGCGTCGCGCGCAGCCCACCACGTGCGCGCGGACGCCCGCCGGCAGGCGTGCGGCATCGGCCCGCACGTCGGCGAGCGACTTCGCGCAGCCGGGGCGGCCGATGCACGCCGTGACCTCCGCCACGGCCGGATCCGTGCTCAGCCCGGCCGCGTGCAGGCGCGCGACCGCGTCCGGAGCCGCTTCGGGAAGCACGATCGAGCGCCACGGCGTGACGATCACGGGGTCCGCGAGGTCCGCCAAGGTTCGCAGCTGCGCGGCTGTGAGCTGCCCGAACCGCGGTGCGACCCCGACGCCGTCGGCACCGAGCGGCCCGACGGTCGGGTCCACCCGCGTCGGACGGTCGACCGGTTCACCTCGGGGGACGTCCGGCAGGAGCGCCGGCGGATCGGCCAGCTCGGCCACCCGCCACGCCGTCCCCCGGTGCCCGGCGAACGCCCGCGCGACCGTCAGCACCGCGGCCACGGCTTCGGCCCGCGGCACGACCCAGCCGGTGTCGGTGCCCGCGAGCAGGACCGTGCCCGACGCCGGCGTCACCGCCCGCCAGCACACATCGGGACCTTCGCCGGCGACGTCACCCCGGCCGTCGTCGAAGGCGAACAGGAACCGCCCGGGCAACTCGGCCAACGACGGTTCGGCACACAACGCCAGGTCGAGCTCACCAGCCAGCCCCCGCACGTCGGCGATCCCGCCGCTCAACGGCGACGCCAGCACATTGCGCACGCGTTCGTGCGTCGGCGACGGCAGCAGCCCGGCTTCGGTCAGCCGCGTCGCCAGCCCGGGCCGGGTCACGCCGCGCAGCTGCACGTTGCCGCGCGAGGTGAGGTGCACGTTGCCGTCGCCGAGATCCTCGGCGCAGGACGCCAGCACGCGCAGCCGCTCCGCCGAGACGACCCCGCCGGGCAGGCGCACGCGGGCGAGCGGTCCGTCGGCCGCGTCGTGCGTCGCGAAGACCCCGGGACAGGCATCGGCGCGCACGCGGGCAGGGCTGGACATGCCGCTCACTGTAGCGGGCAGCAGATTCAGCAGCCTTGCGATCAAATGTAGTAGGTGTGCTACATTTCGTCGCACACGAGCGATGGGGGTGGGTTCGGTGAGAAATCCCGACGAAGTCGTGTTGCGGGCCGAGGGCCTGCGCATGAGGTACGGCACGAACGACGTGCTCCACGGCGTCGGCTTCACAGCGCACCGCGGCGAAGTGCTCTGCCTGCTGGGGCCCAACGGCGCCGGCAAGACGACCACGATCGAAATCCTCGAAGGCTTCCGGATGCGCTCGGCCGGCGAGGTCGAGGTGCTCGGCACCGACCCGGCGAAGGGCGGCGAGGACTGGCGGGCACGGCTGGGGGTCGTGCTCCAGTCCTGGCGTGACCACGGGAAGTGGCGCGTGCGGGAGCTGCTGGCCCACCTCGGCGAGTACTACGCGCCGTACCACCGGCCGTGGGATACCACCGAGCTGATCGAGGCCGTGGGGCTCACCCCGCACGCGGACAAGAAGCTCCGGCAGCTCTCCGGCGGCCAGCGGCGCCGGCTCGACGTGGCGATCGGCATCGTCGGCCGGCCCGAAGTGCTGTTCCTCGACGAGCCGACCGCGGGCTTCGATCCGCAGGCGCGGCGCGAGTTCCACGACCTCGTGCACCGCTTGGCCGACGACAACGACACGACGATCCTGCTCACCACCCACGACCTCGACGAGGCCGAGAAGCTGGCCGATCGGATCCTCATCCTCAACGGCGGCCGCATCGTCGCCGACGGCTCGGCCGACGAGCTCAGCCGCCAGATCGCCGGCGAGGCCGAGGTGCGCTGGTCGATCGACGGACAGCACTTCGTGCACTCCACCACCGAAGCCACGAAGTACGTCTTCGAGCTCTTCAAGCAGCACGGCGACGCGGTCGCCAACCTCGAGGTGCGCCGCGCCTCCCTCGAGGACACCTACATGACCTTGGTGCACCGGGCGGAAACCGGTCTCGTGGAAGCGGGCGTGTGATGACGACCGTGACCCTCAAGGCGGCCGGCACGCGAGCCGCCGCACGCAACGGGCTGCGGCGCGGGCTCATCGAGTTCCGCCAGCAGTGGACGAACCGCGACGACGTGCTCGGTCAGGTGATCTGGCTGGTCCTGATCCTGACCACGCTGTTCTTCATGCGCAACGCGCACCTGCCCGGCACGTCGTTCTCGCTGGGCACCGCGACCGTGCCGAGCGTGCTCGGCGCCGGGCTCGTGTTCAACGGCCTGTCCGGCGCGGCGGGGCAGCTCGTGGTCGACCGCGAGGACGGCACGCTGCTGCGGGCCAAGGCCACGCCCAACGGCATGCTCGGCTACCTGATCGGCAAGATCGTGTCGCTCTCGTTCATGCAGGTGACCGGCCTGGTCGTGGTGCTCGTGCCGTGCCTGTTCCTGTTCTCCGGCCTGGCGTCGGACGGCGTGTGGTCGTGGCTGAACCTGCTCTGGGTGCTGGTGCTCGGGCTGCTGGCCACGCTGCCGCTGGGTGCCGCGATCGGTTCGCTGATCCGCGACCCGCGCGCCATGGCGCTGGTCATGCTGCCCACCACGGGTCTCGCGGCCATCTCCGGCATCTTCTACCCGATCACCGCGCTGCCGGTCTGGGTACAGGACATCGCGCAGGTCTTCCCGATGTACTGGCTCGGCCTCGGCATGCGCTCGGCGCTGCTGCCCGACTCGGCCGTGGTGGTGGAGATCTCGCAGTCGTGGCGGCCGTGGGCGACCCTCGGCGTGCTGCTGGCGTGGGCCGTGATCGGATTGGCGCTGGCCCCGGTGCTGCTGCGGCGCATGGCGCGGCGCGAGTCCGGGTCGTCGGTGGCCGAACGACGGGAGAGGGCACTGCAGCGTGTGTGATCGGCGGTGAGCGAGAACGTCTACAACCGCATCGCGGTGCTGCGCGCCGAGCGCGGGATCTCGCGCCGGCAGCTGGCCGACGCGCTCGGCGTGCACTACCAGACGATCGGGTACCTGGAACGCGGCGAATACAGCCCGAGCCTGTTCGTCGCGTTGCGGATCGCGCAGTTCTTCGAAGTGTCGGTGGAGGTGCTCTTCTCCACCGAGCCGTTCCCGCGGATCGGCGACCGGTCGGCGTAGAACGGATGGGGTGATCGCCCACCTGCAAGCCGCCGAGGACCTCATCGACCACCTAGCGCCGGAGGCCAACCGCTACAAGGCCTCCGGCGAGCCCGACGTGGTGAGCTGGACGCCGCCGTGGCGCAACCACACGCAGTGCGCCTCGTTCCAGACCCAGCTGCTCAAGCACGTGTACGACTGGGCCGACGACGAGTTCTTCACCAGGCACTTCCGCTCGGTGAGCCCGCCCTCGCGCACGTACCGGTGGGTGTTCGAGCGCCGGTCCGTGCCGCACTTCGCGCGGGTGGACACCGTCGCCGACCTGCGCCCGGGTGATCTCGTGGTGGTCGACTACGGCCACCGGGAACCCACCAACACCGGGCACATCGCGCTGGTCCGGGGCACGCCCGTGGTGGCGGACGAGGACAAGGCGTACGTGGTGCCGGTGGCCGACTGCACGGCCGACCCGCACGGCACGTCACCCGAGTTTCCCGACAGCCGCTCCCCCGCGGGGCAGGGCGCCGGCTACGGGCACCTGGTCTTCCACGCGGCACCGGAAACGGGCGGGTTCGCGGGTTACGCGTGGAGCGTCACGGCGCAGCGGACCCACCCGGTGGCCGAGCGACCGATCGTGGCCGTGCGCGTGGTCTGAGACGTCACCTTGACGCGGGTCCCCGGCCCCGTGAGAGTGGAGGCCGAACCATGCGTCGGCAGGTGGAGGAACCCGGTGGAAGTCCGGGACGGTCCCGCCACTGTGACCCGGACCAGCTCCGGGGAGCCAGGAACTCCCGCCGGCGCGACCGACGACCCGGGGCGCGGACACCCCGAGTGAGGACCACCGTGATCCTGCTGCTGTCCACTTCGGACACCGATCTGCTCAGCGCCCGGGCTTCCGAGGGCGAGTTCCGGCTCGCGAACCCCGCCCGGCTCGACGTCGCGGACCTGCCGGAGCTGCTGGCCGGTGCGCCGATCGTCGTGGTCCGGATCCTGGGCACGCCGCGGTCGTGGCAGGAGGGCCTGGACGCGCTGCGCGCGTCGGGCTCGCACGTGGTGGTGCTGGGCGGCGAGCAGACACCGGACGCGGAGCTGATGAAACTCTCCACGGTGCCGGCGGGCATCGCGGCGCAGGCCCACGCGTACCTCGCGCAGGGCGGGCCCGAGAACCTCACCCAGCTGCACCGGTTCCTGTCGGACACGCTGCTGCTGACCGGCGACGGCTTCGAGCCGCCGGCGCAGCTGCCCGCGTGGGGTGTGCTGGAGCGGCCCCCGGTGGAGGGCGACGGCCCGGTCGTCGGGATTCTCTACTACCGCGCGCACCACTTGGCGGGCAACACCGCGTTCGTCCACGCGCTGGCCGACGCGATCGAGGCCGCGGGCGGGCGCGCCCTGCCGATCCACTGCGCGTCGCTGCGCAACCGCGAGCCGGAGATGATGGCCGAGCTGGGCCGGGCCGACGCGTTGCTGGTCACGGTGCTGGCGGCCGGCGGCACGCGGCCGTCGGAAGCCGGCGCGGGTGGCGACGACGAGGCGTGGGACGTCGCCGAGATGGCGGCGCTCGACATCCCGATCCTGCAGGCGCTGTGCCTCACCAGCGACCGCTCGACGTGGTCCGCGAGCGACGACGGCCTGTCGCCGCTCGACGCGGGCAACCAGATGGCCGTGCCGGAGTTCGACGGCCGGCTCATCACGGTGCCGTTCTCCTTCAAGGAGTTCGACGAGGACGGTCTGCCCCGCTATGTCGCCGACGCGGAGCGAGCTTCACGGGTCGCGGGGATCGCGGTGGCGCACGCGCGGCTGCGCCACACCCCGGCGCCTGAGCGGCGGATCGCGCTGATGCTCTCGGCGTACCCGACGAAGCACTCGCGGGTGGGCAACGCGGTTGGTCTCGACACGCCCGCGTCGGCGGTCAAGCTGCTGCGGCTGATGCGTGCGCAGGGCTACGACCTGGGCGCGGACGCGTTCCCCGGCGTCGAGCCGACCGGAACGGACCAGCCGGACGGCGACGCGTTGATCCACGCGCTGATCGCCGCCGGCGGGCAGGATCCGGAATGGCTGACGCAGGAGCAGCTGGCGGGCAACCCGATCCGTGTGCCGGCCGCCCGGTACCGGCAGTGGTTCGCGGCACTGCCCGAAGACCTGCGTTCGGCTGTGGAGGAGCACTGGGGTCCGGCGCCGGGGTCGTTGTATGTCGACACGTCGGCAAATCCCTCGGGCGACATCGTGCTCGCCTCGCTGCAGTCGGGCAACGTCGTGATCATGATCCAGCCACCACGCGGGTTCGGCGAGAACCCGGTGGCGATCTACCACAACCCGGACCTGCCGCCGAGCCACCACTACCTCGCCGCGTACCGCTGGCTGGAGGAGGAGTTCGGCGCGCACGCCGTGGTGCACCTCGGCAAACACGGATCGCTCGAATGGCTGCCGGGCAAGACGGCCGGCCTGTCGGCGTCGTGCGCGCCCGATGCCGTGCTGGGCAATCTGCCGCTGGTGTACCCGTTCCTGATCAACGACCCGGGCGAGGGCGCACAGGCGAAACGGCGGGCCCACGCGACGATCGTCGACCACCTGATCCCGCCCATGGCCCGCGCCGAGTCCTACGGTGATCTCGCCCGGCTCGAACAGCTGATGGACGAGCACGCCAACATCGCCGCGATGGACCCGGCCAAGCTGCCGGCCATCCGCGCGCAGATCTGGACGCTCATCCAGGCCGCGAAGCTCGACCACGACCTGGGCGTGGCCGAACGCCCGCACGACGCGGAGTTCGACGACTTCCTGCTCCACATCGACGGCTGGCTCTGCGAGGTCAAAGACGCCCAGATCCGCGACGGCCTGCACATCCTGGGCGAGGCACCCGTCGGCGAGGCACGCGTGAACCTCGTGCTGGCGATGCTGCGCGCGCAGCAGATGTGGGGCGGTCAGCAGGGGGCGGTCCCCGGACTGCGCTCGGCGTTGGGGCTGAAGGAGAACTCCGACGCGCCGCTGTCCGAAGTGGACGCGATCGAGACCACGGCGCGGTCGCTGGTTGCTTTGATGGAAGAACGGTCGTGGGACGTGGCCGCGGTTCCGTCCGTGGTCTTGGAGACGCTGGACGCGGAGGATCCCTCGGTCTCGCAGGTGCTGACCTTCGCGGCCACCGAGATCGTGCCGCGCCTGGCCGGTACGTCCGATGAGATCGCCGCGGTGCTGCACGCGCTGGACGGCGGCTACATCCCGGCCGGGCCGAGCGGTTCTCCCTTGCGGGGCTTGGTGAACGTGCTGCCGACGGGCCGCAACTTCTACACCGTCGACCCGAAGGCCATTCCGAGCCGCCTGGCGTGGGAAACCGGCCAGGCGCTGGCCGATTCGCTGCTGCGCCGCTACCGCGAGGACACCGGTGCGTGGCCGACGTCCGTGGGCCTTTCGGTGTGGGGCACCTCGGCCATGCGGACGTCGGGCGACGACGCGGCGGAAGTGCTGGCGCTGCTGGGTGTGCAGCCGGTGTGGGACGAGGCGTCTCGGCGGGTCACGGGCCTGGAGGCCATTCCGCTCGCCGAACTGGGCCGGCCGCGGATCGACGTGACCGTGCGCATCAGCGGCTTCTTCCGCGACGCGTTCCCGCACGTGATCACCTTGCTGGACGACGCCGTCCGCCTGGTGGCTTCACTGGACGAGCCTTCGTCGGAGAACTTCGTGCGCGCCCACGTGTCGGCGGATCTGGCTGACCACGGTGATTCCCGCCGGGCCACCACGCGCATTTTCGGCTCGAAGCCGGGCGCGTACGGCGCGGGCCTGCTGCCGTTGATGGACTCCGGCAACTGGCGCGACGACAAGGACCTGGCCGAGGTCTACGCCGTCTGGGGCGGTTTCGCCTACGGCCGCGACCTCGACGGCCGCCCGGCCCGTGCCGACATGGAGAGCGCCTACAAGCGCATCGTGGTGGCCGCCAAGAACACCGACACCCGCGAACACGACATCGCCGACTCCGACGACTACTTCCAGTACCACGGGGGCATGATCGCCACTGTGCGCGCGCTGACCGGCTCAGCCCCCGCGTCCTACATCGGCGACAGCACCACCCCGGACGCCGTGCGCACGCGGACGCTGGGTGAGGAGACGGCCCGAGTCTTCCGCGCCCGCGTGGTCAACCCGCGCTGGCTCGCGGCCATGCGCCGCCACGGCTACAAGGGCGCCTTCGAGCTCGCCGCGACGGTCGACTACCTCTTCGGTTTCGACGCTACCGCCGGTGTGGTGGACGACTGGATGTACGAGAAGCTGTCGGAGTCCTACGTGCTGGACGGCGAGAACCAGGAGTTCCTGCGCCAGGCGAACCCGTGGGCGTTGCGCGGCATCATCGAACGCCTCACCGAAGCCGCCGACCGCGGTCTGTGGTCCGAGCCGGACCCCGACCTGCTGGCGCAGCTGCGCGACGTCTACCTCACGCTGGAAGGTGATCTGGAAGCCGAGTAGGCGGCTGGTCTGTACCAGCCGGCTCCGTGGTCCGTGCTCCGCCAGGGTGAACCAGCCCCGCGAATCCGGGCATTTCGCCCTCGACGGCCCCTCGAACGTCGGGCCGCGGGTTGACTTCGAAATGGTCTAGTCCAATGCTGGAGCGCACCCCGCTCGACAGCTGGAGGACAGATGCAACGAAGCAGACTGGCCGCCGTCGGGATCGCCGCCGCCACCGTGCTCGGGACAGCCGCGACTCTCGCCGTGACCGCCGACGCCCAGCCCGCCGCCACCACCGCGGCGCTGAGCAACAACTGGTACGCCTCGGCGCCGTACCTCATGCCCGTGAGCAACAACCCGCCCGACCCGATCACGGTGATGAACGCGACCGGCCAGAAGGCGTTCCAGCTGGCCTTCATCCTCGCCCCCGACGGCGGCGGCTGTTCCCCCACGTGGGACGGCAAGTCGGCGGTCTCGTCCGACACCGCGGTCGGCGGCGTGATCAACCGCATCCGCGGCAACGGCGGTGACGTGTCGGTCTCCGTCGGCGGCTACGGCGGCACGAAGCTGGGCCAGACGTGCGGCACCGTCGACGCGACCGCCGCCGCCTACCAGCAGGTGGTGTCGAAGTACGGCCTCAAGGCCATCGACTTCGACCTCGAAGAGCCCGAGTACGAAAGCGCCCCGGCCATCGCGAACGAGCTCGGCGCCGCCAAGAAGCTCCAGGCCGCCAACCCCGGCCTGTACGTGTCGGTGACCATGCCCGGCACCTCCGCCGGCACGGGCTGGTTCGGCACGCAGCTGCTCGACCAGGCGAAGGCCATCGGCTTCACCCCCAACAACTTCTCCATCATGCCCTTCGACGGCGGCTTCGCCGGCTCGGCCGCGCAGGTCTCCGCCCTCGAGAACTTCCACGGCCTGCTGGAAAGCCACCTCGGCTGGGACAGCGCCACCGCGTACTCGCACGAGGGCTTCTCCGGCATGAACGGCCGTTCGGACAACGCGGAGATCTTCACCCTCTCGGACTTCCAGACGGTGTACGACTACGCGACCAGCCACCACCTCGCGCGCTTCACCTACTGGGCCGTGAACCGCGACCGCCCGTGCACCACCACCACGGACAACGCCGTGTGCTCCAACGTCACCCAGAACGACTGGGACTTCACCAAGTTCACCACTCGCTTCGCCGGCGCGACCCCACCCCAGACCGACCCGCCGGCTTCCCAGCCCAGCAACCCGCCGGGCACCTGCACCGCCCCGGAATGGCTCCGCGCCTCGGTGTACGTCGGTGGCAACTCCGTCTCCCACAACTCCCACAAGTGGACCGCCCGCTGGTGGACCCAGGGCGAGGAACCCGGTACCGGCGGCCCCGACAGCGTCTGGACCGACAACGGCCCCTGCTGAGGCGCGTTGACTGCCGGGTGGTTCACGGTGAATCCACTGTGGACCACCCGGCGTTCCACTGGTCGGCCTGTGGCACAGGCTGGGTCCGCTTGAGACACACGTGGACCCAGCCACTTCCTTGCGGAGACAGCAGCGACACGCTCGTCGTCGGCGCGGCTGTCATCGGTCGAACTGCTCAGCGATACTTTGCGATGGCATCGCCGCCGAGCTGCCACATTTCGTAGTTGCCGCATTCCGCCGTGATCTCGGCCGTCGCCTGGGCGGCGGTGAAGAAGTCGTCGACCACAGGTGAGAGACGTGAGGCCGCCGCGGCGAGGCACACGTGGTCTGGCGCCAGATCCGGGACGGGCACGTAGGTGACGTCCGGATGCGTGGAGAAAACGGTCGCCGATCGCGCCAGGAACGAGATGCCCCGGCCGGAGGCGACGTGCTCGAGCGTTTCGTCCACGCCGCGAACCAGGTATCCGGCGTTGGGGTGCGGGCGCTTGGTGGGCTGCGTGCTCGCGTCGGCGGGCCACAGCAGCGGCTCGCCGGCCAGGTCGGCCTCGGTGACTTCTTCCTTGCCGGCCAGCCGATGGCCGGCGGGCAGGACCACGACCCGCGGCTCGGTGTAGAGCGGAACGACGCGCAGGCCGGCCTCGTCGATGGGCAGCCGCACGTAGCCGATGTCGATGCGGCCGTCGAGCAGCATCCCGGCTTGCTCGTCGGCTTCGATGCGTTGCACGTCGACCGTCACCTCCGGGTGCCGGAGGGCGAACTGCTGGATCGCCGGGGCGACCGCGATTCCGGCCCGGAAGCCCACCATCATCCGCTTGCTGCCCCGCGCGGCTACGGTCACTCGGCGGCGGGCCGCGTCGGCGGAGGCCAGCAGTGGGGTGGCGTCGGTGAGCAGCTGCGTGCCGGCGTCGGTCAGCGCCACCCCGTGGCTGTCCCTGGTGAACAGAGCGGCGCCGAGATCCTTCTCGAGCGCGCGGATCTGCCGGCTCAGCACCGGCTGCGCGATGTGCAGCCGTTCGGCGGCTCGGCCGAAGTGCAGCGTTTCGGCGACCGTGACGAAATAGCGCAGCTTGCGCAGGTCCAGATCCATCAAGGCCTCCCGGGGTCCGGCAATGCCACCAGGGTATCGCCGCGGTTGAAAGAGGTCTTGGACATCAACTCCGACCGGCGGCAACCATGGATGTCGAGAGCGGCCACCTGATTTCCACTCCAGAAAGCAGCACATCATGAGCAGCATCAGCATCATCGGGCTCGGGGGCATGGCCCGCGCCATCGCCACCCGCGCGGTCGAGGGCGGCAACACCGTCGAAGTCATCGGCCGCGACGCGGCCAAGGCCGGCGCCCTGGCCGCCGAGCTCGACGGCAGCGCGACAGCCGGAGCATTCGGCGCTACTCCAGCCGGTGACATCGTGGTCTGCGCGGTGCCGTACGCCGACGCCGCACAGGTCCTCACCCAGTTCGGTGACGCGCTGGCCGGCAAGATCGTGATCGACATCTCCAACACCTTCAACGCCGATGCCACCGGGCTGCTCACCCCCGCCGGCACCTCCGGTGCGGAGGAGATCGCCAAGACCGTTCCGGCCGGCGCGCACGTCGTGAAGGCGTTCAACACCGTCTTCGGCCACGTTCTGGCCCAGGGCGGCCGGCTGGACGTGCTGATCGCAGGCAACGACGCGGACGTCAAGAACCGTGTGTCGACCTTCATCGAAAGCCTCGGTCTGCGCCCGTTGGATGCCGGCGATCTCGCCGCGGCGCGTTGGCTGGAGGCGGTCGGTCCGCTGCTGATGGGCCTGGCCAACCACGGCGCCGGATTCAACATCAGCCTCGGCGTCACCATCGCGGACTGAGTACCCACTCTCGTAAGGACACATCGTGCGAGTTTTCGTCACCGGCGGGACCGGCCACACCGGTTCCCACCTCATCCCCGAGCTCATCGCCGCCGGGCACGAGGTCACCGGCCTGTCCCGCTCGGACCCGGCTGCGACCGTGTTGTCCGCGCTCGGCGCGACGGTGCGTCGCGGCGACCTCGAGGATCTCCGGTTGCGGACAGCGTCTGGTCCATAAAGGACGGCAAGCCTCGCGACCAGACCATCTCAATGGTCGACGCGCGCAAGCGCAGCAGCCGTCGCTGACGTTGAGCTACCGATCCGGCCTCGCCGAACCCGGTGCCGTCTTCCGGGCGACGAGGCGTGATGGGGCCGTCATGGGGTTTTCGGCGGAACGGGAGCAGACCCGGTGGTTCCGCGGTCATCGCCGGGCTGCCGAGGAGTTGACGCAGGGATGGCGTCGTCGATGAGGACCGCGGCGATGGCGGCGGCGGTGGGGAAGCAGTCGCTGTCGAGGACGCGGGTGCGGGCGGAGGCGCCATCGATGAGCAGCGCCAGCTGTTCGCCGAGTTGTTCGGGATTGGTCGCCCCTGCTTCGCGGGCGGTTTCGGCGAGCCGCGCGGCGATGGCTTTCTTGTAGTCGCGTGCGCATTCGGATGCCGGGTGGTGCGGGTCGTGCAGTTCGACGGCCGCCCCGAGGTAGGGGCACAACGGGGTGGATGCCGGCACATCGAAGACAGCGAGGAGTCGCTCGCGGGGTGTGAGGTCGGTGCGGTCGAACACCCCGGGCAAGACGTCGGGATCGAAGCGGCGCAGGTATTCGGCGACCACTTCGTCCTTGCCGGCGAAGTGCTGGTAGGCCGTGCGCTTCGACACCTGGGCCACCGCGCAGAGCTGGTCCATACCGGTGCGATTGATGCCCTGTTCGCGGAACAGCTGCTGTGACGCGCTGAGGATCCGCTCGCGCGCGCCCCTGCCCCGGCGGCGGCCTTGGGGCCCCTTCTCCAACTCCGTCATGCATCCAGCATAGCCGAGCTGGGTACCGACCGGTGTACATAACTTGCCCTTCAGTCGATCGGCCGCTACGTTAAGCACACAGGACGGTGTACATAACGCACCGGCTGGTTCCGAACACTCGGCGATTCGAAGGAATGCTCGTGGGAAAGCTCGACGGCAAGGTAGCGGTGATCACAGGTGGATCGACCGGCATGGCGCTGGCCGGCGCCCGACTTTTCGTGGACGAGGGAGCTCACGTCTTCATCCAGGCCCGGCGGCAGGACGCGCTGGACGACGCAGTCAAGCTGATCGGCCGCAACGTGACCGCCGTGCATGGTGACGCGGCCGAACTGGCCGACCTGGACCGCTTGTACGACACCGTCAAGCGGGACAAGGGTTCGATCGACGTGTTGTGGGCCAGCGCCGGGATGGGTGAACCCGCCGTCCTCGGCGAGATCACCGAGGAACAGTTCCACCGCGCCTTCTGGCTCAACGCGCGCGGCACCCTGTTCACCGTGCAAAAAGCCCTGCCGTTGCTCAACGACGGCGCCTCGGTCTTCATGACCGGCTCCAATGCCTCACTCGGGGCCTTCCCCGGATGGAGCCTGTACGCCGGCAGCAAGGCCGTGCAGCAGGCCTGGGCCCGCGTGTGGCTCAACGAACTGAAGGACCGCAAGATCCGGGTGAACGTGCTGACCCCCGGCCAGGTCGCCACGGCCAAGCAGGAAGAACTGTTCGACGAGGCCACCAAGGCCGCGTTCGAATCCCTGATCCCGCGGGGAAAGATGGGCCGCCCCGAGGAGATCGCCACCGTCGCGCTGTTCCTCGCCTCCGACGACTCCAGCTACGTCAACGGCCTGGAACTGGTAGCCGACGGCGGCACCACGGCGATCTGAGCGGAACCCACCGTTCTCGGGCGCGGCCACGCAACACGATGAAGTGTTGCGTGGCCGCGAGAAGAAGGAAGAGAGCACACCTCATGAGCAGCATCAGCTTCATCGGCACCGGAAACATGGCCCGCGCCATCGGTACCCGAGCGGTAGCGGGCGGCAACACCGTCGAGATCATCGGCCGCGATGAGTCCAAGGCCGCCGAACTGGCCCTGACTCTCGGCGGCGGCACCACGACGGGAAAGTGGGGCGCCGTCCCGGCCGGGGACATCGTCATCGCGGCCCTGTTGTACAACGCTGTCGTGCCGGCCATCACCCAGTTCGGCGACGCCCTCGCGGGCAAGGTCATCGTCGAGATCAGCAACCCCTTCAACGCCACGTTCGACGGGCTGGCCCACGACGAGGAGACCTCGATCGCGCAGGAAGTCGCCAAGGTGGCCCCGGCCGGCGCCAGCGTGGTGAAGGCCTTCAACACCATCTTCCGCAACGTCCTGGAGAAGGGCCGGCCCAACGTCTTCATGGCGGGCGACAACGCACAGGCCAAGGCGGACGTGGCGGCATTCATCACGAGCCTCGGGCTGCGCCCACTGGACGTCGGCGGCCTGAAAATGGCGCACTGGCTGGAAGGCGCAGGCGTGGTCACGGTGGGCCTCGCCGGCAACGGGGTCGGCCACGGGGACTTCGCCCTCGGCGTCAACGAGTTCTCCGGCTGAGCGTGGCCGCGCTGTCGCCGTCCTGTGCGGCCGGCGTCCCGGCCAGGGTCGCCTGGCCACCACCTTCGATGGTCTCCTCCTCGGCGCACACACCTTCCAGCCCCCCGACCGGATCTTCGGCACAGGAGGTCGTTCTTCCGCCCCCTGACCACTCCACCACCACGACACCTCCACGGCAGGCTCGGAATCCCGGTCGCGTCGCGCAGCTCCCGCGCGTCGAGACGCCGCAGTATGGACCTTGGTCCGACCACCTCGCGGACCCACAGGGAGCCTTGCTCGTCCCCGTTCGCGATGATCACCCGCTGGTCGGGTCCGGTGTGATGCTTGGCCAGTTCGGCGTGCTGTGCGGTGGCCTCATCGCGCCAGAGGGTTCGTCGGGATGACACACCGGTCAAGGAACTGGCCTGCCCGGGTCTCCAACGGGCCCACGGTCGCGTTGTCCAGACGAGCCTGTTCTTCGTTGGGCCAGTACGGTTTCCCGGTCTTCGACAGGTACAAGTCGACGTCAGGGTGAGTCCCAGTCCGGCAGCGGTCAGACCAGCAGACGCGCCTTCAGCGTGTTGATGGTCGCGTCGTCGAGGCGGAGGCCCTGGTGGGCGTACGCGTCCATGGAGCCGTACAGGTGGTCGACCTCGGCGAAGGCGGCCCGCAGCCAGCTCAGCTCCACAGCCTCGGGGTCGCCCAGTTCGTCGTTGCTGAGCATGAAGTCGGCCTCGATGGTCGCGCGCGGCACACCGAGCAGGCTCAGCAGCACCGCCGTCGCCCACCCGGTGCGGTCCTTGCCGGCGGAGCAGTGGAACACAGTGGCTCCGGAGCCGTTCGCCGCGATGGCCCGAAGCAGGTCGCCGAACGCGTAGTCGGCGCCGACGAAGTCGACCAAGAACGGGTAGCCGATCGACTGGCCCATGTTGTCGGATCCGGTGAGCAGCCCGGCCGCGATGGCCTTCGCCAACGTGACGGCGGCGTCGTCGTGGAACCGCAGGCCGTGCTCGAGCGAGACGACGTCGGCCACCTGGTAGCGGGCGCTCGCGGGAATCCGGTCCGGCTCGTCGTGGCGCTCCTTCACGTTGCGCAGGTCGACGTCCAGCGAAACGTCCAATGCAGACAGCCGCTGCAGATCCGCGTCCGTCAGCCCGGAAAGCTTGTTGGACCGGTAGACCACGCCGGTGCGCACTGTGTGGCCGTCGGCGGTGGTGTACCCCCCGACGTCGCGGAAGTTCTTGGCTCCCTCCAGGCTCACCGCGCTGACGACGATCGCCGGCCCCTCGGCGTTCGCCCACGCGGGCACACTCATTCCACCCAGGCCCACGGCCACCGCCACCGCTACCACGAACAACTTTCGCACGCGCATTTCGCTCCCTTCGCCACCTCCGGAACGAACGTGAATAATTCCCGCATTCGCCGACGAGGACAACCGCAACCAACGAAGGGTTCGGAGGGAGTTCAACGAACGGACACCGAGGGCGGCGCGGCTGCACCGGTGCGACGGGATTACTCCGCCGCCGGCACGATGGCGGGAAGCAGAAGCTGCCCCTCGCGGTTCACGGACCCTCACCACGCGGCGGTGCTGCCTCCGCTGGGCGAAGGCAGCACCGTGATACGAAATGAAGCCGGGTTGCCTACTTCTCCCTCAGCAGGTAGACGTTGCCGTCGCCGTCCGCGTCGCTGTTGAAGATCAGGTCCGTGTCGTTGATGAACGCCGCGTGCGGGTGCACCGATTCCGTCTCGGAGGAACTCCGGTGCTTGAACATCCTCACGGTCTCGACCTTGTTCTTGTTCGGCTTTGTGTAGTAAAAGTAGATGTACGGCGTTTCGCCATCCCTCCCGTCTCCTTCGATGATCGTCCGCGAGTCGTTCATGGCGAAGTGGTTGCTGTACTCCGGAATGTCGTAACTGAAGAACTCGTCTTTGCGAATGTTGTAGGTCACCACCTGCTCCGGCGCGTCTTCCTGCTCCCGCTGCGCGAAAGCGGCGTCCCTGCCAGTGGATTCCCAGAACGGGTGTACACCGTGGTCTTCCGGGCCGGTCAGCATCGTGTTCTTCCCCGACTCGATGTCGACGATGCCGATCTGCTCGTCCTCGGGCATGTGATACACGAGCGTGTCCCCGTACACCGGGTTGATCACCACGTGGTCGACTTCGCCGTCCACCTTCTTGACCGTTGTGAGGTCTCCCGTCTTCACGTCGATGAGGACGAGCGAAGACTGGTCCTCATCCTCGTCGTACAGGGACGACGCGATCGTCTTGCCGTCGGAGGTCAGAGAGACGATTCCCCTGATTTTGTACTTGTCCGACACCGTGCGGATCTTCTTCTCCTGGTACGGGGCGCGCAGGCTGACACTGGTGAACGTCTGATCCTCGACGAAGAAGGCCCGTTCGGTTTCAGGGGACACATTGGCGTGGTCGCCGTCGATGTGACTGGAATCCGTGAGCTGTACGAACTTGCCGTTTTCGAGGGACATGAGATAGAGGTTCTCGTGCCCGTCGTCCCGCTCCGACATGAACACGACGGATTCGAGCGAAGGGACATAAGGGTCCACGTCGAGGTACATCTTGTTGTCGAGCGCATCGTCGGTGGTGAGCTGAACCACCTCGTAATCAGGGTCCAGCGCCGGCAGTTTCTTCCACTCCGCCGCGAACCGCACCCCCTTTCCGGAATCAGCTGCGGAGGCGATTCCCGAGCCGACGTAGGGAACTCCCAGCATGGTCACTGACACGAGAAATGCCAAAGACTTTTTCACGCGACTGAACCCTCCTGAGCCATATTCGATTCAAGCCATATTCGATTCAAGCCGTATTCGATTCAAGCCATATTCGATTCAAGCCGTATTCGATTCAAGCCGTATTCGATTCAAGCCGTATTCGAGAGGCGCGCCTCGATCTACTATAGAAACAGACACACCGCCCCACAACGGAACAATCCTCACCCTTTAGGGTGGAGCCAGCGCACTATTTCGGGGGCCCAATCACGGAACGTGCCCACAACCCCGAGGGACCGCGGGCACGTCGTGCTACCTCACTGTGCCGACCTCAGAGGCCGCGCAAACAGCTCACTTCTCCACGGCGCGACGCGTGTAGGTGCGCGCGCAGTGTCGGGGGATGATCGACGCGGTGGCTTCGGATGTGGGCGTTCTTCGCCCGCCCCGGCATCACCCACATCCACCGCATCGTCACCGACAACGGAGCTTTCCCGACCCTGCTGCCCAGCTTCGCCGTTCGTGACAGCTCTTTTGGTGCTCCTTGTGGCGGTGAGCGGTAGGGTCCGTTCATGGACGAGCCTCCGGACATCAAGCCGCGCAGTCGCGACGTCACGGACGGCCTGGAGCGCACCGCCGCGCGCGGGATGCTGCGGGCCGTGGGCATGGGTGACGACGATTGGGAGAAGCCCCAGATCGGTGTCGCGTCTTCGTGGAACGAGATCACGCCGTGCAACCTGTCACTGGACCGACTGGCGAAGGCAAGCAAGGACGGCGTGCACGCCGCGGGTGGCTACCCGCTGGAGTTCGGCACGATCTCGGTGTCCGACGGTATCTCGATGGGCCACGAGGGCATGCACTTCTCCCTGGTGTCGCGTGAGGTGATCGCGGACAGTGTGGAGACCGTGATGCAGGCCGAGCGGCTGGACGGCTCGGTGCTGCTGGCCGGCTGTGACAAGTCGCTGCCGGGAATGCTGATGGCGGCCGCCCGGCTCGACCTCGCCAGCGTGTTCCTCTACGCCGGTTCGATCCTGCCCGGCCGGGTCACGCTGTCGGACGGCGGCGAGCGCGAAGTCACGATCATCGACGCGTTCGAGGCAGTCGGTGCCTGCGCCCGGGGCCTGATGAGCCGCGCGGACGTCGGGCTGATCGAGCGCGCCATCTGCCCGGGCGAAGGCGCGTGCGGCGGGATGTACACGGCGAACACGATGGCCAGTGCGGCCGAGGCACTGGGTATGTCGCTGCCCGGCAGCGCGGCTCCACCGGCGACGGACCGACGGCGTGACGGGTTCGCGCGGCGGTCCGGTCAGGCAGTGGTCGAGATGCTGCGCAAGGGGATCACCGCTCGGCGGATCATGACCCGGGAGGCGTTCGAGAACGCGATCGCCGTGGTGATGGCGTTCGGCGGTTCCACCAACGCGGTGTTGCACCTGCTCGCCATCGCGCACGAGGCGGAGGTACCGCTCAGCCTGGACGACTTCAAGCGGATCGGTGCGCGGGTGCCGCACCTGGCCGACGTGAAACCGTTCGGACGGCATGTGATGACCGACGTCGACCGCATCGGCGGCGTGCCCGTGGTGATGAAAGCGCTGCTGGAAGCGGATCTTCTGCACGGCGATTGCCTGACCGTGACCGGGCGCACGGTCGCCGAGAACCTGGCCGAGGTCGCACCGCCGGACCCGGACGGCACGGTGCTGCGCGCGATGGCCTCGCCGATCCACCCGACCGGCGGCATCACGATCCTGCGTGGTTCCCTGGCGCCGGACGGCGCGGTCGTGAAGTCCGCCGGTTTCGACTCGGACGTGTTCACCGGCACCGCCAGGGTGTTCGATCGCGAACGCGCCGCGATGGACGCGCTGGAGGACGGCACGATCAGCGCGGGCGACGTCGTGGTGATCCGCTACGAGGGCCCCAAGGGCGGGCCGGGGATGCGGGAGATGCTCGCCATCACCGCGGCGATCAAGGGCGCGGGGCTCGGCAAGGACGTCCTGCTGCTCACCGACGGCCGTTTCTCCGGCGGCACCACCGGCCTGTGCGTCGGCCATGTCGCCCCGGAGGCGGCCGACGGCGGGCCGATTGCCTTCGTCCGCGATGGCGATCCCGTCAGCCTCAACGTCATGACCGGCATGCTGGACCTCGGCGTGGATGCCGCCGAGCTGGCGGCCCGCCGGGCGGGCTGGACACCCCTGCCCGCCCGCTACACCCGCGGCGTGCTGGCCAAGTACTCCCGGCTCGTCGGCTCGGCCTCCCAGGGCGCTGTCTGCGGGTAACGCGGGCAGGACTGCGCCCGGCGATCCGGCTGGGCGCAGCGGCCATGCCCGGGCTTTCTCCAGCCCCGCAGGATGTTGCCGCCCAGCACGGCGCGGATCTCGCTGTCGGAGAGCCTGTCGCGGACCAGCTCCCCACAGATGTTGCCGAAGTTCTCCGTCGGTTCTCCGATCCGTCCACATAGGGCACTTTCTCACCGGGCGGCCCGTTCAGTCCTGGCTACCTGACCCACACGTTCAACCGGCTTGTCGCGGAGGCCGGGTTGCCACCGATCCGGCTGCACGGTCCACGCCACGCTGCCGCCTGTCTTTCGCTGGCCCCCGGAACGACTTCAGCACAGCCGACACCTACACAAGTGTCCTGCCGTGTCTGGCCCACCCGGGCAGCCGAAGCGACTGCCACCCTCGTGCTGGCCGCAGCCCACCACGACGCCGAAGCACTTCGGCACAACCGCAAGCAGCGTCGTCAGCGAGGGAAGCGCAGATCCAGAAAGATCGTGCCCGCAACGGCGGCTACACCCGGTCCCTCGCCGGCCCCACCACACGATCAAAGCCCACCCGCAAGATCCTCTTGTAAGGAGAATCGCAGGTGGGCTTCGATTCAGAAATGTGCGCCATCAGGGACTCGAACCCCGAACCCGCTGGTTAAGAGCCAGCTGCTCTGCCAATTGAGCTAATGGCGCTTGGTGCTGCCCGCCGCTTTGGTTTCCCTTGGCGACGTGGAAAAGATTAGCAGGCTGTTCAAGCCGCGTTTCAGGGGGGTCCCCTTCGCGGCGCGCGGACGGTCGCCGCGGCGGCGGGAGGGCTTCTAGCTGCGCATTCGTGACCAGTGTGGCAGATCGGGGGCACCCGCGGGGCCGATCGGAGTGACGAATCGGCCGTTGACAACTGTACGACGTACAGGTACCTCTGGTCTCATGTACGACGTACAGGAGAACATCCTCGCCACGCCCCTGTCCCTGCCCAACGGCGCCGTGCTGGCCAATCGGCTGGTGAAGGCCGCCACGAGTGAGCACCTGGCCGACCGAAGGGGTGCGCCGACGCGGCAGCTCGCGGAGGCCTACCGGCGCCTCGCGCGGTCCGGGGCCGGGCTGCTGATCAGCGGAAACGTCATGGTCGACGGCTCGGCGCTCGAAGCTCAGCGCAATGTCGTGATCGAAGACTTCCGCTTCCTGCCGGAGCTGCGGCGCTGGGCCGCGGCGACCGTCGGCACGGACGCGAAGTTGCTCCTGCAGCTCTCGCACGCGGGCCGGCAGTCGATGCGTGGTCTGGCGCTCGCCGGGCGGCAGCAGGACGTCGTGGCGCCCTCGGCCGTGCCGCTGGAGCTGAGCAAGTGGTTGTTCCGCCGGCCGCGGGCGCTGTCGGAGGTGGAGGTGGTCGCCCTCGTCGAGCGCTTCGCCACGGCTGCCCGCGTTGCCGCCGAAGCGGGCTTCGCCGGCGTCCAGTTGCACGCCGCTCACGGCTACCTGCTGAACCAGTTCCTCTCGCCGCTCGTCAACCGCCGTGACGATCGCTGGGGTGGCCCGCTGGAGAACCGGATGCGCTTCTTGCTGGAGGTCGTCCGCGCGATCCGCGCCGCGGCTCCCCCGGATTTCATCCTCTCGGTGAAGCTCAACTCCGCCGACTTCCAGCGCGGCGGCTTCGATCCCGACGACGCCCTCACCGTCGCCAAGGCCCTCGAACGAGAGGGCATCCACCTTCTCGAAATCTCCGGCGGCACCTACGAGTCCATCGCCGTCGTCACCGGCACGCCCCAACGCGCCTCAACGCTGGCCCGCGAGGCCTACTTCCTCGACTTCGCCGACACCTTCGCCCACGAACTCTCGATCCCCCTCATGCTCACCGGCGGCTTCCGCTCCCACGCCGCCATGGCGTCCGCCGTCTCCTCCGGTTCCGTCGACCTCATCGGCCTGGCCCGCCCCATCACCCACGACCCGACGTTCCCCGCCCGCCTCTTGACCGACCCCACCGCAACCAGCACCACCACACCCCCGCACATCGGCCCCCGCCTCCTCGACGACCTCCTGAACTCGTCCCTCCACCAACAACACCTCGCCCGCCTGGGCCGCGGCGCCCGCCCAGCCCCCACCCGCCGCGCCCTCACGGCCCTCCTCATCGCCCTCCTCACCACACTCCGCGACCTCTTCCTGACCCCCTAGGTGTGCTGTTCGGGCTCGTTGGTGACGTGGCGACACGGCTGTGATGATCTTGATATAGGTGAGGACCTCGGGTTTCGGTGTGGATCACCACAACCTGCACCGACCCGGAGGCCCTCATGGTTCACCGTAATGCCCCGTTGACGCCGACCGGCAGGCTGAGGCTTGCGCGGTGTGTCGTTGATCAGGGTTGGCCGCTGCGGCGAGCAGCTGAGCGGTTCCAGGTCTCACACACCACGGCGTCACGCTGGGCGGCGCGCTACCGCACGAGCGGGCCGGCGGGCATGGCCCGCCGGAGTTCGTCTATCTCCTGCGTTCGCTGCCGGCGCCCACGCTCGAGGTGCGCCATCACGAACAGGCCCATCCACGTGATGACCATGATGCCGTTCGAGAAGATGAACACCGGCGGGTGCCAGTTGTAGGCGTTCGACGCCCAGCCGACGAGGCTGTTGATGATGGTGACCCGCGCTCCCCGACGCCGTGGTGACCGGACAGACAGCGCCCGACATCGCCGCCGGGCTACGCGTCGCCGCCCTACCCGAACAGCCGACCGGCAATCTCGTGCTCCTCGACGTCATCAGCCACGTGCGCGTCGCCGCGCTCCCGGAAAACGGCAGCGCGGGCATCGCCCTAGCGGACCGTGCTGGCGCGCTCCGGCTCGCCGCGCTCGCTGCGCAGACCAGCCTCGTGCTGGCCGACGTTCTTGGCACGCTCCGCGTATCGCCGCTGCCTGCCACGGCCGCGGGAACCGAACCCGGCCTGCCGCGCTACATCACCGTCACGGCGGCCGTGCTTCCCAACCGCTACGGCGCGGTGCTCCTCCCGTCCCGCTGGACCGCCCAGGAGGCGCGATGAAGGAACAGTCCTCCCTCTCCACCGACTACGTCGAGGTCCAGATCACCGCCATCACACCGGACGGCGCACCGGTCGACGTCGAAGCCCTGACCGTCGAGCTTGCGATCGTCCCTGTTGCCCAGGGCGACCCGGACGAGTCCGACTGGGCTCCCGCCGAGCACCTGCGCGACGGCGTCGTCGGCCGGCTCGTCGGACCCTTCAACAACGACTTCGTCCCCGACCGCGGCGACTACCTGGTGTGGCACCGCACCACCGACAACCCCGAACGCCCCGTCGCACCCGCCGGCAAACTCCGCATCACCTGACCAGGAGGCATCCGTGACAGCACTCGGCGACTTCGCGATCGCAGAGCTCGCGTACCAGGGCATCACCGGCGACGACGCCACCAACATCACCACCATCGTCGGCACCTTCGCCGACTACACCGACCCGGAAGAACGCGCCCAGATCTTCATCAAGGTCCAGACCCTGCTCCAGTTCAACCCCCTCAGCCCGCTCACCAGCGAGCCAGACCAGTGGATCGACCGCTCGTCCCTATCCGGCGAACGCGCGCTCTGGCAGTCCAAACGCGACCCTGACGCCTGGTCCCACGACGGCGGAGTCACGTATTATATGCAGTCCCAGACCGGCTCGACCTACGAATCAGCCACCGTCCCGTAGTCCACAAAGGATTCGCCCGTTCAGCCTGTTGCCGGACCACGAAGAAGCCCCCGCGCTCCCGCCTTCAGGCGGTCGAGCGCGGGGGCATTTTTCGTACCTCAGGCCTGCGGAGCTGGTTGTTTCCGAGCATCGAACATCGCTTGCACCAGTAGGTAGATCGTCATCCCCAGCATGGTGATGTACGCCAGAGAGGCGAGCAGTGCGCCGATGAGGCCGAAGTTCGGCAGGACGAACGCGCCGAGCAGAACGCCCGCGATCAGGACCAGCAGCGTCAACACCCCGGCCTCAGCGGTCGTGAGGAAAGGCCGGTTCTGCGCCCCCACCACCGAGACCGAATTGATCATCTGGGCCACGACGGTCTCTTCTTCAAGGAGCGTGCCGTTCGAGTGCGAGAGCGTTGTCGCGTGCTCAGGCTGCGGTGTCTGCAGGTCCGGCGCCGAGGTGGCCGAAGTCAGTTCGCGGCGCACGACCTCCGCGCCGATCAGCGCAATCACGCCGATGCCCAGCAGGGGGAAACCAATCCCGCGGCGCGTCGAGAGCGCCCCGTCGCAGGCCGCCGCGTAGCCCGCGGAATCGGACACGTGGACGAGACCGTACTGGCCATTGTCGAGCGCCATGGCATTCGCGAGCGCATCGACCTGAGAGTCGTGCGCGGCCTGCGACGTGTCTGTCTTGAAGCCGGTACCGCACGCGACTGAACCGCCGGCTTCGGTGGTTGCATTCACAGCAGTACTGAGCAAAATCAGTCCGGCGAGTGCGACGACTGCAGCGATGATGCCGATGAACATGCGCGGTGACATTCGTTCTCCCCTGGGCGCCGCTGCGGTGTGTGCTCCTTGTACTCGTGTTGATCAAGAACGCTGTTACAACGACGGCGCATGCGCGGGCCCGGCGACCCGAGGGGGGAGGTGGGCACCGGGCCCGCGCGCGAACCGTACGGCGACGCTAACTCGGCGCGCAGCGTGGCGGCGGCTTTTCGTCGTTTGGGACTTGGTCCTCACGATTCGACGCGATGGCGGACGTACTGCCGAGCAACGTCAATGAGCTGGGGGAATGCCCCCCGGTAGGCCCACATGCCCATGATCAGAATGGCGAAGGCGGTGACCCCATCGGCAGGCGCCTCCCTGTATGGAGGGATCTGCTGTGCCCATTCTTCGGCTTGGGTGGGGGTATGCCCGTCTGCGACGAGGCGCAGGGTCAGGGCGACGGGGTCGAGCCACGGGGCGCCGATGCTCGACCATGCCCAATCGACCACCCGCGCCCGATCCGCAACCAGGATGTTGAGCTGGTGCAGGTCGCCGTGAACGAGGCTGTCCCCGCGCACGAGCTCGAGCCCCTTGCGCTCCCATTCCACGAGTTCGTCGAGGTGTTGCCGATCCCACGCGTCGAGCTCGCGGTCGGTCGCCTTCGACAGCCGCCGCCACGGGGCCGACCAAGACCACTGCTCGGCCGCGTCCGGGAGGTCGAGCGTGCACTCCGCAAGCGTTCGCGCCATCGTGGCCGCGCTATCCGCGACCGAGGTGAGATCCGGCGAGCCGGGTGCCAGATTCGCGTGGTGCCCGGCAACGTGCTCGAACCCCAGCAGGGACCACCCGCTTGACTTGACTTCCCAGAGAAGGCGCGGTGCAACAGAATGTGGCAGTACGGGATTCACCTGTGCCTCAATCTGTTGCATCCGTACCCTTCTCGTGTCGGCCAGGACTCCCTTGATGAAGAAGCATCCCCGTTCGGTCTGGAGCGTCGCAAGGAGATCCGAGTTCCGCCCGTCGGCTGGCGAAATCGCGGACGAAACGGCTCCGGTTTCTTTTTCGACCGCGCGACGGACGGCGGCGGGAATTTCCTCCCAGTCCTGGCTGGCCATGACGATCCCTTCGGGCTAGCGTTGCGAGACCGCCGGGGGCGGGTCGTCGGTGCATCCGTTCTTGCACTGTGAGCATTTCGCGCACTTGGCGGCCCCAGTGAACCACAGCTCGTCATCGACGGCGAACCCTGCCGACCTGATCGCAGCTGTCGTGCGAGCCATCATGTCGACCAGGGGTATTTCGCCGATTTCGTCGTTGTCGTTCGGAACATGGTGGATGAAATTTCCGGAAATACGAGTGCAGAAGTCAGCGTATTCGTGTGTGTACAGGATGAATGCGTGCCATCCGATGTCGACGGTTTCGCTCGGGGCAAGCGGTCGATCGGTTCGGGCACAGGTGGCGAGAAAAGCTAGTGCCTGATCCATGATGCGCCCCGCGTATTGGACGGTAACCGCATTCTCTTTGGATATGCGAGCTGCGAGACGGTGGAACAGTTCCTCGGGGATGAGCCCCTGGCCGGTAAGGTCTTCGACAGCAACAGTCATTCCGGTTCCTTCCATTATCTACTGTTTCGATCGGTACTTCCGGATTGGAACCCAGGCGCCGCGCAGCTCGGGGTCAAGCGTGGCGGCCGGGAGATGAGGGGCCGACGGAACAACTGGGGCGATGATCCGCCGGCCCCACCCGCCTCGATGGCGGTCTGGGACCCGGCTGCCGTGCCAGCCCATAGCAGGCACGACAGCCGGGAGATCAGGGATGGCGTCGTCTGTGGGCACAGGGGTTCGGCGATCTGCGTGGTGGGCTCGCCGCTCAGGTAGCGTCCGACCCACTCGGCGTGCACGGCCACCGCGCCTCGTACTCGTCGTCCTCGATCACGGCGCCCGTCTCCGGGTCGGTCAGGACCTCGGTGCCGTCGTCGCGGATCCAGGTGCCCATCACCGCACCGCCCGCCGCGGCCGAGGACGCAGGCCCGGGTGGTCTGGAGACACCGGCATGCCGTGCTCGCGCATGAACGCCGCCTCGCAGTAGAAGCACGTCTTCGGGATCCCGTGCGCGGTCCGCTGGTTCAGCGGCTCGAACGCCGCCGATCCCGTGACGCCGCACAGCATCGTGATGCCCTGCCCGGGTTCGGGCACGCCGGTGAGCCGTGTCCGGTGCCATTCGCCGTCGACCACGGGGTGGATCGCCTGCGGATCGATGTAGATCAGCGCGGTCACGATGTCCGCTCCGGGTGCCTTGGAGCAGCTCTGTCTGCCATAGTTGCTAGGCAATCAGCCACGCCCTATTACTGGGAGTAGCCGCGAGAGTGGCCATCCCGGGGAGGTGGCCAGGAGAGGGGGCCACGTTTGGTGGCCGCTGCGCCGGACGGAGCGGAGGGGGTAGACATGCAGCCGGAGACAATCGGCGCGCTGCTCTGCCACCTGCGCGAGGCGGCGCACCGGTCACAGGCTGATCAGGCGATGCGGCTGTCGGACCTTTCGGGCAGGGCGGTCACCCGGAACGAGGTGTCGCGCTGGGAGAACGAGCGTCGGTTGCTGACGCCGTTCTGGCAGGCGCACTACGCCGAGAGCTTCGACATCGACAGCAGGCTGCTGCGGGACGCAGTCGCGGCCAGCCGCGCGGCACGACGCAAGGCTGGCAAGGGAGGAGACAGCACCGTGCAGCGACGAGAGTTCATCGGTGCCGTCGCGTCCCTGGCGTTGCCGCTCGCGCTCGCCCGCGATTCTGGACCGGGAAAGATCGGACGGTCGCAACTCTGTGGCCTACGGCGTCGTACGGCCCGCCTCCGGAGGCTGGACGACGTGCTGGGCGGTGGAGACACCTGCGCCGTGTACGCGGCGGAGGTCGAGACCACGAAGGCGCTGCTCACGCAGGGCAGCTACACCGCCGAGATCGGCCGCGAGCTGCACATCATCCTGGCCGAGCAGCTGCAGCAAGCCGGGTGGGCCGCGTTCGACGTCGGCGACCACCAGCGGGCGCGCAGCTGCTACGCCGACAGCGGCCGCGCTGCGGACGAGGCCGGTGCCCGTGACCTCGCGGGCAACGCCCTCGCCTATGCCGCCTACCAGCAGACTTCGACCGCGCAGAGCGGCACCGCGGACGCGGACGCCTCGTACGAGGTCGCGCGCGAGGTGGCCACCCCGAAGGTGAGCGCACTGCTGCTAGAGCGCAAGGCGTGGGCGCACGCCGCCGCCGGAAACGCGCGCCAGGCGGACGCCGCACTGGGTCTGGCGCGGGAAGCATTGCATCGCACCGACTCGCGTCCGGAACCGGACTGGGTGTTCTGGGTCGACGCTGCCGAGATCGACATCATGGCGGGCCGCTGCTGGACGGAGCTGCGCCGCCCGCTGCGCGCGGTGCCGCTGCTGGAAACCGTGCTCGCCGGGTTCGATGACACATGCGCCCGGGACAAGTCGCTGTACCTGACCTGGCTCGCGACCGCGTACCTGCAGGCACACGAAATCGAGCAGTCCGCCGCGACGCTGCGCCGCGCGCACGAGCTGGCTACAGGGGTGGCGTCGGCCCGACCGCTCGCGCGGATCACGTCCGTGGCTCGGAAGCTCGACCGGCACCGCGACGTGCCCGAGGTGGCCGACTTGCTCGACCTCGTCCGGGCCGGGTAGCTCAGTCCCGGGCGGTCGCGGTCTCGACCCACCGCAGGTAATCTGCGGACCCGCGTGCCAGCTCGACGGCGGTCACTTCCGGCTTGTCCCAGGGGTGCGCGGCGATGATGTGCGCTTCCAGCTCGTCGTAGCGGGCGCCCGTCGTCTTGAACGTCACGATCCACTCTTCGCCCTCGCCGGCCTCGCCGAGGTGCCAGAAGTACGACGCGACCGGACCGCGTACCTGAGTGGTGGCGGCCAGCCGCGCCGCGACCGCCGACGAGGCGAGCTTCGCGGCCGAATCCCGGTCGGGCGTGGTCGTGGTGACGAGCAGGTGATCAGCCATGGCAGCCAGGCTAGTCGTTGCTACATCGGGATGGCGGCGAGCAGTGCCGCGTCTGCCGCTTTCGCTGCGCGCTCGAGCTGCGACGGGTCGAGGTGGCCGTAGATGTCGACGGTGGTTTTGATCGACTCGTAGCCGAGGCGACGTGACACCGTGGGAAGGTCCACGCCAGCGGCGATCAACCAGGACGCGTGCGTGTGGCGCAGATCGTGGATGCGGGGCCGCTTGTTCAGCCGGCGGGCCTGTGGCACGAACACGCCGTGCACGTCGTACTCGGCGTTCGCCGCGGTAACGGCAGGCGCCCACACGCGGTCGCGGAAGTTGTTCTCGCGCAACCTCGCACCGCGGCCCGGCGAACAGCGGCGCGTCGGGTCTCGGCCGGCCGTGATCTCCTCGAGCTCGGGCACCAACGACGCGGCGATGGAGACCGTGCGTCGGCCGCGGCTCGTCTTGGTGGTGCCGACGTAGTGACCGCTGCGCCCGCGCTTGATGGCCTTCGTGACGCGGATCGCGGGGATGTCGCCGAAAAGCTCGACGTCGCGGATGTTGAGGGCGACGAACTCGCCCCACCGGAGCCCGGTGGACACGAGGAACTTCACCGCCGTCTGGTAGTAGGGGGGCACCTGGGCCAGCAGCAGTGGAAACTCGTGCTTGGCGAGGAACACCATCTCCTCGGGGAGCCTCATCCCGTGGAATGGGTTGTCCGGCCGGTACTTCGGGATGGCGCTGCCGATGCCGGCCGAGAGGAACGCGTGGACGTTGCGGAGGGTTTTGCCGCCCATGCCTTCGCCGTCGTCCCACCGGTCGTTGACCCACTGCTTGGCGACCTTGTCGAGGTTCTCGGCGTCGATGTGGACGGCTCCGATGAACGGGTCGATGTGGTTCGCGACGTAGCCGCGGTAGTCAGTGCGCGTGCGCTCCTCGACGCCGGTGAGGTGGTCGATGTACTCGGTGAGGATCTCGGTGATCGTCGGGGCGGTACTGCGGATCGACTGCATCGTCTGGACCGCTTCGGTCAGCCGTTGCCCGTTCGCGTTGAGGAGCTTCATCGCGAGCTTCGCATCGGCCTCGTCCTCGAAGGTGAGGTGGTCCTTCTTCTTCGTGTCGGGGTCGCGCCACACCACGCGGAAGCCAACCGTGTCGTCTCTGCGGGGTCTTCGTTCGATGCTCGCCATGCGGCCACTGTCACCCGGAATGATGCCCGTGGGGACACATTCCGGAATCTATGGGGACACTGATCAAAAACGGCCCTGTGACCAGGGCCGATGTGGGGTGAGCGACGGGTTTCGAACCCGCGACCTCCTGGACCACAACCAGGTGCTCTACCAGCTGAGCTACGCCCACCATCTGCGAGGGACCGCTTGCGATCACCTTGCTGCGAATTATCGTAGCGTGCCCTCGCGAGGGGTTTTCACCGGGTCAGCTTTGGTGCCGTTCCTGCACTTCGGCGGCCGCGGCTTTGGCTTGTTCGCTGGTCGGCCCGGGTTGGGGAACGAAGGCGACGCTGCGGTAGTAGTCGAGTTCGCCGATGGATTCCTTGATGTCGGCGAGCGCGCGGTGGGCGAGGCCCTTCTCCGGCTTCGCGTAGTAGATCCGCGGGTACCAGCGTCGGACGAGTTCCTTGACCGACGACACGTCGACCATGCGGTAGTGCAGGTGGCTGTCGAGCGCCGGCATGTCGCGGGAGATGAAGCCGCGGTCGGTGGCGATGGAGTTGCCGGCGAGCGGCGCCGTGCCGGGGTCGGGGACGTGCTCGCGGATGTAGTCGAGCACGCGCTGCTCGGCTTCGGCGAGCGTGACCGCGGAGGCGCGGACCTCTTCGGTGAGCCCGGACTTGGCGTGCATGTCGTGGACCACCTGCGGCATGCCGTCGAGTGTGGCGTCGTCGGTGTGGATGACGATGTCGACGCCTTCGCCGAGGACGTTGAGGTCGGCGTCGGTCACGAGGGCGGCTATTTCGATCAACGCGTCTTTGCCGAGGTCGAGCCCCGTCATTTCGCAGTCGATCCAGACTAGGTGGTCGGTCACCCGGACAACCCTAACCCGACACGGTGATGTCAGCCGGGTTACCTGCGCATTCGGCGCGTTACGCTCGGGCAGCCAGGTGAAAGAGTGTGATTTCGGACTCGAAACGGGGTGCGTCGGATGGCCGAGCGGGGGTCGGGGCCTGCGGCGGAGATCGCGCAGGGGTACGTGAGCGAGGGCGCCGCGGTGGAGCTGGGCGCCGTGGTCATCGACGGTCAGGCCGAGGCGGCGGCGGCCGTGCGGTTGCCGCTGGCCACGCTGAACCGCCACGGTCTGGTGGCGGGCGCGACCGGTACCGGCAAGACGAAGACGTTGCAGCTGATTTCGGAGCAGCTCTCGGCCGCCGGTGTGCCGGTGGTGCTGGCCGACGTCAAGGGTGACCTGTCGGGGCTGTCGGTGGCGGGCGAGGGCAACGACAAGCTCACGAAACGCGCGCAGGAGCTGGGTGACGACTGGGCGCCGGCCGCGAGCCCCGTGCAGTTCCTGTCGCTCGGCACCGGCGGCAAGGGATCGCCGATCCGCGCCACGATCACGAGTTTCGGCCCGGTGCTGTTGTCGAAAGTGCTGGGTCTGAACGAAACGCAGGAGTCGACGCTCGGCCTGATTTTCCACTGGGCCGACCAGCGGGGTCTGGCGCTGCTCGACACGAAGGACCTGCGGTCGGTGATCACCCATCTGACCAGCGACGAGGGCAAGGCCGACCTGAAGGGCATCGGCGGGGTCTCGGCGGCGACGGCGGGGGTGATCCTGCGGACACTGTCCAATCTGGAGGCCCAGGGCGGCGAGGACTTCTTCGGCGAGCCCGAGCTGGACGTGCACGACCTCATGCGCGAGCGCGACGGCAAGGGCGTGGTGACGCTGCTCGAGCTGGACAACCTGCAGTCGAAGCCGGCGTTGTTCTCGACGTTCCTGATGTGGCTGCTGGCCGAGCTGTTCGAGGAGCTGCCCGAGGAGGGTGACCTCGACAAGCCGAAGCTCGTGTTCTTCTTCGACGAAGCCCACCTCTTGTTCGCCGACGCGTCGAAGGCGTTCCTGGAGCGCATCGAGCAGACGGTGAAGCTGATCCGGTCGAAGGGCGTCGGCGTGTTCTTCTGCACGCAGCTGCCCACCGACATCCCCAACGCCGTGCTGTCGCAGCTGGGCGCGCGGGTGCAGCACGCGCTGCGGGCGTTCACGCCGGACGACCAGAAAGCCCTGGCCAGGACGGTGAAGACGTACCCGAAGACGCCGCACTACGACCTCGAGACGGCGCTGACGTCGCTCGGGATCGGCGAGGCGATCGTCACGGTGCTGTCGGAGCGGGGCGCGCCGACGCCGGTCGCATGGACGCGGCTGCGGGCGCCGCGGTCGAAGATGGGCCCGGTCGGCGACGAGGCAGTGGCCGCGGCGGTCGCGTCGTCGGATCTGCACGCGAAGTACTCGGAGACGATCGACCGCGAGTCGGCCTACGAGAAGCTGGCGGCGAAGGTGGCTGCCGCGCCGGCGCCGGTGGAGGAGCAAGCGCCTGAACCCGCGCCTCGCGTCGAAAAGGAAGACCCGGGGCTGATTTCGCAGGCCATGAGCAACCCGGCCGTGAAATCGTTCATGCGCTCGGCCGCGTCGGCTCTCGGGCGGGAGATCACGCGCGGGCTGTTCGGCAACCGGCGGCGCTGAAATACCTGACACGAGCTGACAGGTATGGCGGGCAGGCTGGGGGTTCACGAGGCGGAAGGAACCAGCCATGACCAGCACCGCGACCGCGACGTTCGAGCTCGACAAGTGGGAGCCGCAAGCCGAGGACGCCGCCGCGGGCACCGAGTTCGCCCGGGTGGCCATCGCGAAGACGTTCACGGGTGCCGTGGAGGGCACGAGCAGCGTCGAGATGTTGACGGCTTCGAATGCGACTTCGCGCGCGTACGTCGGCTTCGAGCGCCTGTCGGTGTCCGTCGACGGGCGAAAGGGTTCCTTCGTGCTGCGGCACACGGCGGGTGACGAAGGACTGTCTCTGGTGATCCTCGTGGGCTCCGGAACCGGTGAGCTCACCGGAATCTCGGGTAACGCCGCGATCACGCAGGACGCGGCCGGCAACCACACGTTCACGCTGACCTATGAACTCCCGGCAGAGTGAAAGCCGCTCACCCCGGGCCCCGAATCCCTGGGAGAGCGGCTTCCACCGTGGTTTCCCCGCAGGCCCCGAACTTCGAGCGAGGAAAGTCGGACGGGCCGCCCCGACCGCGGTCCGTCCACGACCGGTCAGCCGTTGACGATCTGGTCGACGATCGTCTTGGCGTCGTTGATCGGGATCGCGAAGCCGATCCCGACGCTGCCCGCGGAGTTGGCCGACGGGCTGTAGAGGGCCGAGTTGATGCCGATGATCTGGCCCTGAGCGTCGACGAGCGCGCCGCCGGAGTTGCCCTGGTTGATCGAGGCGTCGGTCTGGATCGCGGTGTAGCTGGGGCCGTTGTCGGCTTCGTTCGACGTGCGGTCGAACGGCGACTGCTGCTGCTCGCCCCCGCCGACGTCGGACAGCGGCCGGTTCAGCGCGCTCACGATGCCGGTGGTCACGGTGTTCTGCAGCCCGCCCGGCGAGCCGATGGCGATCACTTCCTGGCCGACCACGAGCTTGCTCGAGTCGCCGAGGGTGGCGGCGGTAAGACCGCTCGCGTTCTTCGCCTGGAGCACCGCGATGTCGCCCTTGGTGTCGGCGCCGACCACGCCGGCCTGGTACTTCTTGCCGTCGGACGTGGTGATCGTGACGTCGCCGACGGCGCCGGACACCACGTGGGCGTTGGTGAGGATCCGGCCGTCTGAGCTCAGGATCACGCCCGAGCCGATGGCCTCGCCCTGGCCCGTGTCCACGTTGACCTGCACGACGCTCGGCAGGACCTTCGCCGCGACGGTGCTCACGTCGCCGTCGGCGATCGTGTTGCTGACCGTCTGCCCGGTGACCGCCGACGACGAGGCCGGCGAGGCGACCGACGTGGTGGTCAGCCCGACGATCGCCGCGCCCGTGCCGCCGCCGACGAGCGCCGCGGCGAGCGCGGTCGCCCCGACGACGGCCGCCAGCTTGCCGCCCCGGCGCTTCGGCCGGGTGGCCTGCACCGCCGGCTGCTGGGTGAACAGCGGGTTCGGCGCGCTCTGCTGGTGGCTGTACTGGCCGTGGTGCCCCTGCCGGCGGTACGGGCCGTACTGTGGCTGGGCCTGCTGGGGTTGGGCCTGCTGGGGTTGGGCCTGCTGCGGCGCGGTCTGCTGCGGCCCGTTGTGGTGCGACTGAGCGGGCTGCGGTGCGTTCTGGTGCGCAGCGTTCTGGTGGGGCTGGTGCGGCTGGTGCCCACCGGGTGAGGCGGGGCCGGGCCGACTCGCGTTCTCGGTCATGAACCCAGGTTCGCGGCCGTGGTTGTGAGAACCCTGTGGAAATCCCTTCGGCTTTGCTGAGAAGAATCAGCTGAGAATCCTCAGGCATTCCTCAGCCGTGCTCAGTCGAAGAACTTCGGGACATCGAGCGCACCTCCCGAGGCTTCGAATTCGTCGTGCACGGCTTGGCGCAGCGTCGCGTCGGCGAGGTAGTCGGCGGCGGTGAGGGCGAGGCCGAGCGCGCCGTCGACCACGGCCTTGTCACCCGCGGGGGAACCGGCGGCTTCGGCGAACTCCTTGGTGTGCAAGGCAACCGTGGGGCCGGAGACGGCGATCATCGAGTGCAGCGCCGGCATTCGGAACGACAGGTTGCCCAGATCCGTCGACCCGGTGAGGAACTCCGGCACGATGCCCGGAGGCAGCGGTTTGCGTCCGGTACCGGCCTGGTTCACCGACCACCGCCCGGCGAGTGTGGTGTTGAACCGGATCGGCAGATAGGCCGGTTGCGAATCCCACGTCAGCTCGACCGCGCAGCCCGTCATTTCCGCGGCGCCGTGGGCGATCGCGGTCATGCGCTTGGCGAGATCGCGCAACGTTTCGGGGTCGGCCGAGCGGAGGTAGAACAGGAGCGCGGCGCGTTCGGGGATCACGTTGGGCCGGGCTCCGCCGTCGGTGAACACGCCGTGGACGCGGTCGGTCGAGGGCAGTTGCTGGCGCAGCATCGACACGCCCTGGTACGCCGCCACCGCCGCGTCGAGCGCGTTGCGCCCCATGAACGGCTGCGCCGACGCGTGCGCCCCGACACCGTGGAACACCATTTCCAGCTGCCGCCGGCCGAGGAACGGGTGCAGCGCGATGTCGTGGCTGAACGGGTGGAGCATGATCACCGCGTCGACGTCGTCGAACACCCCGGCCCGGGCCAGCGTCTCCTTGCCGCCACCGCCTTCTTCGGCGGGCGTGCCCACGAGCGACACGCGCCCGCCGACCTGCTCGGCCACGGCCGCGGCGCCGAGGAACGCGCCGGCGCCGGCGGTGCAGATGACGTTGTGCCCGCACGCGTGCCCGAGGCCGGGCAGCGCGTCGTACTCCGAGAGCACGGCGATGTGCGGGCCGCCGTTGTCCGGGGTGCTCGCGCGCAGCGCCGTGTCGAGGCCACCGAGACCGACGGTGACCTCGTGGCCGTGTGCGCGCAACAGCTCCGCCAGCGCGCCGACGGAACGGTGCTCGGTGAAGCCCTCTTCCGGGTGGGCGTGGAGATCTTGGCTCAGGGCAACGAGTTCGCCCGCGCGGGCCTGGACTTCTCGCTCCACGGCCGCGCGCACGCCGGTCTCGGCTCCGGCGTGGTCGGAGCCGAGGGGTTCGGCGGCCGCGACGGCTTCGGCCGTGGCTTCGATCAGGGCGCGCAGGTGGGAGTCGTCGGGCGGGAGGGGAGCGGCGTGGGTCATGCGGGGATGGTATCGCCGGGCACCGACAAAGTGGATCAGTTCGCGTCCGGCCGCTGCCCCGCGTCCGGGCTCGGCGAACAGGTGCAGGGCGGCGAAGCAGCAAGTATCGTCCACTGTGGATGGTCGACTGGCGGCTCGACGGCGTCGGCACGAAGGAGGGCGACGCCGTCTTCTCGAGTCTCAGTGACGGCGCGGGCGAGCATCGAGGGCGCCCCGTCGAGCCCGTTGGCGAGGCCCGCTTTTACGACCGTGGAGCCGAATGCCAGGGTTGTGCGCGTCAGCCGCTTGCGTGTTTCCCGTGGTGGGACCTGCTTGTGGTTGCTTCGCCGAGGACGTCGAGGTAGCCGGCTTCGACGGATTCGCCGGGAGCGTGAGCAGATCGGCCGATCGGTCCGGGCATTCGGATCGTGGGCTCCTTCCGTTCGGACAGCCGCAGTGTGCCGAAGGTCTTCTTGCCACGATCGAGTGAACGTTTCGCCGATCAGGCGTTCGAAGACCCGGTTTGTCGGTGCCCGTTCCTAACGTCCCTCCCACGGTCTCCGACCCCGGAGCCCACAGAGGAGGGACAACCCCGATGACCGCACCGATCCTGCTGCCCATGACCCGGCCGACCGGCGAGATCGCCGTGCGCGGGCCGTTCGACCTGAACACCGCGAGCCGCTACCTGGCCCGCTTCGGGCCTGCCGGCCGACCCGACGCCGCCTCGGAGCCCGGCGTGCTGCGCCTGGCCTTCCCCGTCGACGGCGTGTGGACCCACGCCGGCGCCGCGATCCGCCAGAGATCGCCCGGCACGGTCGAGGTCGAGGTGTCGGCGCCGGTCGACGTCGCGCCGCGGGTCGTGGCACAGGTGAGCCGTGTGCTTTCCCTCGACGTCGACGCCTCCGGCCTCCCCGACGTCGAGCGCCGCGACTCCGTGGTCGCCCGGCTGCGGGCGCCGTGGCCGGGGCTGCGACCGGTGCTGTTCTCGTCACCGTACGAGGCCGCGTGCTGGTCGGTCCTGTCCCAGGGCATGCGCTTCACCACGGCGATCAAGCGCCGTCGCGTGCTCGCCGAACGTCACGGCTGCATCGTCGACGTCGGCGAGTACCAGGTGGTCTCGTTCCCCGCCCCGACCGCACTGGCCGCACTGGAGCCGGACGACGGCCTGGCCGCCTTCCGCGTCGCCCGCCTCCGCTCCGTCGCCGAAGCCGCCCTCGACGGTCGCCTCGACCCGGCGATGCTGCGCGCCCTGCCGATCCCGGAGGCTCTGGAGCTCCTCCGCGCCATCCCCGGCATCGGCACCTTCTCCGCCGAACAGATCCTCTTGCGCGGCGCCGGCCACCCCGACCTCCTTCCCCTCGCGGACGGCCGCCTGCACCAGGCCCTGCGCGAGGAATACGCCCTGCCGGACACCACGCCACCCCACCAGCTCCCCCTCCTCACCGACGACTGGCGCCCTTACCGCGGCTGGCTCTCCCTCCTCTTCCGCGCCAGCCGGGACGCGGTGACGCCGGAACCCGAGGGCTCGCCACCCGCGATAACCCAGGTCGGTGCCGGGGAGGCGGACGTGGTGTGAGTTCGAGTGGTGCGCCCGTGCGGTCACGGCGCCGGGCTGCATGGGTCCTATGTGGACTCCGGAGGCCTTGAAGCCTTGCGACCCCAGTGCGCGAGTGACCCGCAGCGCCAGTACGCGAGGCGACAAGGCGCGGGATCCGAGGCCGGTTCAGCGGGATGCCGCAACACTTCGGGCGCCTGCGCCTCAGCCGTCGGTGTCGTGAGGATTCGTTGCCGCCGCGCGATAGCGGCTGACCTCGCGGCACCTCGGTCTCGCGATGCCACTGCGGCTCCGCCTCTCAGTGCGCCAATGGTCCGTGGTCCCTGCGCCGTGCCGTCCCGGGGCGCACCGGCGGCCCTGTACCTGGCGAGTCGAAGTAGGTGACCCTTGCCCTCAGCTCCCGTCTCGTTGCACCTGCGCCTCATGTCGGTGTGCGACGCGAATCCCGGTAGGAGCATTCGGAACAGTGAAGTGAAACGGAGGTCGTCAGGAGCGAAAGCCCAACACGGCCCGGAGAAGTGTCTCGAGTTGATCGAGTGAGGCGTCCGGGTCGATCAGCCGGCGAACCGCGAAGCCGATCATCAGATCAACCACGGCGTCGGCGAGGGCGGTGAGCGGAAGGACGGACTGGAGGTCTTCCGGCAAGTGCCTGCGCAGCGCCCTGGTGACGAGATGGGCGGCGAAGCGCTGACGCTCGGCGATGGCGGCCACCATCGCCGGGTCCGCGCGGGTGTCGAGGGCGAACTCCAGCTCGAAGCGGGGCCACCCGGAGGCAAGGGCCTGCTCGGCCCACTCCCGCAGGCCGCGCGCGAGCTCGCCTGGGGCCTGCGTGTGGTCGAGGAGAGGCGCCAACGCCTCGGCCTGCTCGGCCTGGATGCCGTGAAGCACCTGGAGGGCCAGCTCGGGCTTGCCGCTGAAGTTGGAGTACACGACGCCCGTCGAGAACCCGGCCGCATCGGCAACCGCTGCGAGCGAGGTGGCTCGGTAACCACCAGAAAGGAAGAGAGTGCGAGCGACTTGGAGAACGTGCTCGCGATTGCGATTCTGCGACTCAGCGCGGCTCAGTCGTGACACGCCGGCGAGCCTACCTGTCGGCACTATCCGGATATCCCCGTTATCGGAACGTCGAGGTTGGTCGGGAGGTGCGATGAAAGCTGGCGGGTTCCTCGGTCAGAGCGGCACGGTCAGCTGAGCGATCTGGCCGGCGGGCTCCCGAACCGGCAGGCCGACCGCGCCCGCCGGTTCGGCACGGCGCGCTGGGGCGTCAGCTCGACCGCAAAGCGGCGGCCGCCGAATCGGCAGAGCGCGCCGAGGCGCGGCACGGCCCGCCAGACCGGCGGAGCGCGCTTGCCCAGCAACGCCTCGGGCCGGCCCCATAGGCGGGGCGCGACTGGTGCGCGGAGCGCGCTTGACCGCCCGGCTCGCCAGGACGGCACGGTCCGGGAGCGCGCGTGCACGCCGGGCTTGCCGGACTCACCAGGACGGCACGGTTTGCCGGACCACCGCAGTGCGCTAACTCGCCGGCCTGCCGGGCACGGTCCGGGAGCACGCTTGTCCGCCGGGCTTGCCGGGCTTGCCAGGACGGCACGGCCCGCCACACCGCCGAAGTGCGCTTGACCGGCAGGGTCGGCAAGGGCGGTCAGGCCAGCGGTGTTCGCCGACGCGGTGAGGCTCGTGGGGCCAGCGAGGGCGCTTACCCGGCAGGGCCGAGCCGGCAATGCTCGCCCGCACGGCGCAGGCCACCGAATCAGCGGAGTACGCCGTTCTGGCGGGCAGGTCCCCCGCCAGAACGGTGAAGTGAACCGGGTCGGCGCGGTTCGCCGGTCCGGCGAGGCGTGCCGGACCGGCTAAGCGAACCGGACCGGCGAGGTGTGCCGGGACGACACGGTCCGGAGCACGCTTGCTCACCAGGCGCACCAGCTCGCCGGGCTTGCCAGGCTTGCCAGGCTTGCCAGGCTTGCCAGGCTTGCCAGGCTTGCCAGGCTTGCCAGGCTTGCCAGGCTTGCCAGGACGGCACGGTCCGCCGCACCGCCGCAGTGCGCTTGCTCGCCAGGCTTGCCGGAGCGGCCCGATCCGCCGGACCGCCGCAGTGCACCTGACCGGCAGGGTCGGCGGGGCCAGCCAGGGCCAGCAGCGTTTGCCGACCCGGTGAGGCGAGCGAGGGGCCCGGCAGGGGCTCGCCGAACCGGCAAGCCTCGCTCGGGCGGCATAGGCCGCCGGATCAGCGGAGTGCGCCGAGTGGTGGGACAAGGTCCCGCCAGAGCGGCGAAGTGAGCCGGATCGGCGCGGTCGCCGGACCGATGAGGTGAGCTGGATCGGCCCAGCGTGGCGGATCGGCGAGGTTGCCGGACCGGTGAGGTGGGCCGGATCGGCGCGGTTCAC